>DATLZD010000086.1:0-26170 GCA_035574155.1 Dehalococcoidia bacterium | reverse complement strand
TCGGCGTCGCCCCACATCAGCTCCATCCACTTCTGGCGGCGGAAGTAGAGCTGGATCTTGTAGTCCTTGGTGAAGCCGATGCCGCCGTGGATCTGCTGGCCGTGGGCCACCACCCGCCGCGAGGCCTCGCTGCACCAGGCCTTGGCCATGGAGACCATCAGCTCGGCGTCGGGCTCGTTCTCCTGCAGGCTCCAGGCCGCCTTGTAGGTGATGAAGCGGCAGCCGTCCACGTCGATGACGGCGTCGGCCAGCTTGTGCTGGATGGCCTGGAAGGAGCCGATGGGCCGCCCGAACTGGACCCGCTCCTTGGCGTAGTTGAGGGTGATGTCGAAGTCCTGCTGGGCCAGCCCCACCAGGTAGGAGCAGGCGGCCACCGCTGCCAGCAGCTTGGTGCGCTGGACCACCGGCCAGCCCCTGCCCACCTCCCCCAGCACGTTCTCCTGGGGCACCCGCACGTTCTCGAAGGTCACCTCGCACTGCTTGTCGGAGGCGATGGTGCGCAGCAGCTCGAACTTGATGCCTGGAGAGCGCGAGTCCACCAGGAAGAGGGTGATGCCCTCCTCGGGATCGGCCCCCCTGGCGGTGCGGGCCGCCACCACCATGTAGTCGGTGACGTGGGCGTCCTGGACGAAGAGCTTGGTCCCGTTGAGCACCCAGTCGTTGCCTTCCTGGCGGGCCTCCATCTGGACGCCGTCGGCGTCCCACTTGGCCGAGGGCTCCGTGAGGGCCATGGTCATGATCAGCTCGCCGGCGGCGATGCGGGGCAGGAAGCGCTGCTTCTGGTCCTCGCTGCCGGCCAGCATGATGGGGTAGGCCCCCAGGACCACCGTGGGGATGAAGGGCCCCGGCACCAGGAAGCGGCCGAACTCCTCCAGCAGCACCGCCAGGTCGGTGATGCGCATCCCCGCCCCGCCGTACTGCTCGGGGATGATGAGGCCCATCCAGCCCTGCTCGGCCATCTTGCGCCAGAGGTCGGGCGAGTAGCCCTTCTCGTCCTCCTCCATCTGGCGCACCAGCTGCTCGGGGCACTCCTTCTCCAGGAAGTCCCGAGCGAAGTTGCGCAGCATCTCCTGCTGCTCGTCCAGGCCCAGGTCCATCGCTACACCTCCACCGTCTTTTTGCCTCGGACCGAGCACCCGCCTGCCGGGCCTGCCCCCTCAGTCTCTGGGCAGGCCCAGACCGCGGATGGCTATCAGGTTGCGCTGTATCTCCGAGGTGCCGCCGCCCACCACCATGGCCGTCATCCACTGGTACTGCCGCTCGAAGCGGCCCCGCAGCCGTGCCCAGCGGGACTTGGGCTGCAGTTGGCCGTAGAGGCCGAGGATGGCCAGGCCCCTGCGGGCCAGGCGCAGGCCCATCTCCGTGTTGTAGAGCTTGGCGATGGACGCCTCGTAGCTGGGCACCTGGCCCCGCGCCTGGAGGGAGACGACGCGGTAGGACAGGAGGCGGCCGATCTCCATCTCCAGGGCCGCCTCGCCCAGCTGGTAGCGGACACGGGGGTCGTCCAGGCGCCTGCCCTCGGGCAGGGAGGAGTCGCGCACGTATTCCACCAGGTCTTCCAGCAGGCGGCGGGATGCCGCCGCGCCGCCGATGGACGAGCGCTCGAAGTTCAGGGTGGTGGTGGCCATATACCAGCCCCGGTTCTCCTCCCCCAGCAGGTTGCGGGCCGGCACCCGCACGTTCTCGAAGAAGACCTGGTTGAAGCCGTGGTTGTCCATCATGTCGATGAGGGGGCGGACGGTGATGCCCGGGCTCTTCATGTCCACCAGGAAGTAGGAGATGCCCTTGTGCTTGGGCGCCTCGGGATCGGTGCGGGCCAGGAGGATCATCCAGTCGGCGCGGTGGGCGCCCGACGTCCAGATCTTCTGGCCATTGACCACGTACTCGTCGCCGTCGCGAACGGCCCGCGTATCCAGGTTGGCCAGGTCGGAGCCGGCGTTGGGCTCCGAGAAGCCCTGGCACCACATCACCTCGGCGCGGGCTATGCGGGGCAGGTGCTCCCGCTTCTGCTCCTCGGTGCCGTAGACGATGATGGTGGGGCCGGCCCAGTCCACACCGATGGATATGTAGCCCAGGGGCGCCCGGTGGTAGGACATCTCTTCGCGGAAGATGAGCTGCCGCCAGAGGGAGAGCCCCAGGCCGCCATACTCCTTAGGCCAGTAGGGCACCACCCACCCCTTTTCGGCCAGCTTACGGGTGAAGTGGCGGGTGAACTCCCACGTCTCGCCCTCGGGGACCTGGTCCTCCCAGTCGCGGGGGAGGTTCTCCCGCAGCCAGGACCGCACCTCCTGGCGGAAGGCCTCGTCCTCGGGCGATAGGCGAAAGTCCATGGTACCTGGCTGACGGCCGCTGCAGCCGAGGCGCGGCCGCTAGGAGCATACCATAACCTGTGCGTTAGGGGCAACCTCCCCGCCGTCCCGGGGCGCGGACTTCGTTGACCGGGACGGTGGGCAGGAAGTAAAATGCAAGGCGCCGCCACGCTGCACAGGCCCCGGCCAGCCGGGGCCTTCCTTGACCGGGCCAGCCGAGCATGACCACCGTCCAGGAGCTGCCCAAGGCCTACGAGCCGTCCCAGCACGAGGCCGCCATCTACCGCCTCTGGGAAGAGGGCGGCTACTTTCAGCCGCGGGGCGACCCCCAGAAGCCCCCCTTCTGCATCGTCATGCCTCCTCCCAACGTCACGGGTGCCCTGCACATGGGCCACGCCCTCACCGACACCCTTGAGGACGTGCTGGTGCGCTGGCACCGCATGAAGGGGGAACCGACCCTCTGGCTGCCGGGGGTGGACCACGCCGGCATCGCCACCCAGAACGTGGTGGAGCGGGAGCTGGCCAAGGAAGGGCTGAGCCGCCACGACCTGGGACGGGAGGCCTTTCTGCAGCGGGTGTGGGAATGGGCGCAGCGGACCAGGGCCACCATCACCCAGCAGCACCGTCGGCTGGGGGCCTCCTGCGACTGGACGCGGGAGCGCTTCACCCTCGACGAGGGGCCGTCGCGGGCGGTGCGCACCACCTTCGTCCGCCTCTACCACGACGGCCTGGTCTACCGCGGCGAGCGCATCATCAACTGGTGCCCCCGCTGCCGCACCGCCCTTTCGGACCTGGAGGTGGAGCACCAGGAGCACGATGGCCGCCTGTGGTTCGTCCGTTACCCCCTGTTGGACGACCAGGGCCGCCCCACCGACCAGTTCATCGTGGTGGCTACCACCCGGCCCGAGACCATCGTGGCCGACGTGGCCGTGGCCGTGAACCCCCAGGTGGAGCGGTGGCGGCCCCTCATCGGCCGCCGCTGCCTGGTGCCGGTGGTGGGGCGGCCGGTCCCCATCATCGCCGATGAGGCGGTGGACCCCCGCTTCGGCACCGGTGCCTTGAAGATAACCCCGGGGCATGACGCCCTGGACTTCGAGATCGGCGAGCGTCACCGCCTGCCGGCTATCGTCAGCATCGGGCCTGACGGGCGCATGAACGAGCAGGCTGGCCCACTGGCGGGCCTGGACCGCTTCGAGGCGCGCAAGGAGATGGCCCGCCGGCTGCAGGAGCTGGGACTGCTGGAGCGGGAGGAGGCCCACCGGCACAGCATCGGCCACTGCCAGCGCTGCGGGACCATCGTGGAGCCCATCGTCAGCGAGCAATGGTTCGTGCGCATGCGTCCCCTGGCCCTGCCGGCCGTCCGGGCCGTGCGGGAGGGGAGGGTGCGCATCGTCCCCCGTCGCTTCGTCCGCATCTATCTGCACTGGCTGGAGAACATCCGCGACTGGTGCATCTCGCGGCAGCTCTGGTGGGGGCACCGGATCCCGGCCTGGTACTGCGGGGCCTGCGGGGCCGTGACGGTGCCGCCGCGGGACGACCCCATGCGCGACCCGCAGCGCTGCGGCGCCTGCGGCTCGCCCGACCTGCGGCAGGACGAGGACGTGCTGGACACCTGGTTCTCCTCGGCCCTCTGGCCCCATTCCACCCTGGGCTGGCCCGACGACACGGAGGACCTGCGCCGCTTCTACCCCACCTCGGTCCTGGAGACGGGCTACGACATCCTCTTCTTCTGGGTGGCCCGCATGGTGATGATGGGCCTCTACAACACCGGCCAGGTGCCCTTCCGCTACGTCTACCTGCATGGGCTGGTGAGGGACCCCCACGGGCGCAAGATGACCAAGAGCCTCGGCAACGTGGTGGACCCCCTGGAGGCGGTGGACCGCTACGGCTGTGATGCCCTGCGCTACGTGCTGGCCACCGGCGCCGCCCCTGGCAACGACATGCGCCTCTCGGCCGAGAAGCTGGAGGGGGGGCGCAACTTCGCCAACAAGGTCTGGAACGCCGGGCGGTTCGTCGTCCAGGCCCTGGCCGAGCACCTGGCCCCGGGGGAGAAGGTGGAGGCCCCCTCGGGCCGACGCCGCCGCTCCCTGCCCCTGGAGGACCGCTGGATACTGTCGCGCCTGCACCAGACCATCGGCCGCGTGGAGCGGCTGTTGCGCCAGTTCCAGATCGGCGAGGCGGGCAAACGCCTGCACGAGTTCTTCTGGGGCGAGCTGTGCGACTGGTACCTGGAGATGGCCAAGGTGCGGCTGCGCCAGGGCGACAGGGACGCCTTGGCGGTCCTGGCCTACGCCCTGGACATGTCCCTGCGCCTCCTACACCCCTTCATGCCCTTCGTGACGGAGGCCCTCTGGCAGCGGCTGCGGCCCCACCTGGCCTGGGCCGAGACGGAGGCCCTCATCGCCGCCCCTTGGCCGCGGGCACGCCGTTCCTGGCTGGACTCCGAGGCCGAGCGCCAGATGGGGCTGGTCATGGGCGTGGTGCGGGCCATGCGCAACCTGCGGGCCGAGTGGAGGGTGGAGCCTGGCCGATGGGTGGAGGCCTTCGTGGCCAGCCCCGAGGCAGGGGTGCTGGCGGGCCTGGCCCCTGCCGTAGAGGCCCTGGCCCGGGCACGACCCCTGCACATCTCCCCCGACCCGGCCTCCTTGCCTGCCCAGGGGGCCGCCACCGCCGTCCTCCCCGGGGCCCAGGTGGCCCTGCCCCTGGCCGGGCTGGTGGAGGTGGAAAGGGAGCGGGAGAGGCTGCAACGGCAGCTCCAGGAGGCCGAGCGGGAGGTGGAGGGCCTGGCCCGTCGTCTGGCCCAGGCGGAGTTCCGGGCCCGTGCCCCTGCCCAGGTGGTGGCCAGGGAGGAGGAGCGGCTGGCCGCCGCCCGCCAGCGGCTGGAGGGGCTGCGCCGCCGACTCCAGGCCCTGGGCTGAGGCGTTTGCGAAGCCATCCCTTCTTTTATTGACGCTATAGGCGGGGGGGAGTATGCTTGTGGAGGATGGAACAATCCTGTAACATGTGGGGTCGAGGCCAGCGGTGCCAGACGTCCAGGCCCTGTTCGAGCAGTATACCGCGGTCCTGATCGCCACCGTCCTCGGCTTCGTGCTGGTGGGCGGTGCCCTCCTGGCTAACCTAGTCCTCTCCCCCCGACAGCGGACGCGGCCCAAGGGCCTGACCTACGAGTGCGGCATGCTGCCCATCGGCCGCGGCCGCTTCCAGATCCACTTCCGTTACTACCTGTTCGCCATCCTCTTCCTCATCTTTGACATAGAGGCCGTGTTCCTGTTCCCCTGGGCCCTCAGCTTCCTGGACGTGGGGGCCATGGCCTTCTACGAGATGCTGGTGTTCATCGTCATCCTTGGCTTCGGGCTCCTCTATGCCTGGCGCAAGGGCGTCCTGCAATGGAGGTAGATAGCTGATGGTCCAGCGACGGCCCCTGCAGGTCTACGAGGTGCGGGACGACCCTCCCGGGGCGCGCTCCGACGTGGTGCCCCCCGAGGTGGTGCACGAGGTCAAGTCCCTGACCCCGGCGCCGGAGGCCCATGCCCGCCCCAAGGCCCTCTACCGTCAGCTCCTGCCGGGCATCATCCAGCTGCCGGCCGACTGGCTCATCGCCTGGGGGCGCAAGAACTCCCTGTGGCCCCTCACCTTTGGGCTGGCCTGCTGCGCCATCGAGATGATCGCCACCTACATGGCCCGGCACGACCTGGACCGGTTCGGCATCATCCCCTGGCCTTCGCCGCGCCAGTGTGACGTCATGATCGTCTCGGGGACCGTCACCAAGAAGATGGCCCCGGCGGTGAAGCTGCTCTACGAGCAGATGCCCAACCCCAAGTGGGTCATCTCCATGGGGGCCTGCGCCACCAACGGCGGCCCCTACACCCGCTACGACCGGGTGCTGCAGGGGGTGGACAAGATAATCCCGGTGGACGTCTACGTGCCCGGCTGCCCCCCGCGGCCCGAGGCCCTGATGGACGCCTTCCTCGCCCTCCAGAAGAAGATCATGGAGGAAAGGGGCAAGGTCGGGCGCTAGCGCCATGAGCGAGGGCACCGCCACCGGCCAGGCCCTGCCTCCCGTGCTGGAGCTCCTGAGGGAGGCCCTGCCCGACGTGCCCTTCGAGTACGTGCCGACCCCCCTCGATCCGGCGGTGACGGTGCCCCGGGAGCACCTGCTCCGCCTCATGACCGCCCTCAAGGAGGACGAACGCCTGGCCTTCGACTACCTGCGCTGCCTGTCGGGGGTGGACTACCTGGACGAGCTGGAGGTGGTCTACCACCTCCGCTCCTTCCGTCACGGCCACACCATCGCTGTCAAGGTGCGTGCCCCAGCCGACGACCCCCGCGTCCCCAGCGTCGTCCACCTCTGGAAGGCCGCCGACTGGCACGAGCGCGAGGCCTGGGAGATGTTCGGCATCGTCTTCGAGGGGCACCCCGACTTGCGTCCCCTTCTCACCGAGGAGGGGCTGGGCTACTACCCCCTGCGCAAGAGCCACCCCTTGGCCGAGATCGAGGACTGGCAGGAGAACCTGCTGGAGCAGGTGGAGCGCCTGGCGGCCATGGCCGCCCCGGCCGGCGCCCCCGAGGTGGTGGACGAGAAGGCCCAGAAGGTGGCCCTGGCCCAGCGCAAGGCCGAGGTCATCAAGAAGGCCCGCGAGGAGGCCCGCGCCAAAGGGCTGCCGCCGGAGGAGGAGCGCAAATACGTCCAGGAGGCCCTCAAGCGCTTCGAGGAGGAGATGGCTAAAGAGGCGGCGGCCCCAGCGGCAGCGCCGGCGGCGCGGCCCGCTGCCGGCGACGAGCGGGCCCAGAAGGTGGCCCTGGCCCAGCAGAAGGCCGAGGTCATCAAGAAGGCCCGGGAGGAGGCCCGCGCCAAGGGCCTCAGCGGCGAGGAGGAGCGCAAGTTCGTCCAGGAGGCCCTGCGCCGCTTCGAGCAGGAGGCGGGGGCCGCCCAGGCCCCTTCCCCTCCCCCCCGGCCCGCCACCGAGGGCAAGGCACCCCTCAGCGCCGCCGACAAGGCGGCCCGCATCGCCCTGGCCCAGCGCAAGGCCGAGGTCATCAAGAGGGCCCGGGAGGAGGCCCGCGCCAAGGGCCTCAGCGGCGAGGAGGAGCGCAAATACGTCCAGGAGGCCCTGCGCCGCCTGGAGGAGGAAGGGGAAGGAGGCTAGCGGCCCGCCATGGCCAGCACCGCCCCCCAGCACAGGCACGAGCTGGAGACCATCGACCTGCACATCAACGTGGGGCCGCAGCACCCGGCCACCCATGGCGTCTTCCGCATGGTGCTGACGGTCAACGGCGAGCTGGTGGAGGACTGCGACCCCGTCATCGGCTACATGCACCGTGGCAACGAGAAGCTGCCCGAGAACTGCGACTACCGCCAGATCATCGGCTATCACGACCGCACCGACTACTTGGCCCAGTTCAACACCGAGTGGACCTACTGCCTGGCGGTAGAGAAGCTGATGGGCCTCGAGGTGCCGGAACGGGCCGAATACATCCGCGTCATCCTGGGGGAGCTGAACCGGGTGGCCAGCCACCTCATGTGGGCGGGCGCCTTCGGCACCGATGTGGGCTTCTTCGGCACCCCCTTCATGTACGCCTTCCGCGAGAGGGAGGTCATCCAGGACCTGTTCGAGGCCGTCACCGGCGAGCGCATGATGTATAACTACTTCCGCCCAGGTGGGGTGGCCTGGGACGTCCCCGACGACTTCGAGGAGCACTGCCGCTACGTGGTCGACCACGTGCGCCGCGGCCTCGACGACCTGGACGCCCTCATGACCGACAACGAGGTCTTCCTGGCCCGCTGCCGAGGACTCTCGCCGGTGACGCCCGAGCAGGCCATCAACTGGGGCCTCTCGGGCCCCATGCTGCGGGCCTGTGGCGTCAAGCACGACCTGCGCCGCGCCGAGCCCTACTCCATCTATGACCGCTTCGACTTCGAGATACCGGTGGGAACCCAGGGCGACGTCTACGACCGCTACCTGGTGCGCATGGAGGAGATGCGCCAGTCGTTGCGCATCGTGGAGCAGGCCCTCAAGCAGATGCCCAAGAACGGTCCCATCATGGCTGAGGGGCTGAAGCGGGTGCTGCGGCCGCCGGCGGGGGAGGTGTACGCCCGCACCGAGTCGCCCAGGGGGGAGTACGGCGTCTACATCGTCTCCCGCGGGGCTGACAAGCCCTGGCGCCACAAGGTCCGGGGGGCCTCCTTCTGCAACCTGTCCGCCCTGCGGGAGATGGTGGTGGGCAACTACGTGGCTGACGCCATCATCATCCTCGGCTCCATCGACATCGTCCTCTGCGAGGTGGACCGGTGATCGGTGACAACCCGTGGCTGGACGGGCTGCTGCGGCTGCTGGTCATCGCCGTGGCTATCCCCCTGGCTGTCATCGTCCTCAACTACCTGGAGCGGAAGGTCATCGGCCGCGTCCAGAACCGCCTGGGCCCCATGCGGGTGGGGCCTTACGGCACCCTGCAGGCGGTGGCCGACACCATCAAGCTGCTGACCAAGGAGGACGTGCGGCCCCACAGCGCCGACCGCTGGACCTTTGAGCTGGCGCCCTATGTAGTAGTGGTGCCCACGGTGGTGGCGCTGGTGACGCTGCCCCTGACCGACGACCTGTTCGTGCGCAACCTGGCCTTGGGCCTCTTCTTCATCCTGGCCGTATCCACCCTCTCCATCGTGGGGCTGGTGATGGCCGGCTGGGGGTCCGACAACAAGTACGCCATACTGGGGGCCATGCGCTCCGCTGCCCAGCTCATCAGCTACGAGATACCGCTGGTCATGGCGGCGGTGGCGGTGGCCATGGTGGCCCACACCCCCGACGGCGGCCGCGGCAGCCTCGACCTGGTCCAGCTGGTGGACGGGCAGGGGCGGGTGCCTTACATCGTCTGGCAGCCCCTGGCCTTCTTCATCTTCACCGTGGCTGCCCTGGCCGAGCTGTACCGTCAGCCCTTCGACATCCCGGTGGCCGAGTCGGAGGTGGTGGGCGGCCCCTTCGTGGAATACTCGGGCATGCGCTGGGCCATGTTCATGATGGCCGAATACGTCAATCTGGTGCTCCTGTCGGCCCTGACGGCCATCGTCTTTCTGGGGGGCTGGAACTGGCCCCTGGGCAACGAGGTGGGGCCGGCGCTGCAGGTGCCCCTGATGGCCATCAAGACAGCGCTGTTCATCCTCTTCTTCTTCTGGGCCAGGGCCATCCTCCCGCGGCTGCGCATCGACCAGCTGATGGCCTACTCGTGGCAGGTGCTGCTGCCCCTGGCCTTCTACCAGATCATCGCCAACGGCCTGGTGCTGGTCTACGACTGGCCGGACGTGGTGCTAGGCGTCCTTTCCGGTGCCGGCGCTGTGGCCGCCATGTTGCTGACCTATCGCATGGTGCGGCGACCGGCCCCGGTGCGGCGTCCGCTGGCCGTTGCCGCGGCAAGCACGAGAGAGGTGAGGGTCTGACATGCTGGGCATCCTCAAGACCATCGCTGCCAGTGTGGGCATAGCCGCCCGCAAGCCGGTCACCGTCCAGTACCCCACCGAGAGGAAGGAGCTGCCCCAGCGGTCACGGGGCTTCCCGACGCTGCTGTGGGACTTCGAGCATGACGAGCCCTTCTGCACCGGCTGTCAGGTGTGCGCACGCTACTGCCCCACCGACTGCATGACGGTGACGATGAAGGACAACCCCAAATACGCCGAGGGCAAGAGCCCGCGCAAGAAGATCGTGGACACCTTCTACATCGACTACGCCCGCTGCATGCGTTGCGACATCTGCGTGGAAGTGTGCAACTTCGACGCCATCGTCATGGACAACACCTGGCGCAGCGTGGAGATGTCCCGCTTTGACCGCCAGGACCTGATAATGGACCTGGAGGCCCTCCTGCGGCCGTCCAAGACGGGCCAGCTCAAGAACCCCTTCCGGGAGCCTATGGGAGTGGCCCACAGCGGTTGGCGGCCCAAGGGCGAGGGCGCCGAGAGGGGCGGCGAGGAGGAGTAGCAGCAGGACCGCGGCGGAGGAGAGCTAGGGCTAGAGCCTTACGAGCGGGGGCGCTATGATGGTGGGCCGGGGGGACTTCCCCCGGCACTCTCTGCGTAGCGCCCCAGGGCATTGACGGGATGACTCTGGAAGAGGGGATCTTCTACGTTGTTGCGGCAGTAACGGCCCTGGGCGGCCTGGGGGTGGTGCTGGCCCGCAACGTCGTCTACGCCGCCCTCTTCCTCATCGTGGCCCTCCTGGGTGTGGCCGGCATCTTCCTCTTGCTGGCGGCCGAGTTCCTGGCCATCGTCCAGGTCCTCATCTACGGCGCCGCCGTGACCATCCTCGTCCTCTTCGTGCTGATGCTGACCCGGGCACGGGACGTGCCCCAGCGCGTGGACAGCCCCCAGCGGCCCCTGGCGTTCCTCCTGGCCTCGGCCCTTTTGGGGCTGCTGGTGACGGCCATCGTCACCACCGACTGGGCGGCCCTGGGTGCCAGCGAGCAGATCCACCTGGTGCCGGCCCAGGAGCTCGGGCGCTCCCTCTTCCGCAACTGGTCGGTGCCCTTCGAGGTGGCGTCGCTGGTGCTCATCGTGGCCCTGGTGGGGGCCGTCATCCTGGCCCGGGTGGAGGAGGGCGAGGAATGATCCCCATCCAGCACTTTCTGGTCCTGGGGGCCATCCTCTTCGCCTTGGGGGTCTATGGGGTGCTGGCCCGGCGCAGCGCCGTCCTCATCCTGATGTCGGTGGAGCTGATGCTGCAGGCGGTGAGCATCAACTTCGTGGCCTTCGCTGCCTATCTGGCGCCGCAGGAGTTCCGGGGCCTCATCTTCGCCATATTCGTCATCACCGTGGCCGCCGCTGAGGTGGGCCTGGCCCTGGCCATCGTCCTGCGGCTGTTCCGCAACCGGGCCACGGCCAACGTGGACGAGGTGGACACCCTGCGATGGTAGGCATGGAACACGCCTGGCTGCTGCCGACGCTGCCCTTCGGGGCCTTTGTCCTTCTGCTGCTGTTGGGCCCCTACCTCCCGCGGCGGGGCGATTGGCTGGCGGTGGGTGCCGTGGCCGCCAGCTTTGTCCTCTACGCCTTCATGCTGGCCGACCTGCTGGGCGCCCTGGACGAGGGGCCTTTTGCGGGGGTGGCCTCGGGCATCGACTGGCTGCGCTTCGGGACCTTCCACGTGACCCTGGGTTTCCTGTTCGACCAGCTCTCGGCGGTGATGCTGGCGGTGGTCACCTTCGTGGGCACCCTCATCTTCCTCTACTCCACAGGCTACATGAAGGGTGACCCGCGCTACGGCTGGTTCTTCGCCGCCATGAGCCTGTTCGTGGCCTCCATGGCCACCCTGGTGCTGGCCGACAACCTGCTGCTCCTCTATGCCGCCTGGGAGGGGGTGGGCTTCTGCTCCTTCCTGCTCATCGGCTTCTGGCACGAGCGGCGGTCGGCAGCGGAGGCGGCCAAGAAGGCCTTCATTACCACCCGCATCGGCGATGTGGGCTTCCTCATCGGCATCGTGCTGCTGTGGCGTGAGGCCGGCACCTTCAACCTGAAGGAGATATTCGAGTTCGCCGAGGCGGGGGGCTACAGCCGCGAATACCTGACCCTGGCGGTGCTGCTGCTCTTTGCCGGGGCGGTGGGCAAGTCGGCCCAGTTCCCGCTGCACGTCTGGCTCCCTGACGCCATGGAGGGGCCGACGCCCGTTTCGGCCCTCATCCACGCCGCTACCATGGTGGTGGCTGGCGTCTACCTGGTGGCCCGCACCATGCCCCTGTTCGACCTGGCCGACCCGGTGGCCCTGCACGTGGTGACGGCCTTGGGCCTGACGACGGTGCTGATGTCGGCCACCATCGGCCTGGTGGCCACCGACATCAAGCGGGTGGTGGCCTACTCCACCCTCAACAGCCTGGGGCTGATGATGGTGGCCCTTGGCTCCCGTGACGTGACGGCGGCCATGTTCTACCTGTTCGTCCACGGCTTCTTCAAGGCCCTGCTGTTCATGGCGGCGGGCAACGTCATCCATGCCACCGACCGCCAGGAGGTGACCCAACTGGGCGGCCTGGCGGCCAAGATGCCCCAGACGGCGGCCGCCTTCGGCGTGGGGGTCCTGTCCATGGCTGCCCTCATCCCCTTCTCCGGCTTCTGGGCCAAGGACGCCATCCTGCACGGGGTGAGCGAGCACCAGAACGCCGCGGTGACGGCGCTAGTGGCCTTCAGCGCCTTCCTGACGGCTGTCTACATGGCCCGCCTCTACATCCTGACCTTCACCGGGCGGCCGCGGGACCACCACGCCTACGAGCATGCCCACGAGGCGCCGCCGGTCATGCTCCTGCCGGTGCTGGCCCTGGCGGCCATTTCGGTGGTGGCGGGCTTCTGGGCCTTCGATGGGGTGGGGGAGGCCCTGGGCTTCCCCGGCAGCATTGGCAAGTTCGTGTTCTTCGAGGAGCCGGTGGAGCTGAAGTTCCCCTCGGCCATAGCCGTGGCCTCCATCGTCTCGGTGGTGGCGGGGCTGGCGGTGGCGGGCTGGGCGTGGTGGGGGGAGGCGCGGCCCGCTCAGCTCCTGGCCCAACGCTTTCGTCCCGTATATCAGCTCCTGTGGCACAAGTACTACATCGACGAGGCCTACCAGTGGGTCATCGACCGCATCGTGCTGGCCCTCGGGAGGGCCATCGCCTGGTTCGACCGGGTGGTGGTCAACGATACGGGGGTAGACGGGACAGCGGGGCTGGCCGCCTTCTCCGGCTTCGAGCTGAAGTTCCTGCAGACGGGGCGGCTGCCCAATTATGCCCTGGCCATCGCCGCCGGGGCGTTGGTGGCGGCCGCTGTCGTGCTGGCGGTGAGGGTCTAGCGCCATGGAGTGGGCCGTATTCGCCACCATAGCCATACCCATCGGCACCTGTCTGCTGCTGATGCTGGTGCCCTACCGCCACGAGGAGCAGGTGCGCTACCTGGCCGTGCCCAAGCTGGGGCCGCTGCCCGACCGGTTGCCGGTCTCGGGGCGCTACCTGGTCCGCTACCTCTGCCTGCTATCGGGGACGGCCCTCTTCGCCCTTTCGCTCCTGATCTTCGTGGCCTACCAGTTCGAGGACGGTGGCTACCGCTTCGAGCTGCGCCTGGACTGGCTGCGGGACGTGGCCTTCCTGGGCGACAACGGCATCAGCTTTCATCTGGCGGTGAACGGCATAACAGCCCCCCTCATCCTGCTGACGGGCATCGTCATCTTCACCGGCGTGTTCATCTCCTGGAACATCGACTACCGCAACAAGGACTACTTCGTGCTGCTGTTCCTGCTGGTGTCGGGGGTCTATGGCGTCTTCGCCAGCCTGGACCTGTTCTGGTTCTTCTTCTGGTATGAGGTGGCGGTGCTGCCCATGTATTTCCTCATCGCCATCTGGGGGGCCAGCACCAACTTTGGCAGCTTCGTGCGGACCAAGGAATACGGGGCGCTGAAACTGGTGCTCTACCTGGTAGCCGGGAGCGTGCTCATATTCATCGGCATCTTCGCCACCTTCGTGGAGGCCGGTCTCGGCACCTTCGACCTGCCGGCCCTGGCCACCGTGGCCTACGACGAGACCTTCCAGAAGATCTTCTTCCCCTTCTTCATGCTGGGCTTCGGGGTGTTGGCGGGGCTGTGGCCCTTCCACACCTGGTCGCCCGATGGGCATGTGGCGGCGCCCACGGCGGTGAGCATGCTCCACGCCGGGGTGCTGATGAAGCTGGGGGCCTTCGGCATCCTGCAGGTGGGGATGGCCCTGATGCCCGAGGGCGCCCACTTCTGGGCTCCGGTCCTCATGACCCTGGGGGTGACGGGCGCCCTGTACGGGGCTGTCTCGGCCCTGGCCCAGACGGACCTGAAGTACATGGTGGGCTACTCCAGCGTCAGCCACATGGGCTACGTCATCATGGGGCTGGCCAGCATGCACGAGATAGGCATCAGCGGGGCTGTCCTGCAGATGTTCGCCCACGGGGTGATGACGGCCCTGATGTTCACCAACGTGGGTGCCCTCTACGACCAGGCCCACGTGCGGGACATGACCATCTTCGGCGGCCTGGCCCAGCGGATGCCCCGCCACGCCGCTTACTGGGCAGCGGCGGGCCTCTCCTCCTTGGGGCTGCCTGGGCTGGCGGGCTTCGTGGCCGAGGTCCTCATCTTCATCGGCGTGTTCAAGGCGGGCTACCCATGGGCCGGGGCGCTGGGCATCCTGGCAGCGGCCATCACCGCCACCTACATCCTGCGCATGCTGGCCCGGGCCTACTTCGGCCCCTTCAACGAGCGCTGGTCCTTCCTGAAGGAGATGCGCCTCGGTGAGCAGTTCGGAGGGGCGGTGTTGGTCTTCTTCCTGGTGCTGGTGGGCATGTGGCCCTTCCCGTTCATCGAGCGCATCTCGGCGTCGGTGAAGAACCTCCCGGGGATAACGCAATGAGGCTGGACTGGTCGCTGCTCGCTCCCGAATATGTGCTGGCCGGCTGGGCGGCCATGCTGGTGCTGGTGGACCTCTTCCTGCCCCGTCTGCGCAAGGAGTGGCTGGGCTACCTGGCGGCTGCCGGTGCGCTGGCCGCTGCCGGCACCTCCCTCATATGGCTGGGGGACGAGGCGGGCTTCGGCAACCTGCTGGACGTCAACAACTACACCACCTTCTTCCGCCTCCTCTTCCACGGCATCGCCTTCACCGTCTGTCTGATATCGGCCCGCTACGTGGGGCAGAGGCTGCGGCACCACGGCGAGTATTACGCGCTGGTGCTGCTTTCGGCGCTGGGGGCCACCTACATGGCCGCCGCCCGCGAGCTGCTGTCGGCCTATATCGCCCTGGAGCTGTCCAGCTTCAGCCTTTACGTGCTCGCCTCCTTCGCCAAGACGGAGGTGCGCTCCAACGAGGGGGGCCTGAAGTATATGCTGCTGGGGGCCTTCTCCTCGGCCATCCTCCTGTATGGCCTGAGCATGGTCTACGCCGTGGCCGGGACCACCCAGTATGACGGCATCCGCGCGGCGCTGGCGGGGGGCCTGGACGGCGCCCGCTCGGCGGCGCTTCTGGGGCTCGTGCTCTTGGTGGCCGGGCTGGGCTTCAAGGTGGCGGCCGTGCCCTTCCACATGTGGACCCCAGATGCCTACGAGGGGGCACCCCTGCCGGTGACGGCCCTCATCTCGGCCCTCTCCAAGGCGGCGGGCTTCGCCCTGTTCATCAAGCTCTTCGTGCAGGCCTTCATGCCCCTGGCCGACGACTGGCGTCCCCTGCTGGCGGGGCTGGCAGCGGCCACGATGGTGCTGGGCAACCTGGTGGCCTTACAGCAGCGCAATATCAAGCGGCTGCTGGCCTACTCCAGCATCGGTCAGGTGGGCTACATCCTGGCAGGGGTGGTGGCCCTCTCGCCGGAGCGTCCCGATGTGGCCAGCGCCATCCTGTTCCACCTGGCGGGCTACGTCATCAGCAACCTGGCCGCCTTCGCCTGCGCCATCATCTACTACAACTGGACGGGTGAGGAGGACATCTACGGCTACCGTGGCCTGGCGGAGCGTGCGCCCTTCTTGGCCCTGGCTATGTCAGCTTCCCTCTTCTCCCTGGCGGGGATGCCCCTCTTTGCCGGCTTCGTGACCAAGTTCGTCCTCTTTCAGGCCATCGCCCAGGAGGACTTCCTGTGGCTGGCCGGGGTGGGCGTCCTCACCAGCTTCATCTCCCTCTACTATTACCTGATGGTGATGAAGCAGATGTATCTGGGGGAGCCGCCGGAGCCCACCAGGTTCCCCACGCCCTGGCTGGAGTATGCAGCGGTGGCGGCCCTGCTGGCAGGCATATTCCTGGTGGGACTGGCACCCCTGGCCGTGATGGAGGCCGCCGAACGGGCGGCGACGCTGGTCTACCGCGACCTAGCTCCGGCCCTGCTGGCCGGTCGCTAGCCGCTGACCGGTGCAGCCCTGCCCCTGTCGGTTGCCCTCGCGCCCTGGAAGCCGCGGCGCAGACGCCCCAACGCCCGGTAGATGATCACCCGCACGTGTACGTCCGACAGCCCCAGCAGCTCGCCGATCTGGCGGCTGTCCAGACCCCATTCGAAGCGCAGGGAGAGGACCTCCTGCTCGCGGGCGGAAAGGCGGCTCAGCAGATGCCTGAGCTGGGCCAACTCCTCCTTGTGGAGCACCACCTCTTCGGGGTCCAGCAGGGAATCGTTGCCGTTGGGGCTGAAATGGGCCGCCTTGTCCAGGGCCCGCTCCAGGGTGCGGGTGCGGCGGCGGTGGCTGGCCACCAGGTTCTTGGCGATGCGGAAGAGCCAGCTGGCCAGGGCCTCCTCGTGCCTCAGGCGGTCCCAGTAGCGGTAGGCGCGGACGAAGGCCTCGGCCGTCAGGTCCTCGGCCACGTGCTGGTCGCGGGTGCGGGCCAGTATGAAGCTGAAGATGCGCGGGTAGAAAGCCTGAAAGGCCTCGCTGAAGGCGTCGGTCGGTTGCATTGGGACCCCCTCCCTCTTTGGGCCTAGGGTCATCTCCGATAGAGGCCCTGACCCAGGTTACAGCCTAGACCGGGAAGGGAGACTATAGTTACTACCTAGAGGTCAAAATAGATGGTGTCTTTTGGCCAAAGGGGACGATGACAGGGGGCTAATGGGATGCAGCCCCGTCTTCTGGGGGCCTGCCTCCTCACTCTTCCGTGAGGCCCGCCCTGGCGGCCAGCACCGCTGCCTGGGTGCGGTCGGAGACCCCCAGCTTGTCGATGATGCGGCGCACCACGTTCTTGACGGTGCCCAGGCTGTAGTGGATCTGTTGGGCTATCTCCTTGTTGGTGAGTCCCCGGGCGATGAGCCTCAGCACCTCCCGCTCCCGTGGCGAGAGGGAGGCCAAGGCCCGTGCCGTCTCGTCGGCAGGCTCCTCCGCGGACCGCTGCTGGCGGACCAGCTGGGCCAGGAGGCCGGCCTCGACGATGGAGCCGCCGGCCCGCACGGTGCGGATGGCCTCCAGGTAGGCCTCCCTGGGCATCCCCTTGAGGACGTAGCCCGAGGCGCCCACCTCCAGGGCCCGCTCCAGGTATTCGCGGCTCTCGTAGCTGGTGACCATGATGACGGCGGTGCGGGGCAGCTCCTGCTTGATGGCGGCGGTGGCAGCGAAGCCGTCCATATCGGGCAGGCGTATGTCCATCAGGACCACGTCGGGACGGAGGCGTCGGGCCAGCTCCAGGGCCTCCTGGCCGTTGGCCGCCTCCCCCACCACCTGGATGTCGCGCGCCTTCATCAGCGCCCGCAGCCCCTCTCTCACCACCGGATGGTCGTCCACGATGAGGATGCTGACGGCCTTGCTACGGCGGGCGTTGGTCGGGTTCTCCTCGGCGCTCACGTGGGCTTCACCTCGGGTGCCTCGCACCATTATATCCCCCTTAGAAGGGAGGCGCCCTGGGCGCCGGACGTTACCGCCCTCAGAGGATGGGCAGGTAGCGGCGCACCTCGTAGTCGGTCACCTGGCGTCGGTAATCGCTCCATTCGATCTTCTTGTTCTGGACCAGGGTGTGGAAGACGTGCTCCCCAAGGCAGCGCCGCAGCAGCTCCGAGCGCTCGGCCATCTGGATGGCCTCCCACAGGGAGCCAGGCAGATGGGTGATGCCCCGCTCGGCCCGCTCCTGGTCGCTCATCTCGTAGACGCTCCGGTCGGCGGGGGGTGGGCAGGGGTACTCCCTCTCGATGCCCTCCAGGCCGGCGGCCAGCATGGCGGCAAAGGCCAAGTAGGGATTGCAGGCCGGGTCGGGGGCGCGATACTCGATGCGCACCGCTTGCTCCTTGCCCGGCTTCACCTCGGGCACGCGGATCAGGTCAGCCCGGTTGCGCAGGGACCAGGACACGTAGACGGGCGCCTCGAAGCCCAGAGGGCCGCTGCCCCTCACCAGCCGCTTGTAGGAGTTGACCCACTGGTTGGTGACCAGGGTGATCTCGGGGGCATGGCGCAGGAGCCCGGCGATGTAGGACCTGGCCACCGCCGACAGCCGCTGGGGGTCGTTGGGGTCGTAGAAGGCGTTGCGCTCCCCGCGGAACAGGGACTGGTTGATGTGCATGCCCGAGCCGTTGACGTCCGAGAGGGGCTTGGGCATGAAGGTGGCGTAGACGCCGTGCTTCATAGCCACTTCCTTGACCACCAGGCGGGCGGTCATGACGGCGTCGGCCATGGTGAGGGCGTCGGCGTAGTGCAGGTCGATCTCGTGCTGGCTGGGCGCCCCCTCGTGGTGGCTGTGCTCCACGGCGATGCCCATCTCCTCCAGCATGAGCACCGTATCGCGGCGCAGGTCGGTGGCCTCGTCCAAGGGCGTGAGGTCGAAGTAGCCGCCCCGGTCCAGGACCGTGGGCGCGTCGGGCCCCTGGAAGTAGAAGAACTCCAGCTCCGGCCCCACGTAGAAGGTGTAGCCCAGGTCGGCGGCCCGCTTCAGGTTGCGCTTCAGGACATAGCGGGGGTCGCCCTCGAAGGGCTGGCCGTTGGGCAGGAGCACATCGCAGAACAGGCGGGCCACCCGCTTCTGCTGGGGGCGCCAGGGCAGCAGGGCGAAGGTGGTGGGGTCGGGCATGGCCAGCATGTCCGACTCGTCGGCCCTGGCGAAGCCCTCGATGGAGGAGCCGTCGAAGCTGATACCGTCCTCCAGGGCCTCGGGCAGCTCCTCCACCGTGATGTTGATGCTCTTCAGCTGGCCCAGGATATCGGTGAACCAGAGGCGGACGAACTTGACGTCGTGCTGGCGGGCCATCTCCAGCACGTAGTCGCGGGCCTCGTCCCGGTCCAGCATCCCCATCGACCTCCCGCGGCGATTGTAAGGCAAAGGGGGCCGGGGCCCCAAGGCCCCTGGCCCCCTTCCTTCCCCGCGTCCTCCCCCTACACGTCGAAGTACAGGTGGAACTCCCACGGGTGGGGGCGCAGGCGGACCTGGTCGATCTCCTGCCGCTTGTACTCGACCCACACCTCCAGGACGTCGCTGGTGAAGACGCCGCCCCGCAGCAGGAACTCGTGGTCCTCCTCCAGGGCCCGCAGGGCCTCCTCCAGGCTGGCGGGCACCTTGGGGATGGCCGCCTCCTCCGCCTCCGACAGCTCGTAGGTGTTCTTGTCCAGGGGCGGGCCGGGGTCGATCTCGTTCTCGATGCCGTCCAGCCCGGCCATGAGCATGGCAGCGAAGGCCAGGTAGGGATTGCAGGAGCCATCAGGCGGCCGGAACTCGATGCGCTTGCTCTTGGGGTTGGTGGAGTAGACGGGGATGCGCACCGCCGCCGAGCGGTTGCGGGCCGAGTAGACCAGGTTCACAGGCGCCTCGAAGCCAGGGGTCAGCCGCTTGTAGGAGTTGGTGGTGGGGGCGCAGAAGGCCATCAGGGCCCGGGCATGCTTGAGGAGGCCGCCGATGTAGTAACGGCACAGCTTGCTGATGAGGGCGTAGCCCTCGGGGTCGTAGAACAGGTTCTGGCCGTTCTTCCACAGGCTCTGGTGGGTGTGCATGCCCGAGCCGTTGTCGCCGAACAGGGGCTTGGGCATGAAGGTGGCCACCTTGTTGTGCTTGCGGGCGATGTTCTTGACCAGGTACTTGTACCACATCACCTTGTCGGCCATGTTCACCAGCGAGTCGAACTTCATGTCGATCTCGCACTGGCCGCCGGTGGCCACCTCGTGGTGGTGGACCTCCACCGGGATGCCGATGCTGGTCATGGTGAGGATCATCTCGCTGCGGATGTCCTGCAGCGAGTCGTGGGGGGGCACAGGGAAGTAGCCCTCCTTGAAGCGGGGCTTGTAGCCCAGGTTGGGCCGCTCCTCGCGGCCCGAGTTCCACTCCCCCTCGATGGAGTCCACATGGTAGAAGCCGTAGTTCTCGCCCTGGTCGAAGCGCACGTCGTCGAAGATGAAGAACTCGCACTCGGGCCCCCAGAAGGAGATGTCGCCGATGCCGCTCTTGCGCAGGTACTCCTCCGCCTTCTTGGCGATGTGGCGCGGGTCGCGGGTGTAGGGCTGCTTGGTCAGCGGGTCGTAGACGTCGCAGATGATGGACAGGGTGGGGTGCTGGCAGATGGGGTCGATGCGGGCGGTGGACGGGTCGGGCAGCAGTATCATGTCCGACTCCTGGATCTTCTGGAAGCCACGGATGGAGGAGCCGTCGAAGCCGATGCCGTCCACCCAGATGCTGGTGACGATGTCGTCCATCTCCGTCAGCTCGGAGACGGGGATGGAGAAGTGCTGCCACAGGCCTGGCAGGTCGTTGAAGCGCAGGTCGACGATCTGGACGTTGTGCTGGCGGATGAGCTGGTTCACCCGCTCCACCGCCTCTTGCAAGTTCCGCAGTTCCTCCGGGCTCAAGGCGCTCTACCTCCTGCTTTGCTGTCGCGGGGGCCTCAACCCCCATTCTAGGCCCCGACCAGGCCCCAGGGGCCTGGTCGGGTGTTAACTTCATGTTACTTTTGTGACCCCCGTCACAGGGCCGCCTCTCCCCGCTCGCCGGTGCGGACCCGCAGGGCGTCGGCCACGGGGATGAGGAAGATCTTGCCGTCGCCGATGTTGCCGGTGCGGGCCGCCTGGGCGATGAGCTGGACGACCCTCTCGGCGTCCTCATCCCGCACCACCACCTCCAGCTTGACCTTGGGGAGCATGTCCACCTCGTAGGTCTCGCCGCCGCGGCCGATGTGGACCACCCCCTTCTGGACGCCACGGCCGGTGACGTTGACCACGTTCAGGCCCACGAACCCCGCTGCCGCCAGGGCGTTCTTGACGTCGTTGAGCTTCTCGGGGCGGATGATGGCCTCCACCTTCTGCATGGGCGTTCCTCCTCTCGACATGCTGGTCACCCCCATTATGGACTGGTGGAGGCGGCTTGGGACTCCCCTTGGGCCGGATAGGGCTGGGGGGCCGGCTGCGGGGCCGGCGCCGGACGGGGCGCATAGGCAGCCGCCGCCACCCCCACCTCCTCCAGCACGTAGGCCCGCTCGCCGTGCTGGCTCACGTCCACCCCCACCAGCTCCTCTTCCTCCTTCACCCGCAGGCCCATCAGCAGGTCCAGGCCCTTGAGGACGAGGAAGGTGACGGTGAAGGAGTAGCCCCAGGTGGCGCCCACGCCGGCCAGCTGGGCCAGGAGCTGCTCCGGCCGCCCGTCAATGACGCCGCCGATGCCTCCCCGAAAGCCGGCCACGGCGGTGACGGCCGAGGTGGCGAAGATGCCGGTGGCGATGGCCCCCCAGGTGCCGCCCATGCCGTGCACCGCCCATACGTCCAGGGCGTCGTCGAAGCCCAGGCGCGAGCGCAGGCGGGTGGCGCCGAAGCAGAGGACGCCAGCCACGGCGCCGATGATGATGGCCGGGAAGATGTTGAGGTAGCCGTCGGTGTTGGGCCAGGCACCCACGAAGCCCGCGGCCGGGGTGATGGCTACCAGGCCGGCCACGGCGCCGGAGGCCGCCCCCACCACGCTGGGCTTGCCCAACACGGCCCAGCTGGCCAGCATCCAGGCCACGGCCCCGGCGGCGGCCGCGGTGTTGGTCTGCAGGAAGGCGTTGCTGGCGGCACCGCCCGCTGCCAGGGCGCTGCCGGCGTTGAAGCCGAACCAGCCGAACCACAGCAAGCCGGCCCCCAGCACCACGAAGGGGATGTTGTGGGGCTCCATGGGCTCTTTGCCATAGCCCAGGCGACGCCCGAACAGGAGGGCCGCCGCCAGGGCGGCGATGCCCGAGTTGATGTGGACGACAGTCCCCCCGGCGAAGTCATAGGCCCCCAGGCCGCCCAGGGTGCCCAACCACCCCTCCTTGCCCCACACCCAGTGGGCCACGGGGGCGTAGACCACCGTCATCCACACGACGGTGAAGACCAGGAAGGTGCTGAACTTGGCCCGCTCGGCGAAGGCCCCCGTTATCAGGGCCGGCGTTATGATGGCGAACATCATCTGGAAGAGCATGTAGGCCTGGTGGGGCACCGTGGCGGCGTAGTCAGCGTTGGGCTCGCCCCCCACCAGCCTCATGCCGAACCAGGACAGGTCGCCGATGAAGCCGCCCTTGTCGGGGCCGAAGGCCAACGAGTAGCCCCACAGCACCCAGACCAGGCTGGCGACGCCCATGATGATGAAGCTGTGCATGATGGTGGAGAGGACGTTCTTGCTGCGCACCAGGCCCCCGTAGAAGAAGGCCAGGCCAGGGGTCATCAGCAGCACCAGGGCCGCCGACACCAAGAGCCAGGCGGTGTCACCCGTATCGACTTGCGGCATGGCTCACCCCTCCCTGTTACGGTGTTCACGACCCAGTAAAGGGCAGGGGCGGCCCTTGGCGGGTTACGGCGCCATTACGGCCCTGTTACAGCTTCGTTACCGACTACCCACCCGGCGGGCGGAAGCGGTAGCCCACGTTGCGCACCGTCTCGATATAGGTGTGGTGTCCCGTCTCCAGCTTGGCCCGCAGGCGGCGCACGTGCACGTCGACGGTGCGGGTGCCGCCGTAGAACTCGTAGCCCCACACCTTGTTCAGCAGCTCCTCGCGGCTGAAGACGCGGCCCGGGTTGGAGGCGAGGAAGCGCAGCAGCTCGTATTCCTTGTAGGTGAGGTGCACGGGGCGGCCGCCCACGAAGACGCGGTAGCTGGCCAAGTCTATGACCAGGTCGCCCTGGCGCAGCAGGTGGCGGGCGTCCACCCGCGCCTTGCGCCACAGGGCCTGGCGGACGCGGGCGGCCACCTCGGCGGCGGTGGCGCTGCGGAGGGCGAAATCGTCCAGCCCCAGGGTGGGGTCCAGGGAGGCCAGCTGCTCCGACGAGACCAGGGCCAGAAAGGCCGTCTCGCCCCGCCCGGGGTGCCCCGAGAGGAAGGTCCGCAGGTCGAAGCCCTCGCCCAGGCCGGGCAGGTCCAGCACCACCACATCGGGCGGTGTGGCCAGCGCCTCCTCGAGGGCGGGCGAATCGGGCGCGGCGGCGCTGACGGCGAAGCCCTCCTCCCGCAGGGCCTCGGCCAGGGCCTGCATGGGCCCCAGGTCGCGGGAGAGGATGAGGACGTGAAAGGGAGAGGCCACGGCTGCACCCCCCAGGGTGCAGACCAGTATACCCCCAGGCCAACCGTAGGGCCAGGTGCGGCCCTGAACGCGATTCCGGGCTCCCAGATCCGCTTTGAAGTCCCCAGTGGGCCAGTCCCTCATCCTTGTGCTTACACCTCGCACGAGAGAGCGGTGTAAGATGAGGGTGCATGGGCAGGACAGTCAAGCAGTAGAGATGTCACGGCTTATGACGAAGCGAGCTGGCAAGATAGCCTTGGCCCTGAGCACCGTCGCTGCTGTGGTATCAGGACTGGGGTGGCTGGGGCTTCGACGGGATTCAAGGCTTTTCCTCCCACGGAAGGCCCGACTCGTGATACAGGGACGTGACGGTGCCAGTCCACCTCCCTGAATCCGTTGTCCGCTATCTGCGTGCCGCCATACCCGATCCCGCCCCACGGCTGTCATCGGCGGTAATCGTGGGCACCGGCCAGATACGTTTGGGATGGGTATGGTTACCCGTCCGTTTCCAGTTTGCGCTTTTCGCTGGCCAGGGCTACCGTCACCGGATAGAGGTGGTGTGGTGGGAGCGTACCGTGCTACGAGCTGACGAACTGTACCGCGATGGCCATGCGCACATGAAGCTGCCCTTCAGCTCCGTAAGCCACTCCCCCCGAATAGACCAGGCTGCTAACGTGGCCCTGTGGGCGGAGTCCGTCTGGGTGCCCTCTGCCCTTGCAGACGACCCACGGATCCGATGGCAAGAGCTGGACGAATGCCGGGCCCAGTTGATAGTCCCATCCCCTGAGGGACAAGACGCCATCACTTTCGTCTTTGATCCGGAGACGTGGCTGCCAGCCAGGGTGGAGGCTCTGCGATACAAGCGACCTTCCGATGTGACCAAAACTTCATGGCAGGTGGATCTCCAAGAGTGGGGCGAATTCAGAGGCGTTAAGGTTCCCTGTAAGGCAGCATTGAGGTGGCTCGACGAGCGGCAACCGTGGCTGCGACTGCGGGTCACGTCAGTCTCATATAACCTGGACGACTCCGCGCTGACCACCATGAGCATCTAGCCGCGGTGCGTGCGTCGCAGGCGTTCGTGTGTAAATGCGGCACGTACGGTTCCCCTCCAAGTTGACCCACCCTCGGCCGCCGCCTAAGATGGGCAGAGGCCGGAAGGCCCCTTCGTCCTGACGGAGACCCGACAGCGCACCCTGGCGGGTGCCCTCTTCGGGAGGTGACAAGTGCGAGTCCTGGTCACCGGCGGTGCCGGCTACGTGGGGTCGGTGCTGGTGCCCATGCTCCTGGACCAGGGCCACCAGGTGCGGGTGGTGGACTGGGGCATGTTCGGACTGGAGCACGTGGACCCGCGGGCCGAGCTGGTGGTGGCCGACGTCCTGGACTTCCGCCGCGAGTGGCTGGAGGGCGTGGACGCCGTGGTCCATCTGGCGGGCCTGTCCAACGACCCCATGGCCGCCTTCAGCCCCACCCTCAACTACGTCCTCAACGCCGCTGCCACCGCCGTGGTGGCCCAGGCCGCCCGTGAGGCAGGCATCGGCCGCTTCGTCTTCTCCTCCACCTGCTCCGTCTACGGCTTCCGGCCCGACGGGGAGGCCGACGAGGCGGACGATACACGGCCCACCTTCCCCTACGCCATATCCAAGCTCATGGCCGAGCGGAGCCTCCTCTGCCTGGAGGACGACGGCTTCCGCCCCATCGTCCTGCGCTTCGGGACCATCGTCGGTTGGAGCCCAAGGCTGCGCTTCGACCTGGTGGTCAACACCATGGTCAAAACGGCCCTCAGTCAGGGGCGCATAGTGGTCTTCAACCCGGACATCTGGCGACCCCTCCTGGACGTAGAGGACGCCGCCCGTGCCTACCTGCTGGCCCTGGAGGCGCCGTCGGACGTGAGGGGCATCTTCAACGTGGCGGCCGCGAACTACCGACTGCCGGAGCTGGCCGACGAGGTGGCCGCTGCCCTGCGCGAGCTGGACGTGCCGGTGGAGGTCCGGGTGGAGCATCGGCCCGACGTGCGCAGCTACCGCGTCTCCACCATGCGGGCGAGGCAGGTGCTGGGCTTCCTCCCCCGCCGCACCATGGCCGACACGGTGCGGACCCTGGTGGCCCGCATCCGCCAGGCCGGCATCGATGACTTCGACGACCCCCGTTATTACAACATCGAGGGCATGAAGCGCTTCCTGGCCGAGGGCCGCACGCCCTGGGCCGCCGTCCATGCCCTGGGCAGCGCCGAAGGGGGCCGCTAGAGGCATGGGGCCGGTGGCCGTCCTGGGGGCCACGGGCCAGCTGGGCTCCGACCTCTGCCGCCTGCTGGCCGATATGGCGGTCCCCCACTTCCCCCTCGCCCATGCCGACCTGGACATATGCCAGCGGGAGCAGGTGGCCCGCGTGCTGGCGGAGCTGCGGCCGCGGATAGTAGTCAACTGCGCTGCCTTCCATCAGGTGGAGCGGTGCGAGGAGGAGCCGGAGCGTGCCTTGGCCGTCAACGCCCTGGCGGTTCGGGACTTGGCCCTGGTCTGTCGGGAGCTGGGTGCCCTGCTGGTCCACATCAGCACCGACTACGTCTTCGATGGCGAGAAGGGGACGCCCTACCTGGAGCACGACCCCGTCGGCCCCGTAAACGCCTATGGCATCTCCAAGGCGGCGGGGGAGTTCTTCCTGCGCTCCCTGTGGCCGGAGCACATCATCGTGCGCACCTCCGGTCTCTATGGGCAGCGTGGCTCCAGCGTCAAGGGGGGCAACTTCGTGGAGACGATGCTGCGGTTGGGGGCCCAGCAGGGGGAGGTCTGGGTGGTGACCGACCAGACCCTTTCGCCCACCTACACCCTCGACCTGGCGCGGGGACTGTGGGCAGTGGTGGAGGCGGGGGGGCGCGGCACCTACCATATCGTCAACTCCGGCTGCTGCAGCTGGTATGAGTTCGCCTGTGCCATCTTCAGCCTGGCAGGCATGGCGGTGCGGGTGCATCCGGTGA
>DATLZD010000085.1:0-3099 GCA_035574155.1 Dehalococcoidia bacterium | reverse complement strand
ATACGACGGCTCCACCAGCGGTCTGGAGCCGACTACGCAGCTGAAGAACACCTTCCCTGGCATCGTGGCCGACATGCTGGAGGGCATCGTGATGGCCACGGCCATCATGAGGGAGCACCCGCGGGGGAGGGTGGCCGTCATCTACCAGAACGACCCGCTAGGGGCCGAGTTCATCCAGTCCTTCCGCTCCACCATCCGTGCCCAGGGCGGGACCATCGTCGCGGAGATAGGCTACGACGTCACGGCTACCGACATGTCTCCCTTCGTGCAGCAGGCCCTCAACGCCTCCCCCAACGCGGTGGCCTTCTACGGGACCTTTGCTACTGCCCTGGGCATGATGCGGGCGGTGAAGGAGCGCAACCCCAACATGCCCATCTACGAGCGCGGCGCCCTGCCGGCGCCGGGCGACATCGGCCGGCTGATGGACGGGGTGGCCTTCAGCTCCCAGGTGAAGGCCAATTACACCCATCCCGACGATGCGTCCTTCCAGAACGTGGTCCAGAAGCTGAGGGCGCTGGCCCAGGAGGAGGGCATCCCCTATAACGATGCCCTGACGCCGCTGGTGCTGCGGGCGGTGGAGCACCTGGTGCGGGCGCTGGAGATGGCCGGCCCCGACCTGACCCGTCAGGGGGTGGTGGAGGCCATCGAGAACGGGTTCGACGGCAGCTGGACCTGCTCCGTGTGTGTCGGCCCCACCGTATTGGGCCCCCAGGACCACTGGACCTATGAGTATTCGGCCTTCATCCGCTGGCGCAACGACACCGGGCGTGTGGACTTCATCCTGCCTTACACCAGCTTCGAGACCAGCGAGGGCAGGGGCATCAGGGGCAACGTGGAGGGCTACGAGTGCCGGCCTGGCACCTGCCCCTGGAAGGAGTGAGGTGAGCCATGAGACGAGGCCCCATGTGGGCTCTAGTAATCGGGCTGGCAGGCCTGGTCCTGCTGCTGGGCCAGGGGTGTGAGGAGGAAGAGGAGGGCACCCCGACGGCTACCGGCACCCCTGCGGCCACGCAGAGGCTGCGGCCGGGGGCGGCGGGCATTCCCAGCAACCCGCGGCAGGTGCGGGGCCTGGAGGGGGTCCTGACGCTGGACGACGGGCTGGCCATCTTCCGGGAGCGGCCGGCATCGGAGGACAGGACGGGGGTGACGCCCACCACCATCCGTATCGGTCGCTGGTCGGGTATCTCCAATCCGGCCATATCGGGCTATCTGTCACTCATTGACCCGATGCTGAACGCACTGGTGAGGAGGATCAACGAGGCCGGCGGCATACACGGGCGCCGCATTGAGCTCATAACGCGGGACGACCAGTATAACCCGTCGGTCACCGTGCAGGTAGTGCGGGAGCTGGTGGAGCGGGACCGGGTCTTCGCCGTGGCGATGGGGTTCGGGACGGCGACCCACCAGGCGGTGATGGAGTACCTGACCAGCCAGGGAGTGCCCGACATATGGGTCTTCTATGGCTCGGCAGTAGGTCTCGAGCCCGAACCGAGAAGGAACGTCTATCCGGGCCTGGTGCCCGACATCATGGAGGGCCTGGCCACGGCCGAGGCCGTCATGAAGGAGCACCCCCGTGGTCGGGTCTCGGTCATCTACCAGAACGACCCCCTTGGGCAGGAATTCCTGCAGGCCTTCCGCTCGGCCATCCGCTCACGGGGCGGGACCATCGCGGCTGAGGTGGGGTTCGATGTGACCGCCACCGACATGGCCTCCTACGTCCAGCAGGCCCTCAACGCCTCGCCCAACGCCGTGGTCTACTACGGCAGCCTGGCTGCTGGCCTCGGGACCCTGCGGGCGGTGAAGGAGCGCAACCCCAACATGCCCATCTACGAGCGAGGGGTGCTGCCCAGCCCCGGCGACATCGGTCGGCTCATGGACGGGGTGGCCTTCAGCGTGCAGATCAAGTCCGACTTCAGCCACCCCGGCGAGCCTGCCCTAGAGAAACTCAAGGCGGTGGCCCGTGAGGAGGGCATCACCTACCACCCATATCTCACTCCTCTCGCCCTGCGGGCCATCGAGGGGCTGGTGAGGTCGCTGGAGATGGCCGGCCCGGACCTGACCCGCCAGGGCCTCCTGGAGGCCATGGAGAACGGGTTCGACGGCAGCTGGACGTGCTCGGTCTGCCTTGGTCCCACCGTCCTCAGCGCCCAGGACCACTGGCCCTTCGAGACCATGGGCTTTGTGCGCTGGCGGGACCAGACCCAGAGCCTCGACTGGGTACTGCCGCCCACCAGCTTCGAGACCAGCGAGGGCAGGGGCATCAGGGGCAACGTGGAGGGCTACGAGTGCCGGCCCACCACCTGCCCCTGGCGGCGGTAGAGGGGGAGGCGTGGGCTTCCCGTGAAGGCTTTACATTCCACTTAGGTAAGGAGGCAGGCAGTGAAGTAAAGGAGGGACGTCATGGGTCGACGTCTGACGTGGGTCGTCCTGATAGCGTTGGCGGGGTTGGCGGTCCTGCTAGGGGTGGGCTGCGGTGAAGAGGAGGAGGGCACCCCTGCGGCTGGTGGCACCCCTGCGGCCACGCAGAGGCTGCGGCCGGGGGCGGCGGGCATCCCCAGCAACCCGCGGCAGGTGCGGGGCCTGGAGGGGATCCTGACGCTGGACGATGGGCTGGCCATCTTCCGGGAGCGGCCGGCATCGGAGGACAGGACGGGGGTGACGCCCACCACCATCAAGCTGGGCCGCTACACGGGCCTGACCAGTCCCCTGATATCGATCTATGAGTCCTTCTGGACACCGATGCTGCAGGCCATCATTCGGCGCATCAACGAGGCTGGGGGCATACATGGGCGGCGGATAGAGCTGGTGCAGCGTGACGACCAGTACAACCCCGCGGTGACGGTGCAGGTGGTGCGGGAGCTGGTGGAGCGGGACCAGGTCTTCGCCATCTTCTGGGGGGTGGGCAACGCCCAGCACCAGGCGGTGAAGGACTACCTGCTGGCCCGGGGCGTCCCCGACCTGTGGGTATACGACGGCTCCACCAGCGGTCTGGAGCCGACTACGCAGCTGAAGAACACCTTCCCTGGCATCGTGGCCGACATGCTGGAGGGCATCGTGATGGCCACGGCCATCATGAGGGAGCACCCGCGGGGGAGGGTG
>DATLZD010000084.1:0-9704 GCA_035574155.1 Dehalococcoidia bacterium | reverse complement strand
GGCCACGACCCGCCCCGAGGAGCGGCTTACGGAGAGCCCCGCTGGCGACCCGGTGCCCTTGGCGGAGGAGGAGATGCCCGTGGCGGAGGCCATGGTGCACATCGCCGTGCACTCGGGCCAGGGCAACGTCATGCGGAGGGTCATCGACCCGGCAGTGGTCGACGAGGGGGACCCTCTCCTGACCGACATCGCGCTGGACATGTACCACCCGGCCAACGGTCGCCGCCCTTGGCCGGAGCCGTCCCAGTACGACCGCAGCTGGCTGGAGAGGTACTGGCGGGCGCAGGAGGAGCGCTGCCGCCGACTGGACGTCCTCGCCCGGGCCTATCTAGCCGAGCATGCCGCGGCAGGGACCGCCGACGGTGGCGCCGAAGCGCGCTATGCTAGCGAGCGGCGCCGTCGCCTGGGGAGGTACATCGTCGTGTACCGCACCCTGGCCGACCCGGCCTACCTGGACCCGACCATTGACCCCTCTGAGAGGCCCCTCGGCTCCATGTTCACGCCAGGGCTGGATCCCGTGGTGGGCAACTACGGCCTGGGCGGGCTGGGGCGAGTGCTCACGCCCAGGGCATGGCTCAGCACCTGGTCCCCCTTCTCCACCAACGCCGACCTGACCCATAGCCTGCGGTACATCTCCTGTCCTTGCCTGTTCGTACAGGCCACGGGCGATACCGAGATCCGTCCCCAGGAGTTCGCAGCCATCGTCGCCAGCAGCGCCGCGGCCGACCGCACCGCGGTGGAGGTACGAGGGGACCACTACTTGCTGCCCCTGGAGGGACAGGAAACGGATCCTCGCGCCCAGGCCGCCGATATCATAGCCGACTGGCTGGCGGCGAGGGTGCCGCCGCACTAGAGGAGAGCGGACCGGCGATGACAGACTCGGCCCCTGCACGAGGCCTGAAGGTCAGCCTCCTCCACCACCCCATCTACCCATTGTCCTACTCCCTGGAAGTGTTCCGGACGGCAGAAGAGCTGGGATTCCACGCTTGTTACTGCGCTGACGCCTACCGCTTCAAGGACCCATGGACGTTGCTCGCTGCTGCCGCCGGGGCGACCCGGCGCATTCGCCTTGGTCCCAACGCCACCCATGTCTTCCTGCGCGACCCGACCTTGGTCGCTCAGTCGCTGGCAACCCTGGACGAGCTGTCGGGGGGTAGGGTAGAGGCGGTGGTCAGCTTCGGCGGGCCGGCGCTCTTGCGTCGCTATTACGTCCAGTGGCAGGGCACCAGGCCCATCGAGCGGGTCAAGGAGGCCCTGCTGGTCATGCGCTCTTTCCTGGACACTGGACAGTGCGACCATCGGGGGCAGTTCTTCCGTTACGCTGCCCTAGCTACCCTCGCTCGGCCTCTGCAGGACCACCTTCCCCTGATGATGGCCAGCACCGGAGGCCGGCTGGCCATGCGGGCCGCTGGCGAGGTGGCCGACGGTGCCCATGTGCTGCTGGCCCGCTCCCGTAGGGCGTTTGAGTACGCGTGGGAGCAGGTGCTGGCCGGCGCAAGAAAGGCCGGACGCGACCCCGGAACGCTGGACCTGGCAGCGGTACTCGTAGTGGTCTGCTCCGAAGACGGCGAGGCTGCCCGGGAACTGGCCCGGCTCTTCGTGGCCACCTACCTGCCAATATTGCCCGATACCCTGGCCGAGCTGAACGGCATCCCCAGGGAGCGGCTGCTGCCGGTGCGCGAGGCCTTCGCCCAGGGCGACGTGCCGCGGATGGTGTCGCTGGCGACGCGCGACCTGACGGATAGCATAGCCTTCGCCGGCACCCCCGATGACCTCTTGCGAGACCTCCGGGAGAATGTGCTGCCTTCAGGCGCGCGACACCTGGTCCTGATGGTGGTCGGGCCCCGTTACGCCCAGAGCACCTTCGGCCTGGCGGTGGAGCGTGTCCCCGAGATAGACGGACAGCTGAGACTTATAGCCGAGCGGGTGCTGGCGCCCCTGGGCCTGGCAGGCACCCAGGCTCTCTGAGGCCAGCCCTGGCCAGCTACAAGGACGGTGCCTGGCCCGCGCCCGCCGACGCCAGTACCTCCCAGGCCTCCAGGAGGTGCCGTGGGCCCACAGCGACCTCCTCGCCGCTGCTCTCCCCTGCCGTGATGACTGCCCGCCGCCGGGCCTCCGTCACCAGCTCGGCCAAAGCAGCGGGGGTCCAGCCCTCAGTGCGACGGGCGAGGGAGTCCACGAGGCAAGTGTCCCGGTCGAGCCCCAGCGGCCGCAGTAACACGCGCAGAACGTCTTCCCGCTCCCCCCGGTCAGGAAGCGTCAGGGCGATGCGTAGGCCGAAGCGCCCTGGTCGGAGCAGGGCGGGGTCCAGGAGATCCGGGCGGTTGGTAGCGCCGATGACCACCACCTGGGCGCCGCGGTCCAGGCCGTCCATCTCAGCCAAGAGCTGGTTCACCACTCGCTCGACGGTGCGGGTGGAGGCGTCGGTCCCCCGACGAGGGGCCACCGCGTCCAGCTGGTCGATGAACACCAGCGCCGGTGCCAGCTGCCGTGCCAGTCGGAAGATTTGTCGCACCGCCTCCTCCGACTCGCCCAGCCACTGGCTGAACACCTCCGGCCCGTCCACAGCGATGAAATTGACTTGTGTCTCGTGGGCCAGGGCACGGGCCAGGTGCGTCTTGCCGCTGCCAGGAGGCCCCTCCAACAACACGCCGGAGGGTGGTCGTAGCCCCAGACGTCGGTACCGTTCGGGGTCTCGCAGGGGGCGCACGACCAGGTCCCACAAGCGGCGCTTGACGGCGAACAGTCCGCCTACCTCCTCCCACGAGACCTGGGGCACCGCTACCAAAGCCTGGCGGAGTGCCGAAGGCCGTACTCGGACCAGGGCTGCTTCCAGGTCCTGGCGGGCCACCTGCAACTGCGACAGGTCGCCAGCGGCAGGGTCCCACGAGGGGCCGTAGGCGCGAAGGTGCCGGCGCAGGGCCGATAGTGCCGCCTCGCGGCACAGTTCCATCAGGTCAGCGCCCACGAATCCGTGGGTACGGGCGGCCAGTTCCCTTAAGAAACCCTCGGCGTCGGCGGCAAGGGGCATCTCGCGAGTGTGGATCCGTAGTATCTCCAACCGGCCCTGCTGGTCTGGCGGCCCGATGTACACCTCGCAGTCGAAGCGGCCGGGACGGCGCAAGGCGGGCTCGATGCTGTCCAGCCGATTGGTGGTAGCGATGGCCACCACACCGTCCATCTGGTGCAGGCCGTCCAGCAAGGCCAGAAGCTGGCTCACCAACCGGGCCTCTGCTTGGGTGGAGGCCACCGACCGCCTGGGGGCGATGGCATCTATCTCGTCGAAGAAGATGATGGCTGGCGCATTATGGGCTGCCTCTCCGAAGATGCGCCTCAGGTTGCCTTCCCCTTCCCCGTAATACGTGCCGATGATGTCGGGCCCGCTCACGTAATACAGGCGCGCATCTATCTCGTTAGCGATGGCTCGCAGGAGCAACGTCTTGCCCACGCCGGGGGGTCCGTGGAGGAGAATGCCGCGCGGCCCCTGGATACCGAGCTGGTGATACATGTGGGGCAGCAACAGGGGCACCTCCACCAGCTCCCGCAGGAGCTGGATATGCTGCGACATGCCGCCCACGTCCTCGAAGGTGACGGCCAGCTTGGCCTCGTGCTCGGCATAAGGGGCCAGCTCCACCTGTGTATCGATGGTGACGATGCCCGGCCCGGGCTCCACCAGAGCAGCCTTGTAAGTGGTGCCGCCTCGTCCTCCCGGGAACGGCACGTACACCAGCGATCCTTCGCCCACCAGCATTCCCTCCGCCGCCAGGTAACGGGTGAGGTGCTCATAGAGCTTCGGGACCATGGACACGTCCACCGCTGCCGATAGCACGACGTGCCCAACGGGTGGGGGATCCGGGAAGGGCTCCACCGCCACCTGCTCGCCTATGCGGACGCCCAGTCCCTGCCGCAGCAGCCTGTTCAGGCGCGCCACGGCACGCCCCTCGTCCTGCGGGAGCGGCTCGGCCACACGGGCTGGCAGCCGACGGCCACGCTTGCTTAGCAGGAGGATCGCGTCCCCAGGGCGGACGCCCAAGGCGTCCATGAATTCGGGGGCTAGGTGGACAATAGTGGTGGCAGGAGCCAGATCGGGAGGTGGCCGGTCAACGACTAGCTGCATGGACCGTCGGTCCTAGCGCCGGGCGGCCAGCCACTCGGGGCAGGGCTCCAGCAGCTCGAAGCCGCTGCCCTGGTCCACGTAGAGGGCGTCTACCAGGTTCTCCTGGGCTGCCACTAGCACCACCGTCTCGTCGCCGTCGTTGAAGTGCTGGAACACTACGCCCTCGGGGCGCAACGGTATATTGATGACGCAGCCCCGGGCCCAGTCGTACCGCACGCCGTCCAGCACCGTATGGCCATTGGTCCCTTTCCAGACGTAGTAGATATGCCCGCCCTGGCACTTCAGGCGGCCGGTACGGCTCCCGGGAGGGATGTGCATAGTCCAGACGATGAGGGCACGGTTGGACGTATCGGTGATGGCCGGATGGAGGTACCACTGCACCAGGCCCCAAGGGTTGAGCTCCAAGGGCACCTCGCTGCCCTTGACGAGGTTCAGGGCCGACCGCCGCCACTCCCGCTGGCGGTCGCGCAACTCCAGCAGTTCCTGAAAGAGGTTGCGGGACTGCAGTTGGCGGTAGCGCTCGAACTCCATCGTCTCACCTGCTTCGGGACTGCCCCTGCTGCTCCAGCCACAGGGGGGACAGCTCCAGTTGCTCCATCTCGCTGCCTACGTGGTCCCAGATAAAGTCGTTGATGAAGGCCAACCAGAAGGAAGACTGTCCGTCCTGGCGGCGGTTGAAGTGCTGGTGGACGACACCCCCCTCCTTCACGGGCAGGATGAGCAGGTCGCCGGGCTCCCAGTGGTGGGGCACGTCGTCCATGGTGGTAGTGCCCTGGCCTTCCAGGGCGAAGATCACCAGCCCACCCTGGTGTCGGTGCTTGCCCGAGGTCTTGGGGATCTCCTGCACGAAGACGTACCAGTCCTGTAGGCAGGTATCCTTGTAGGCTCCCGGATGAAGGAACCACATGATCTTCCCCTGGCGGCTCACGTCCCACTCGCGTTCGTGAGGCCAGACCACCACCTTGCCCCGGTGCTGACGCTCCACGAAGGTCTGGCGCCTCTCGAAGCACAGCTCGTAGCCGGGCCTGGGCCCTGGCCCTTCCTCGCGTTCCCGCTGCCGCACTCGCTCCCGCACGGCGGCCTCCTGCCAGCTTGACTGATAAGCCTTTTATAGGGTGCCTCTGACCGGCGTACACGACCTGGATTTGCGCTTTGTGTTGCGTGGTGTTGCCCTCCTCTCCGTGGGGAGAGGGGTCCCCAGGGGCGACGGCGTGCGACGGTCAACGGTCGGAAACGACATCTCTATTCAACGACTAAGCTCGTCGGACGCTCCCTGGCCCTCGCCCGCTCATAGGCTGCTAGGCCCTCCCGGGTGAGTCGTACGACGACAGACCCCCTGCCCCTCGCCGCCGCCGCTACCGTCATCTCGGGCCTAACCCCCGGGCTAGCCTTCACCCTGTCCATCCAGAGCACAGTTCCAGGATGGCAGGCCCTCCCCTCCCGGCAGAATCATGAATTAATAGAAACGCTTGCTTGACCTGGACTGACCGGATGGTCTAGACTCTGGACAGGAGGTCGAGGCTATGGATCAGGAGAGCTTCCTTGAGCGACTGCGGCGAGGCCAGCTGGTGGAGGGGCCCGAGCACTGCCCAGAGGACTACATCGAGAGCCTCAAGCGCACCCTCATCGTCTCGGCTGACACCGAGCTGATCAGCGTCCCCGCCTACTTCCGCGCCGCCCAGGACGCCCCCAACCTCAACGCGTATATCTCGGCCATGGGCATCATCCAGGACGAGATGGGCCATGCCCACATCGCCTACCGCCTGCTACGGGACCTGGGCGTAGACGTGGAGTCCTTGATCTACGACCGCGACCCTCGGGAGTTCAAACACCCCTACGCCTTCGACGTGCCTCTGGACTCCTGGACGGAGCTGGTGGTGGCCAACGCCTTCTACGACCGGGCTGGCTTCGTCCTCCTCAAGGACATTTTCCTTCACACCAGCTACGGGCCCTGGAAGCGGGCGCTTGTGAAGGTCAACCGCGAGGAGACCTTCCACCTGCGCCATGGCGAGCGCTGGATGACCATTCTCGCCCAAGACCCGCAAAAGAGGGATGAGCTACAGCGGGCCGTGGACTGGATGTTCGTTCTCACCCTGGAGTGGTTCGGCTTGCCCGATTCCCTCAAGCGGCACAAGGACCAGATCTCCTACGGGCTCAAGGGCAAGAGCAACGACCAGCTCCGCCAGGAGTGGATGTCGGCCACGGTCCCGCTGTGCGAGAAGCTGGGCCTTAAGGTGCCAGCACACTACGACCACGAGCGGGAGGAGTACGTCATCGACTGCCCCTTCCCTGCGGACTTCGACGCCGAGAACAAGCGTTGGAACTTCGAGAAGGGGCCCGTCACCTGGGACGACGTGCTCCAGCGTTGGCGGGCCCGGGGCCCCGCCAACCAGGAGCTGGTGCGCCAGCTCCAGGTGGGCTATCGACAACTGCGAGAGGCCCTGGCGGCCTAGGGGGTTGAGAGGATGCCAACGCCTGATGAGGTGCAGGACGCCCTGTGCGAAGTGATGGACCCCGAGCTGCCCATCAGCATCGTTGACCTGGGGCTGGTGCGGGGGGTGGAGGTCGACGGCGGCATGGTTCACGTGCGTCTCACCTTCACCAGCCTCGGCTGCCCCTGCACGGATGTCATCCGCGAGGATATCCGGGAGCGGCTCATGCGCCTGCCAGGGGTCCAGCATGTGGAGGTGGAGGAAGTGTTCGAGCCCTGGAGTGTGCGCGACATAAGCCCCCAGGGCCTGGTCACCCTGCGGCAATTGGGGATCACGTGATGGCCGGGGCCAGCGAGGATTACTACGAGGTGTTCGCCGCCGAGCGGGCCCAGGAGCCACCGCGCCACGTGGGCACGGTGAGGGCCCGCAACGCCAAGGATGCCGCCGTCTTCGCCTACACCATGTATGACGAGTTCCGCTGGGCCGAGATGTTCATCGTGCCCCGGCGCAGCCTCGTCATTGTGGTCCGGCCGGAGTGATGGCTATGGCCCGCTACCTGGTCTTCGGCCGCAAGGACTATGCGGAGCCCTTGCGCCAACACGGGGTCCTGGAGGTTGAAGGCGGCGACCCTGTCAGGCAGCAGGCCCTGCGCCTCTATGGTCGGGCCTGGGTGGAGCTGGTGCTAGTGCCCGAGGTGGACGTGCGTTGGGTGCTGCGGCGCCAGGAGACGGCCGAGGAAGAGGAGGAGGGCTAAGGACCATGCCCGGCGACTGGACCGGGAACGACGCTGCTCTAGCTGCCCTGGTCAACCTGGTAGTGGTGCTGGCCGACAACAAGTACTATCTGGGTCGACGTCTCTCGGAGTGGGTGGCAGGTGCCCCCAGCCTCGAGGAGGGGGTCTCCGCAGCGGCCATCGTCCAGGAGGAGCTCGGGCATGCCCGCGTCCTCTATCCCTTGCTGGAGGAGTTGCCCTTCCCCCACCGGCCGCAGCCCCTGGAGCGGGAGCAGGACCGGGCGCGGCGCTATGCTGTCAGCTACCTCGACTCGCCCTGGCCGGCCTGGCAGCACGTCGTGGCGGCCCTGGCCCTCATAGACACCGCCATCACCACCATGCTAGAGCACCTGTCGGGCTCGGCGTACCAGGCCCTGGCACGGCGGGTGGGTCGGATCCTTCAAGAGGAGTCCTTCCATCTGGCCTATGCCGAGGGGCGGGTACGCGCCCTGTGCGAGACTCCACCCGGTCGCCACCTGCTCCAGGAGCAGGTGGACGTCGTCCTGCCCGAAATGCTCCTCTGGTTCGGCCCGCCGGCAGAGCCCGGAGTGGAGGCCCTCAGGGCTGAAGGGCTGGTGGCGGGCGATAACGAGACCTGGCGCCAGTCTTACCTGGGGAGGGTGGCGCCACTACTACTCGAAGTGGGCCTCAGGCTGCCACTGGGCCTTCAGTGGGACCTGGTCCATCGCCGCTGGGAGTGGGGCGAGCTGCCGTGGGAGCGATGGAACCGCCTACAGCGACGTCTCGAGAGAACGGCGGCACTCAGCCAGTGACCTGCCCATGGTGTGGGTCTGCCGAGGTGGAGTGCGTCGCCCCCTTCGGCCCCAACCTGATGGTGGAGCAGTTCTTCTGTCGACGCTGCCGCAGCCCCTTCGGCCGCATCCGTCAGCGGGGCGAAGGCGGGGGCTAATTGCCTGCGGAGGAGCCCAACAGCTCCCACAACGCCCTATCTCTTCCATCAGCAGACAGCGCGACGCGACCTTCTGTTAGTGCAAAGCGTGCCCTGGCAATGCTCTCGTTGCCTCTAATCCCTTGGCCGGCCATCCAGCAGGCGCTGGCGACGATGGCTTAGAGGGTGCCGTTCAGGGCTTCCTTGTCGTCGCGCCAGCCCTGGGCCGGCCTGTTTGGGTCTTGGGAGGGAGCAGGGGGCTGGATGAACCGCCATTCCTCATCGTTTGGTCCCCCAACTCTATCCCTAATTCACTCTGGCGCTAATCGACCGGTAACGTTGTAATACCAGTTCTATGTGGCAGCCGGGAATTCTCGGCGGGAACGCACGCAACCTATAGTCTGCTCGACACAGCAGGCCTTCCCTGTCATCGGGAACCGTATGGTGCCGACCGGCGTGTCTAGCCGGCGGTTACGATTTCGTCGCTGTGATCACGCCTCGCCGCCGAGGTAGCGAAGCAAGGAACGCTTACACATGTCCCGGTAGCGCTCGTGCAGCTCCCTCCAACGTGGCTCCTGAAGCCACTGAATGAAGAGGCCGTCAATTATGGCACGCATAGTCTCAGCCGCCTCCTCCACCTGAACTTGTCGGAAGGCCCCCTGCTCCTGCCCCATCCGCACCACGCTGGCATAGGTGGCGTTGACGATGGAGCGGAACTCGCCCGACAGCTTGCTGAAGCGCTCGCTGCGTGCGGCATGGTCCACCAGATCCAGGTAAACCAGATAGAAGCGTCGGTTGGCGGTAGCATCGACGAAGATAGCGTCCACCATCGCCCGTATCTTGTCATGGGGGCTTGCCGCCCGCGCCACCGCCTCGTTGATGCGCTCGGCCACCCGCGACAGGGCCCAGCGCATGGCAGAGAGGATCAGATTCTCTTTGGACTTGAAGTAGTAGAGAATGACACCCTTGCTGACGCCAGCCTGGTCGGCGATGTCCTGCAGCGAAGAGCGATGAAGACCCTTATCACCTATAACCTGATAGGCGCAGCGCACTAACTGCGTCTTTTTAGGAGCGAGGTCCTCTGCTAGGGACGCAGCCGGCTGTGGGTTCTTGGCGACATCCATACTCTCTCGCCGTTAATCAATTATAGACTATTCAGACTATCAGAGGCCCTTGAACTGAGGTTGGCGCCTTTCGAGGAAGGCCCTGATGCCCTCCTGACCGTCCTGGCTCCGGAACAGCTCCTCGACGAGCTCCCTCTCCAGCCTCAAGCCATGGTCCAGGTCGAGTTCCAGCCCCTGGCGGACGGCCAGCTTGATGTTGCCGATGGCCCTCAGGGCCCCCTGCGCCAGCGCCTCGGCGTAGGCCCGCGTCTCCTCGGCCAGCCTCTCTGCCGGCAACAGGCGGTCCAGGATGCCGAGCTGCAGCGCCTCCTGGGGCGTCACCGTCCTACCAGTGACCATCATGTCCAGGGCCTTGCTCCAGCCGATGAGG
>DATLZD010000083.1:0-52317 GCA_035574155.1 Dehalococcoidia bacterium | reverse complement strand
CGCCCGCTGCAACACCTGCTCCCGTTCCTCATAGAGGCGCAGGATGGCACGGGCCAGCTTGTGGGGGTCGTGGTGATAGCGGTTGGCCTCGTCCACCACGTCGGCGGTCACCACCGTCAGGTGGCGGGGTATGTCGCCGTCCAGCCGCACCGGCTCCCCTGCCTGGGCCGAGGCTGGCAGCGGGCCCTCGGCGTTGGAGTTGACCAGGACGATGTCCAGGAAGGGGCGGCCCACATGGGCCTCGATGGCCCGCACATGCTCCGCCACCCCGTAGCCGTCGGTCTCGCCTGGCTGAGTGGCCACGTTGCAGACGTAGACCTTGAGGGCCGGCGAGGCCAGGATGGCCCGCCGGATCCCCTTCACCAGAACGTTGGGGATGATGCTGGTGTAAAGGCTGCCCGGCCCCAGCACGATGAGGTCGGCCTCCAGGATGGCCCGTACCGCCTCGGGCGAGGCCGGCGGGTCGGGAGGGACCAGGAACACCTCGCGGATGCCCCCGCGGGCAGAGGCAGCACTGATGCTGGACTCCCCCTCGATGGTGCCGGCATCGGCCGTGCGGGCGCAGAGGGTCACGTTGGCCGGGGTGGAGGGGATGATCTGGCCCCGCACCGCCAGTACCCGCGAGGTCTGACGGATGGCCTCCTCGAAGCTGCCCACCACCCCTGTCATGGCCACGATGAAGAGGTTGCCGAAGGAGTGGCCAGCCAGACCCGACCCCTGGGAGAAGCGGTACTGGAACAGCCGGGTGACCAGCGGCTCGGCGTCGGCCAGGGCCACGATGCAGTTGCGCACGTCACCGGGCGGCAGGATGCCCAGCTCCCGCCTCAGACGGCCCGAGGACCCCCCGTCATCGGCCACGGTGACGATGGCGGTGATGTTGCTGGTGTACTCCTTCAGCCCCCGCAGCAGGGTGGAGAGGCCAGTGCCCCCGCCGATAGCCACCACCTTGGGACCACGCCGCAGCATGCGCTGGCTGTAGATGACGTCTACCAGGCTACGGTGGCCGTTGCTGTGGTAGGGCACCAGGGCGCTCAGGATGGAGCGGTTGAGCTGCCAAACGGCCACCGTCACCGAGAGGACGGCCAGCCCCATGAAGATGCTGCCGCGGCCCCACTGCGGTATGAACTGGAGGGTGATGTAGTAGAAGACGCTGGGGAAGGTGAAGGAGACATAGACCTCCCGCAGGAAGTAGGCGATCCCCAGGCCGGCGAGGGTGACCCCTCCCATGAGCAGGAGGAGCCAGCGCTTGATGCGCATGCCCGGGTAGAGCCACTTGATGAACTCGTAGCGCTGTAGAGGCCCCATCCTTCTATAAATAGAAACGTCCTCGGAGCGGCCCAGGTGTTACGCCCTGGACAAACGCTCCTTCAGCATCTGGCGCACGGCTTCCGGGTTGGCCCGGCCCCGCGTCTGCCGCATGACCTGGCCCACCAGGAACTGGATGGCCCCTTCCTTGCCGGCGCGATAATCGGCCACCGCCTTGGGGTTGGACGCCAGTACCCCCTCCACGATGGCCACCAACTCGTCGCCGGCGCTGATCTGGGCCAGCCCCTTCTCCTCCACGATACGCCTGGGACTGCGGCCGGTATCGAGGCACTCCTCCAGCACCGCTTTGGCCGTGCTTGTGTTGATGGTGCCCTCCTCCAGCAGGGCCAGCAGCTCGGCCAGGGACGCGGGGGTGAGGGGGCAGTCTTCCCACTCCAGGTCGCGGGAGTGGAGGAGGCCGGCCAGCTCCGAATTGACCCAGTTAGCGGCAGCCTTGGCACGGGCCGCCCGTGCCTCGACGGGAAGGGCAGCCAGGGCACCCTCGAACAGGTCCGCCTTGGCCCGGGACTCGGTCAACAGCCTGGCATCGTAGTCCGAGAGCCCGTACTCGGCCTGCAGGCGCCTGCGGCGGGCGTCGGGCAGCTCAGGCATGCGCCGTCGGATCTCCTCCACCCAGTCGGGGGAAACGACCAAGGGTGGCAGGTCGGGCTCGGGGAAGTAGCGGTAGTCGTGGGCGAACTCTTTGCTGCGCTGGGGGACCGTCTGGCCCAGGTCCTCGCGCCAGCCCCGCGTCTCCTGGGCCACCCGCCCGCCCGACTCCAGCACCCTTATCTGGCGCTGCACCTCGTAGCGGATGGCCTCGTAGACGTGCTTGAAGCTGTTGATGTTCTTCAGCTCCACCTTGGCGCCCAGGGCCTCGGCGCCGCGGGGCCGCACGCTGACATTGGCCTCGCAGCGCATGTCCCCCTCTTCCATGTTGGCGCGGCTGGCACCGATCCAGCGCAGCACCTGGCGCAGCTTCACCAGGTAGGCGCGGGCCTCCTCGGCCGACCGCAGGTCAGGCTCCGAGACGATCTCCATCAGGGGCACGCCCGAGCGATTGACGTCCACCAGGGAGTAGGACTCGCCTTCGGGGGTGGTCACGTGCACCAGACGGGCCGTGTCCTCCTCAAGGTGGACGCGGTTGATGCGGACCCGCTTCCGTTGCCCCTCCACCTCGATCTCTAGCCAGCCGTCCCTGCACAGGGGCTGGTCATACTGGGAGATCTGGTAGCCCTTCATCAGGTCAGGGTAGGGATAGTTCTTGCGGTCGAAGCGGGCGAGAGGGGGCACCTGGCAGTTGAGGGCCAGGCCAGTCATGATGGTCAGCTCCACCGCCCGGCGGTTGATGACCGGCAGCACGCCGGGCATACCCAGACAGACCGGGCAGACGTGGGAGTTGGGCGGGGCGCCGAAGTAGTCGGCGGGACAGGAGCAGAACATCTTGCTACGGGTGAGGAGTTGGGCGTGGACCTCCACCCCGATGACGACCTCGTAATCGACGGCGGTGGGCGTGGTCATGCTGGCCTGGGGCGAGTATAGCAGCCCTTCGCCCCCTATACAAGGACAGGAAGCCGGCTTTTGCACATTTATCCACAGGGCCACCGCCAGGGAAGCGGCGAGGCAACGGCCCCGGCGCCGTCGGTTGTGCGCGGCCGCGTCCGGTGCTAAGTTACATGGCGCCGTGCTGGCCGAGCTGGTGGTGCGCAACTTCGCCGTCATCGAAGAGGTGCGCGTCTCCTTCTCCCCGGGCCTCAATGTCCTGACCGGCGAGACGGGGGCGGGCAAGTCCCTCATCATCGATGCCGTGGGTGCCCTGCTCGGCTCCCGCCTGGACGCCGATGCGGTGCGGGCCGGCGCCGCCTCGGCCCAGGTGGAGGGCGTCTTCCTGCTCTCCGAGGAGGTCCGGGAGCGGTTGGCCTCCGCCCTGGAGGAGGCAGGCGTCCCCCTGGACGACGAGCTGGTGGTGGTGCGGGAGGTCTCCCAGGCCGGCCGCAACCTGGCCCGGGCCAACGGCCGCACCGTGCCCCTCTCCCTGCTGCGGGAGGTGGGACGTAGGCTGGTGGACGTCCACGGCCAGACGGAGCACCTGTCCCTGCTGGACCGTCGCCTGCACCTGGACTGCCTCGACGCCTTCGGGGGGCTGCTGGCCCAGCGCAGGCAGGTGGCCTCGGCCGCGGCCCGGGTGCGCTCCCTACGCCGGCGGCTGGAGGAATTGTCCCGCGACGAGCGCGAAGCGGCCCGCGAGCGCGACCTGCTGGAGTTCCAGGTCCGGGAGATAGAGGCCGCCGCCCTCCGCCCCGGCGAGGAGGAGGAGCTCAGGGAGGAGCGGGAGCGCCTGGTCCACGCCCAGGCCCTCCAGGAGGCGGCCCAGACCGCCTACCACGCCCTATACGCCGCCGAGGGCTACTCGGCCTCCGACGCCCTCGCCCGCGCCCAGGCGTCCCTTCAGTCGGTGGCCCGCCTGGACCCACGCCTGCGGGACATCCTGTCGGCGCTGGAGGGGGTCGCCGCCGAGGTGGAGGAGGCAGCCCGTTCCCTGCGCGCCTACGCTGCCCAGACGGAGCACGACCCCCAGCGCCTGGAGCAGGTGGAGGAGCGACTGGAGGCCATCGCCAGGCTCAGGCGCAAGTATGGCGACAGCATAGAGCAGGTGCTGGACTACGCCCGCCGCGCGCGGGAACGCCTCTCCCTGTTGGTGTCGGGGGAGGAGGAGCGGCAGCGGCTGGAGAGCGAGCTGCGGCAGGCGGAGGAGGAGGCGGGCGCCCTCGCCTCGGCCCTCTCGCGGTCGCGACGGGAGGCGGCCGCCGCCCTCGAGCAGGCAGTGGCCAGGGAGCTGGCCGACCTGGGGATGGGACACGTCGCCTTCCGGGTGGAGCTGGAACAGGAGGAGGACGGCAGCGGGCTACCGGTGGACGGCCGGCGCCTGGCCTTCGACGAGAGCGGCGTGGACCGGGCCGAGTTCCTGGTGGCCACCAACCCGGGGGAGCCCCTGCGGCCGCTGGCCAAGGTGGCCTCCGGGGGCGAGATGTCCCGCTTCCTGCTGGCCCTGAAGGGCGCTCTCGCTATGGCCGACCCCGTTCCCACCCTCATCTTCGACGAGATAGACGTGGGCATCGGCGGCCGCAGCGCCGAGGTGGTGGGGCGCAAGCTGTGGAGGCTGGCCCGTCGACACCAGGTGCTGTGCGTCACCCACCTGCCCCAGATCGCTGCCTACGCCGACGCCCATTACCGGGTGAGCAAAGAGGTGGTCCTGGGCCGGGCCTTCTCCCAGGTACAGGCCCTATCGGAGGAGGAGCGCCTGCGAGAGCTGGCCGCCATGCTGGGTGGCCCCCGCCCCAGCGAACGGCTGCTGGCCACAGCCCGCGAGTTCCTGTCCCGGGCGCGCCATTGGCAGAGAGAGCAGGAGACGTAACGCCGACCCCCTCTCGGGCGGAGTGCTTATTGGAGGCCAGGGGCGAAGGGCTGACGGTGGCGACCGAAGGCGTGGAGGGGCCCAGCCCTCGCCCCGGCCCGGGCCGGGGACGCCCCATGGTGGTGAGCGGGTCGGTTCTGACCAGGGCCGTGAACGAGGACGCCCTGTTGGCCGCCCGGCTGAAGGCAGGCGACCCCCAGGCGTGGGAGCGGTGCTACCGACTGTGGTATCCCCGCCTGTTCACCTACGCCTTTCGCCGGCTGGGCGACCGCGAGGCGGCTGCGGATATCGCCTCCGACACCTTCGTGCGGGCCCTGAAGGAGGTGGGCCGCTACGACCCGCACCGCCTCTCCCTGGCGGGGTGGCTGTTCCGCATGGCCCACGCCCGCACCGTCGACCACCTGCGGCGCCAGGCCCGCCGACGGGCCGTGTCCCTGGAAGCAGGCACCCACGACCCGGCCGAGGACACCAGCGAGCGCGACGCCGAGCGCGGAGACCTGCTCCGCTCCCTATCGCGACTGACCCGCGACCAGCAGGCCGTCCTGCTGCTGCGCTTCTACGTGGGCCTTTCGGCCGAGGAGACGGGGCGGGTCCTGGGGAAGCCCTCGGGCGCAGTGCGGGCCCTCCAGTTCCGGGCCCTGCGCCAGCTACGACGCCTCTTGGGCGCAGAGGAGGAAGGGTCGAGCGAGGAGGAGTAGCGCCATGTTCAAGCAGGGACCGCAACGGGACGACGTCCTCTCCCAGTTGCAGAGGGACGCAGCCAAGGTGGGAGGCCTGCCGCCCCAAGAGCTGGGCGAGCTGGCTGAGCTGGCCGCCGCCATCTCCTCCCTGCCTGATGAGCGCCCCAGCGAGGAGGAGATGGAACGGGGGCGACAGCGGCTGATGGCCGCCCTCTCTCAGCGCCCCGCCCTACCCTGGGCCTACGGGCTGCCCATCCTACGGGCAGCCGCAGTCCTGGCCGGTGCCGTGGTGCTGGGGCTGGTGGCCCTGGGTGGGGCCTGGGCCGCCGGCGCCCGACTGCCCCAGCCGGTGGCCGTGGGTCCGCTGGCGCCCCTGGCCAGCGAGCGGGCCGAGATAGCCATCGATAACCACGGGCAGGAGGTGGCCGAGGTGGCCCGCTCCGGCGGCGGCCCCGGCCACGGCGAGCAGGTCCGACAGGAGGCCCTCGACAACCCCGGCCGCAGCGGCCCCAGCGCCAACAGCGGCCCCGACGGTTCCGCCGGGGCCGCCGGCGGGGGCGAAAACCGCGGCCCCGGCTCCGCCTCGGCCCAAGACAACGTCGAGCTGGTGGGCATTGTCCAGCAGCAGGCCCAGGGCCGGCTGCTGGTCAACGGCATCACGGTTCTCCTCACCGGCTCCACCGAGATCGAGGGCACGCTGACGGTGGGGGTGACGGTGAAGGTGGAGGGCACCCTCCAGCCCGACGGGACCATCGTGGCCAGGGAGATAGAGGTCCGCGTCCAGCCGGGCGGCGTCGCCACCCCGGCCGCCACGCCCCCTGCCACCCCCGTGGCGGTGGAGATAGAGCTGCGCGGCACCGTCCAGTCAATGATCTCGGGGGGCTTCGTGCTGGTCGGCCGCACCGTCCTGGTCAACGACCGCACCGAGGTGGAGGGCCAGGTGGCGGTGGGGGCGACGGTGAAGGTGGAGGGCACCGTCCAGCCCGACGGCTCCATACTGGCGCGCGAAGTGAAGGTGGAGGGGACGGAGCACGACCGCCGCGGCCCCAACAGCGTCCCCGCCCCACCCCGCGAGGACGACGACCGCCGCGGCCGGGGCAGGGACTGAGGGCTATAGCCGTCGCACCTCGCGCCCGCCCAGCCCCAGCAACAGCGACAGACATAGGCCGGTGAGGGCGAAGGCGGCCACCGCCGTCTGCACCCCCAACCACTGGGCAGCGCCGCCCATGGCCAGGTTGCCAAGCGTCCCCAGCCCCGGGGCCAGGTTGTAGAGCCCCAGGCCCCGGCCGCGCATCTCCTCGGGCAGCCTCAACTGGACCAGGGTCTGGTTCAGGCCCACCATCATGGACCAGCCCACCCCCGCCACCACCAGGGCGGCGAAGGAGAGGGGGAACAGACGGGACTGGCTGAAGGCCGCCACCATGCCCATGTAGAGGGCGGCCGCCAGGGTCATGGCCAGTCCCTTCCGCCGCCAACCGGTCATGCTGGCCACCAACAGACCGCCCGGGATGGAGCCGAAGCCCACGCCCGTCAGCAGCACTCCGTAGCCCTGGGGACCCGACTTCAGCACCCGTTCGGCGAACTCGGGCAGCAACGTCACGTAGGGGTAGATGAGCACGTTGGGAACGTAGTTCATGGCCATGAGGCGAAGGAGGGCCGGGTCGGAGCGCAGGTGCTCGATACCCTCCCTCAGGCCCCGCAAGAAGGACACCCGCACCGGACGGGAGGACACCATGAGCCGCAGCAACAGCGTGACCGGGACCGAGACCAGCAACAGGGCCGCCTGGCAGAAGTAGGCCGCTTCCACTCCCAGGGTGCCAATGACCACCCCTCCCACGGTGGGGGCCGAGATCCGGCAGACATTAGCCGCCACCGAATTGAGGCCGACAGCGTTGGTCAGATAACGGGGTCCCACCACGTCGTAGACCAGCGCCTGGCGGGCGGTCAGATTTATGGCGTTGGCGCAGGCCCAGACGGGGTTCAGCAGGTATAGGTGCCACAGCTGGATGTGGCCGCTGGTGGCCAGCACCCCGACCCCCACCGCCAGAACGGCCTGCCCCGCCTGGGTGGCCGCCGCCAGAAAGCGACGCTCCAGGCGGTCGGTCAGGAAGCCCGCCACGGGCGCCGTCAGCAGCCGGCTGACGCCGCTGGTGAAGGCCAGCAGCTGTAGCTGGAGGGGCGAGTGGCTCAGGCTCCACACCAGCCAGCCCCTGGCCACCTCCTCCATCCAACCGAAGAGCTGGCTGAGGACCGTTCCCAGAAGGAGCAGGCGGAACTGGGGCAGGGCCAGGGAGGCGAAAGTGGACAGGGCGGTGGGCGTCTGGGCAGCGGGACGCGATAAGGGCTCGACTTCCGACATCGGCCTGGCATTAATTTTAGCGACGAATAAGCTTAAGGGGAGCAGTCACGGCTGCCCTTCCGTCGGGCTGCGTGGTAAGCTGGCGCGGGGGGTGGAGGCATGATCGAGGTGCGCCGCCGCAGCCAGATCTTCCGCGCCGACGGTGGCTGGTTCACCGGCTACTGGCACTTCTCCTTCGACCAGTACTACGACCCCGAGAACATGGGCTTCGGCACTCTGCGGGTGTTCAACGTCGATACCCTCCAGCCCGGGGCCGTCTGGCCCCTGCACCCTCACCGGGACAACGAGGTGGTGACCTACTGCGTAGAGGGCGAGTTCCGGCACGAGGACAACCTGGGCAACGACGGCGTCCTCTACCCGGGCGACGTCCAGCACACGACCATCGGCAGCGGCCTCTGGCACTCGGAGATAAATAACCGCCAGGACGCCCCCATGACCTTCGTCCAGATCTGGATCAGGCCGGCCGTGCTCGGCCTGCCGCCCTCGGTGGAGCAGCGGCACGTGCGGCCCGAGGAGCGCCACAACCGCTTCCTGGCCCTGGTCTCCAACCGCGTGCCTGGTGCCCTGCCCATCCGCCAGGACGCCGAGGTCTACGCCGCCGACCTGGACCCCGGAGTGGAGCTGACGCTGCCGCTGGAGGCCGGCTACGGCGCCTACCTCTACGTGGTGCGGGGACGCATCGCCCTCAGAGGCCAGGAGATGGAGGAGGGGGACGCGGCCAAGGTCCGGGACGAGGCTGAGCTGAGGGTGAAGGGCCTGGAGGGGAGCGAGGTGCTCACGGTGGTCGTCAGGGTCTAGGAGGGGGGCATCATGGTAGCAGTGAAGGGGCTCGGCCACGTGGTGCTGCGGGTGCGGGAGCTGGAGCGGTCCGAGCGCTTCTACAGCGACGTGCTGGGGATGAGGGTCACGGCCCGCCTGGGGGACCGCATGAGCTTCCTTACGGCGCGGGAAGGGGTGTCCCACGAGGTGGCCCTGCTGGCCCTGGGCCCCCAGGCCCCCGGCCCCGACCCCCGCCGCGTCGGCCTCTATCACATCGCCTTCCAGGTGGACTCGCTGGAGGAGCTGGAGCGCTTCTACGCCCGCCTGCAGGAGCTGGGGGTGCCGGTGGTGGGCATTGGCGACCACGGCATCTCGGTAGGGGTCTACTTCCTGGACCCCGACGGCAACGAGATCGAGGTCTTCTACGAGCTGCCGCCCCGGGAGTGGCCGCAGGAGGGCCCCCTCTTCGCTGGCCGCTTCCCATACCCATTCCCGCGGGGGACCGGGGCACAGGCATGAGCGTGCGGGCCGGCATCGCCTATGCCGTCTGGCCCCTGGGCGAGGGGCCGGGGCTCCTGTGGCAGGTCATCGACCGGGCCGAGGAGCTGGGGGTGGACTCCCTCTGGTTCATTGACCGCATCGTGGGCCCGGCACCCGTCCCGGAGCCGGTGGTGATGATGGCGGCGGTGGCCGCCCGCACCCGTCGCATAAAGTTTGGCCCCAGCGTCCTGGCCCTGGGGCTGCGCCACCCCGTACTGCTGGCCAGGGAGCTGGCCACCCTGGACGTCATCTCCGGCGGGCGACTCCTGCCGGCGGTAGGGCTGGGCCGCGACGACCCCCAGGAGGCCGGGGCCATGGGCCTGGACCCCCGACAGAAGGCCCGACGCACCGACGAGGCCATCGAGGTGATGCGCCTGCTCTGGACCCAGGAGCGCGTCACCTACCGGGGCCGCCACTATCAGCTGGACGGTGTCGGCATCTGGCCCCGGCCCCTGCAGCAGCCCTGCCCGCCCATCTGGGTGGGGGGCACCAGCGATGCCGCCCTGCGGCGGGTGGCCCGCCTGGGCGATGGTTGGTTGGCGAGCCGCATCACCCCGGGCGAATTGGCGGCCGTCCTGCCCCGCCTCTGGCGCTACCTGGAGGAGGCGGGCCGCGACATAGAGCGCGACCACATCGGCGTCATCGTCCCTGTTTATCTGCACCCCGACCGGGAGGAGGCGCTGAGGGCGGCCGGGGGCCGCCTGGCCGCCCTGCGCAGCGACGTCCCTCTGCGGGACTACGCCGCCTTCGGCCCAGCGGCGGACTGCCTGGCGCTGCTGCGGCGCTACGTGGAGGCGGGAGCCAGCAAGTTCGTGCTGCTGCTGGCCTGCCCGCCCCAAGAGGCCCTGACGCAACTGGAGTGGGTGGCAGCGGAGGTCATCGCCCCCCTGGAGGGGCGCTGAGTCTCACTCCTTGTCGGCGGGGCGGTCGCGCAGGATGACGGCCCCCCGCACCCGTGCCACCAGGTAGACGTCCTCCTGGTCGTAGGCGTCCTGGACCAGCTTGATGAGGTAGGCCCACGTCTCGTGTAGCTCCTCCTCGTCCTGGGTCCCGGGCTCCAGCCACAGGTAGGCGTCCTCGTGCTCGTCGCGGGGGGTGTCCAGGTCTATCTCGATGCGGGCGTGGGGGAACTCTCGCTCGACCGCCTGGGCGATCCGGCGGGCCACCTGCAGGACCTGATGGGGGTCGGCCATGGCTGCAGGGATTATAGCATGGGCCATTTGCCGCCCAAACAGCCCCTTGGCTATGCTAGAGGCGACGCAGGCCATCTGACGTTAACGGGAGGTAGACGATGCAGTTCGGCATCCAGACCAGCCAGGCCCACGCCACCTGGGAGCAGATGCGCGACCTGTGGGCAGAGCTGGACCGCAATTCCCGTTTCGACTCCCTCTGGGTGGTGGACCACTTCGTCACCGGCTTCGGCACCGCCTTCGACTCGGGTGGCCCCCACCTGGAGGGGTGGACGCTGCTGGCCGGGCTGGCCATGGTCACCAGCCGCGTGCGCATCGGCGTCCTGGTGACGGGAGTGACCTACCGGGAGCCAGCGGTCCTGGCCAAGATGGCCACCACCGTAGACCACATCTCCGGCGGCAGGCTCAACTTCGGCATTGGGGCCGCCTGGCACGAGTTCGAGCACCGCTGCTACGGCATCCCCTTCCCGCCCGTGAGGGAGCGCATGGAGCGCCTGGAGGAGGCCCTGCACCTCATCAAGCTGCTGTGGACGTCCACGGGCCCCGTCTCCTGGCAGGGGAAGCACTACCGCCTCGAGGATGCCCCCTACGCGCCGCAGAACGTCCAGCAGCCCCACCCGCCCATCTTCGTGGGGGGCGGCGGGGAGCGCCGCACCCTGCGCATAGCCGCCCGCTACGCCGACGCCATGAACGTCTTCGGATCGCCGGAGGTGGTGCGCCATAAGGTGGAGGTCCTGCGCCGCCACTGCCAGGCCGTGGGACGCGACCCCTCACAGGTCCGTATCACGGTGACGGTGCCCTTCCTGCCCACCGAGGACGAGGGACGGGTCCAGCGCTTCCTAATGGGCTTCGCCGGCAGCCGGGGCGTCTCGCCGGAGGAGGCGCGACGCTGGATACTGGCGGGACGCATCGCCGATATGCGGGGCCACGTCGAGGCCTACGCTGAGGCCGGCGTGCACGAGCTCTACCTGCAGCCCTTCATCCGCCTGCGGCCAGAGCCGTTCCTGGAGTTCTCGGAAGAGGTGGTAGCCAGAATGGGCTGACCACCGTCGGCTGCCCCCAAGGCCGCCCGTCCCCGACCCGGGACGGGCTCTTTCTCCAGCCTGGCAAGACCCCTTCCCCAGGGGTGGGGTCTTGGGCTACAATGGGTGCGAGGAGGCGGAAGCGATGGCCGAGACAGTCGCCCACAGGCAGGAGCGGACCAGGAAGATAGTGGTCCCCGTCCGGGGCATGACCTGCGCCGCCTGCGTTGCCCGCGTGGAGAGGGCCATGCGCCGTTTGCCCGGCGTGGTGGACGCCCGCGTCAGCCTGGCCTCGGCCCGTGCTGGCCTGGAGCTGGCCCCTGACGGACCGACCCTGGCCGACATCGCCCGCGCTGTGGAGGAAGCGGGCTATCAGGTGCCCCTGAGCACGGCCCACTTCTGCCTGCGGCCGGCCCGCGGGGCCGCGCCCTGGGAGGCCCTGGGCCAGTCCCTTCTGGAGCTGGAGGGCGTCGCCCAGGCCCAGCTGGACCCGGCCACCGGTGACCTCACGGTCCACTACCTGCCCGAGGTCGTCTCCCCGGCCCGCATCCGCCGCCACCTGGAGGCCCTGGGCTACCTGCTGGAGGGGGGCGACGAGGCCGAGGACGCCCTGGAGCGGGAGCGGGCCGCCCGTCGCGCCGAGATAAGGCGTCAGCTCCTTAACCTGCTCATCGCCTGGCCGCTGGGCCTGCTGGTGATGCTGGGCACCTTCCGCGACTACTGGCTCTTGCCCCACCTGGTGCCGGAGCTGCTGGGGAACAAGCTGTTCCTGTTCGCCCTCACCACGCCCATCGTGCTGGGGCCGGCGCGCCAGTTCTTCGTTAACAGCCTGCGGGGCCTCCTGCACGGCGTCACCGATATGAACCTGCTCTATGCCACCGGCATCGGTGCCGCCTACCTCATCGCCGTGGTCAACACCTTCTGGCCCGAGGCGGGGTTCGGCGGCGAGCGGGCGACCTTCTATGAGGCGGCCGCCCTGCTGACGGCCTTCGTGGTGTTGGGGCGCTTCCTGGAGGCCCAGACCCGCGGCCGTGCCTCGGAGGCCATCCGCCGCCTGCTGCAGCTCCAGCCCCGCCGAGCGCGCATCGTCCGCGACGGCCTCGAGATGGAGGTCCCCGCCGACGAGGTGGCGGTGGGGGACGTCTGCCTGGTGCGGCCAGGGGAGGCGGTGCCGGTGGACGGCGTGGTGGTGGAGGGGCATTCGGCGGTGGACGAGTCCCTGGTGACGGGCGAGTCCCTACCGGTGGAGAAGGCGCCCGGCGATACGGTCATCGGCGGCAGCATCAACCGTAGCGGCTCCCTGCGGGTGCAGGCCACCCGCGTGGGCAAGGACACGGTGCTGGCCCAGATCGTGCGGCTGGTGGAGGAGGCCCAGGCCAGCCGGGCCCCCATCCAGCGCCTAGCCGACTGGGTGGCGGGACACTTCATCCTGGGCGTGCACCTGTTGGCCCTGGCCGTCTTCGCCTTCTGGTTCTTCGTCGGCTACGGGCGCTGGTTCAGCCCCGACACTCGCCTGCTGATGAGCCCCTACACCCTGGCCGAGATGGGCGTCTTCGGCTTCGCCCTGCTCATGTCGGTGGCGGTGCTGGTCATATCCTGCCCCTGCGCCGTGGGGCTGGCCACCCCGGCCGCCATCATGGCCGGCTCGGGCATCGCCGCCCGCCACGGCGTCCTCTTCAAGGGGGCCGAGGCTATGGAGGCCCTGGCCCGGGTCCAGGCCGTGGTCCTGGACAAGACGGGCACCCTCACCCGCGGGCGCCCCTCGGTGACGGACGTGCTGCCGGCCCCTGGCCGCAGCCGGGAGGAGGTCCTGGCCCTGGCCGCCGCCGCCGAGCGCGACTCGGAGCATCCCCTGGCCGAGGCGGTGCTGGCCGCTGCCCAGGAGGAGGGGGTAGCGGTGTCGAGGCCGCGCTCCTTCCAGGCCATCCCCGGGCTCGGGGTCGAGGCCAGCGTGGACGGGACGACGGTGCTGCTGGGCAACCGCCTGCTGATGGCCCAGCGGAATGTCCCCCTGGACGGCCTGTTGGACGAGGCCGAGCGCCTGGAGGCCGAGGGCAAGACGGCCGTCTTCCTGGCCGTAGACGGCCGCCCGGCGGGGCTGCTGGCGGTGGCCGACACCCTCAAGGAGAGCGCGGTGCAGGCCGTGGCCGCCCTCAAGGCCCTGGGCCTGCAGGTGGCCATGCTCACCGGCGACAACCGCCGCACCGCCGAGGCCATCGCCCGGCGGCTGGGCATCCAGCGGGTCCTGGCCGAGGTGCTGCCCCAGGACAAGGCTGCCGCCGTGCGGGAGCTGCAGGAGCAGGGGCTGCGGGTGGCCATGGTGGGGGACGGCATCAACGACGCCCCCGCCCTGGCCCAGGCCGACGTGGGCATCGCCATGGGCGCTGGCACCGATATCGCCAAGGAGGCCGGACACGTGCTGTTGGTGCGCGACGACCCTCTGGACGTGGCGGCGGCGGTGGAGGTAGCCCGCTTCACTATGCGCAAGGTGAGGCAGAACCTGGCCTGGGCCTTCGGCTACAACGCCCTGGCCCTGCCCATCGCCGCCGGCATCCTTTACCCCCTCACCCACCAGGTGGTGAGCCCCGAGCTGGCTGCCCTGCTCATGGCCCTCAGCTCCCTGTCGGTGAGCCTCAACTCGGCGGCCATGAACGGCTGGCGACCGCCCACCAAGCGGGAGGTGACGGCATGACGGGGCGGACCCGGTTAGGCATCGGCGGCGCCCTTGCCGGCGCGGCGCTGGTGGCGGCACTGCTGGTCCTGGCGGCCTGGCTTAAGGGGGGATACGGCACCGGTGCCCTCGTCGGCGCCGGGCTCTGGACCTTCTTCCTGGCCCTGATCGTGCTCCTGCCGGTGGCCGTCTCGACGGTCCGTGAGGCATCTCCGGCAGGGAGAGGCGGGTAAAATGGAGGTGCGAGGTGAACCATGATGTGGCACATGCACGACGGCTGGGGCTGGTGGATGCTCTTCGGTTGGGTCTGGTTCGTCCTCTTCTGGGGCGGCCTTATCGCCCTCATCGTTTGGGTCGTGGACAGGCTGACGCGACGGCAGCGGCCGGCCGACGACGCCGAGGCCCGTGCCCTGGGCCTGGCCAAGGAGCGGCTGGCCAGGGGCGAGATCACCAAGGAGGAGTTCGAGGAGCTGAAACGCCTCATCACCACTTCCTGACGGGTCGTCACTTCCTGGAGGAGGTGAGGACATGGTCAGGGACCCGGTGTGCGGCATGGAGATAGACCATCCGGCCCATGCCGCCGCCAGCACCACATACGCGGGGCACATCTTCTACTTCTGCGCCCAGGGCTGCAAGGAGGCCTTCGAGCGGGAGCCGGGGCGCTACCTGTGGCAGGCCTTCGCCCGATCCTAGGGCGCCGGACGCAGGCGATAGATGTTCTCGGCGTCGCTGAAGTAGAGGGAGCCGTCGGGCGCCTGCTTCACGTCAAGTTGGCAGGGGTAGCCCGTGTCCTGGGGCTCCACCGTCTGCCGGGCACCCTGGCGCACGGCCTCCATCTGCTCGGCCGGGACCCGCAGCAGTCGCCGGCCCAGGTAGGTGCAGAAGAACAGGTCGCCACGGAAGGGGAGGGCATCGCCCCAGTAGATGGCCAGGCCGGTGGGGGCGGTGCTACGGCCCCCCGACTCCCAGATGGGGTCTACGAAGCGCCCGTCGCCGGCGCGCCCCATCACCGTCGGCCAGCCGTAATTGGCACCGCGGCGGACGACGTTCAGCTCATCGCGGCCGCTGGGGCCGTTGTCGGTGACCAGCAGCTCGCCGCTGCCCGGGTGAAAGGCCAGCCCGAAGGGGTTGCGAAAGCCCAGGGCATAGGCCGGGGAGCCAGGGAATGGGTTGTCGGGGGGCAGGGAGCCGTCGGGCCGCAGGCGCAGGACTTTGCCGTTGGGACGTTGGGGGTCCTGGGCCAGGGCAGCGGCCTGGGCATCCCCCAGGGAGACGTAGAGCATCCCGTCGGGACCGAAGGCCAGACGTCCTCCGTTGTGACAGCAGGTAGGCCCGGCCGGCAGGCCATCGACGACGGTCACCGGCTCCACCCCCCGGTCCCCCTCCGCCCGCAGGCGGACCACCCGCTGTTGCTGGGGACGGCCCTGGGCGTCGGGGACAGTGTAGAAGACGTAGACGTAGGGTTGCTGCGGGAAGTCGGGGTGGAGGGCGATGCCCAGCAGGCCGTGCTCCGAGTAGCCAGGTGGGTGGGCGACCTGGAAGGTGGCAAAGGGCTCCGGCAGCAGGCGGCCGTCCCTCACCACCCGCACCTGTCCCGTCTCCAGCTCGGCATAGAAGAGGCGTCCGTCGGGGCTGGGGGCGAGGGCCACCGGGAAGCGGGCGTTCGCGACCACCGTCTCCAGCACGGGCGGCCCGGCGGCGGGGAGCGGCGTCGGAGCGGTCATAGGGGTGCCAGTGGCATCGGCGGGGCCGGAGGACGGAGCGGTGGCGCCGTGCGGACGGGGAGTGCCCTCACCACAGGCAACGGCCAGGGCCAGCAGGGCAACCAGCACCGCGGTGGCCGACCTCATGAACGCCCCATCAGTATAGCCCCTGAGGGCGCCGGACAGGTGAGGGACGGACCTGCCGCTGCCGCTCGGCCGCGGTCAGGTATCAGTAGCCCTCGTAGATAAACGTCTCGCAGCCGCTGCCCTTGATCTCGCCGTAGCAGGTGTCGGTCCCCTGGTCGCCGGCCACATTGTCGGACCCTTCCTGACCGACGAGGAGGTCATCGCCAGAGCCGCCGCTGATGGAATCGTTGCCGGGACCGCCATAAAGGATGTCGTCGCCGATGCCGCCGTTGATGGAGTCGGCGCCGGGACCACCCAGGATCACATCGTCGCCACCGCCGCCCGACAGGGTGTCGTTGCCGCCGCCGCCCAGGACGCAGTCGTTGCCGCCGCCCGCGCTAATGCTGTTATTGCCGCCCGTCCCCAGGACCAGCTCGCTCTGGCCGCCGGGACTGCCGGGGGTGCCGCCGATGTAGACGATGCGCTGCAGGCTGCTGCGGATGGATGCGCACTGCAGGGGGGCGAAGTCCTGGGCCTTCTGGGCGTCGTTGCCCGCGTAGCTCCTGGCCTGGACGTTGTCCAGTCGGGTGGGGGGCACGTTGTTGGCGGCGGCGTAGCCCGCTATCACCGCCAGGACCAGTCCCCCGGCAAGGAGGGCAAGGAGCGCCCGCATCACCCTTCCCGCCCCCTCCCTCCGTTGGGCCGCAGCCGCCGTCCGTTGCCGGCGGGCACCGGCAGCAGGTAAGAGCCGCTGCCCGAGACCACCAGCAGGGCGCCCTCGGGGTCGGCCAGCACGGGGCTGCCCGTGACCCTGGCCACCTGGACGATGTCGCCCACCGAGGTCACCACCGCTGCCTCCCGCACCGCCTCCGGCAGCCGCGCCACCCGCACCACCTGGGCCCCCATGAGGGAGGCGAGCCCCACCGGGGAGCGGACGGCCAGCAGGCAGAGGGCGGCCGTGACGGCCAGCAGGGCGCCGCCGCCCCAGAGGACATAGAGGCCCACCCTCCGCGCCTGGGCCAGGGACATGTCCACGGGCCCCAGCTCCAGCCGCCGCCCCTCCTCCGTGCGCACCACGGCCGTCCTGTCCAAGGTGGGCAGGAGCAGCTGGGCGGGAGGGCCGCTCTGGGGCGGCTCCAGGGCCATCTGGACCTGGTCCAGGCGGAAGGGCAGCGAGAAGGTGGCCTCGTCGCTGTAGGGCCGGCCCAGGACGCTGCCGCTGACCGTCGCCGTGGCCACCAGCTCCAGCCGCGCCGGCGTGACCACCTCCTGGCCGATGGCCGCTATCACCTGCCGCCAGGCCTGCTGGACCTCCGCCAGGTCCAGGACCCCCTCCACCCTCGCCTCGCCGCCCTGGACGGCCACCGGCCCGGCGATGGGCAGCGTCCGGCGCCAGCCGGTGGGCAGGTAGTCGCCCAGCCGGGCGTAGAGGACCAGGGTGCCGGTGGCGCCCTCCAGCTCCGGCGGCGGCCGGTAGGTGAAGGAGACCGAGAGGGGCCGGCTGAGGCGCCAGAACAGGGGGTCACCCGCCCGCGCCATGGCGCCCGAGTCGTATATGGGGGCCAGGGAGGGGGCATGGTAGTCCCAGTACCCCTGGTGCTGGTAGCTGACCGCCCGCCTCACCTCCTGGGTGGGCGGCAGGAACTCGCGGGCCAGCGCCAGGGACGCCCCGGCCAGGAGGGCTAAGGAGCCCACCAGCAGCGCCACCAGGACCGGGGCGGGGCGCAGGGCCAGGTGCCGCCGCCTCCTGCCGCCCATGGCCACGGCCGTGGCAGCCGCGCCGCCGGCGATGGAGGCGGCGATGGGCGGCTCGGGCACCGCCTGCAGGACCCTGCCCAGCCCCGGTATCCGCACCCTCATGGCGCCCATCACCTGCTCGGGGCCCGGTCGGTCGCTGTCATCGAAGCCGTTGGCATCGCCACGGGTGATGAGCCTCCCCTCGGGATCCAGGCCCTGGACCCGGTGCAGGAGCACGGCGCCGCCCAGGGTGCGCGAACGGTAGGCCACCACCTGGCCGGGAAGGTAGGAGTCGCTGGGCATCACCAGCGCCAGGTCCCCCGGCTGCAGGGAAGGGGCCATGGACGACCCCTGGACGGCCACCAGCCGCAGCCCCCAGCCGGCCGGCGGCGGCAGCAGGAGCCAGATGGCGGCCAGCGTGGCCAGGGTGAAGACAAGGGCTGCGAGCCTGGCAGGGGACATGCTCTCTGGACCCCATTATCGCGTGCGAGGCCGCCTTACTGGGCGGCCACCACCCTCAGCTCGGTGGCCGACTGGACGCTCTGGCCGCCGACCTTGCACGACCAGCTGTTGCCACCTTCGGGGTCGCACCTGACCCAGGGGCCTGCGGGGTGGAGGCGGAGCCAGACCTCGCTGGCGGCGGCATCCAGGTCGAAAGTCACCTCCTCCAGGAAGCGGGGATCGCCGTCCAGGACGTAGGTCACGTTGCTGACGGTATAGCCCGAAATGGCGCTAGCTCCATCGCCCAGTCGCGTGGGCGGCACGACGTTGCAGGCCGCCTGGCCCACCGCTGTCCCGGTCACGGCCATGACGATGGCCAGCACCGAGACCAACCTCATATCGCCAACTCCTCATAGCTGCACCTGTCACCCGTCGAGAGATGGGACGGCCCGGCCGGCCCACGCCCTGGCCGGCCGGGCACCCTGTGCTACTGGGCGGCCACCACCCTGAGCTCGGTGGCGCCGGCCACCGTCTGCCCGGTGGTGGTGCAGCTCCAGTTGGTCCCGTTGGAGCTGGTGCAGTTGAACCAGGTGCCGCCGTTCTGCAGCCGGACCTTCACGGTGGTGGCAGGGACGTCCAGGGTGATGGAGACGCTGTCTATCTGCTGCGGGTCGGTGGAATTCAGGGTGTAGGTCACGCCGAGCACCGTGTAGCCGCTGATGTTGCCGGCGCCGTCACCGGCTCTGGTCCCGGGCACCGTGTTGCTGGCGGCGAAGCCGAACACGGCTCCGGCCACCGCCAGGCCGATGATGAGTGCCACCAAGAACCGCATGCTCGTTCCACCTCCGTTGGCCTATGCTTGTTACTGCCGTCACGTTACCTGCGTCACTATAGCAAGGTGTAGCCACTTGGTCAACCGTCTATAGCCAAAGGTTTAGATACGGTTAGCCATAGGGTCGTCACGCTAATTGTCCACAAGTTGTCCACATGGCCAGCCAGGGGCACCCTTGGGACAAGGAGGTCGTCGGCCGGGCATCCGCCGGGCCCCTTGCCACGTAGGGGGTTGCGGAGGGGCATTGGGGTTATCATGGGCCAGGGGGAGCACTTGGCGTCCACAGACGAGCGGGCGCGGTCGGTGCGGGCCATGTTCCAGCGCATCGTCCCGCGCTACGACCTCCTCAACCGCCTCATGACCCTGGGGCTGGACCTGCGCTGGCGGGCCCAGGCGGCGGCCCTGGCCTGCCCCGAGGGGGCGCTGGTCCTGGACGTGGGCACGGGCACCGCCGACCTGGCCCTCGCCTTCCTGCGACGCGGGGCCCGCGTCGTCGTGGGGGTGGACTTCGCCCCCGCCATGCTGCGGCGGGCGCAGGCCAAGGCCGGGGGCCGCTGGCCCCTCGTCCTGGCCGCCGCCGATGCCCTCCACCTCCCCTTCGCCGACGCCGTCTTCGATTGCGTAGCCAGTGCCTTCGTCCTGCGCAACCTGGCCTACCTGGAGGCGGGCCTGGCCGAGATGGCCCGCGTCCTGCGCCCGGGCGGCCTCTTCCTCTCCCTGGAGCTGGTCCGTCCCCAGGGCGGCCTGTTGCAGGCACCCCTGCGCTTCTATCTGCAGAGGGTGGTGCCGCTCCTGGGCGGGGCCATCAGCGGCGACCTGGCAGCCTACCGCTACCTCCCCACCTCGGCCCAGGGCTTTCTGGCCGCAGGAGAGCTGTCGCTGGCCCTGGAAGGGGCAGGGCTGCGGGTGGAGGGGCAACGGGCCTTGGGGGGCGGCACGGTGGCCCTGCACCTGGCCCGCAAGCTTCCTTGAGCGGGACTGGCCCCTTCCGCTAAAATGCGGGCGACGACGCCGCGGAGGGGCGCCCCTTGCAGACCCTGCGCCTGGAGTTGAGAGGCCCCATCGCCTACCTCACCCTGGCCCGGCCGGAGCGGGCCAACCTCATAGACCCCCTGCTCCTGGCAGAGCTGGCCGACGCCTGCGAGGCCATCGAGCCCGACCAGGGGGTCCGAGTAGTCCTCCTCTCGGCAGGCGACGCCCCCCACTTCAGCCGCGGCTGGGACTGGTCCTCCCTCTCGGCCGATGAGGGGCTGGACTGGGGCTCCCTCAGCCGGGCCTTCGAGCCCCTTGCCCAGCTGCCGCGGCCGGTGGTGTGCGCCATCGCCGGCGAGTGCCTCAGTGCCGGCCTGGAGCTGGCCCTGGCCTGCGACGTGCGCATCTGCGCCGACGACGCCCGCTTCGCCCTCCCTGAGACGGGCCTGGGCCTGATCCCGCTGGCTGGCGGCACTCAGCGGCTGGCCAGGGTGGTGGGACGGGCCTGGGCCACCTACCTAGTGCTCACCGGCCAGGAGATAGGCGCCCAAGAGGCCCTGGACCTGGGCCTGGTGAGCAGGGTGGTGCCCAGGGAGCGCCTGTTGGAGGAGGCCCATGCCCTCTGCCAGCGCATCGCCCAAAGGGGGCCCCTCGCCGTGCGCTACGCCAAGGAGGCCGTCCACCGCGGCTGCGAGATGCCGCTGGAACAGGCCCTGCGCTACGAGACCGACCTGACCATCATCCTCCAGACCACTCAGGACCGGGCCGAGGGGGTGCGGGCCTTCCTGGAGAAGAGGCCACCCCGCTTCACCGGCACATGACCCGGAGGAGGTGACCGCCATGCAGGTGCTGCTGGAGCCCGACGAGGCCTGGTCGCTGATGCTGGTCATCACCTCCTACATCGTCGACCACAGCGGCATCTCTGGAGAGGCGCGGGCCAGGATCCGCCGCTGGCGCAACGACCGGGCCGTGGGCACGGTGGAGATGGACCAGCTCTGCCTCGAGATGAACCGCGCCCTGGGCAACTACCTGGACGAAAAGACCACCCGCCAGATCCGCATGCGGGGGCGCTACATCACCACCCGCGACCTGCGGCTGGCCGCCCGTCCCGCCTCGGCCGGGGAGGTGCAGGCATGAAGGTGGAGCTGGACACGGACGAGGCACGGGAGCTGCTGGCCCTGCTGCTGGAGAAGCTGGTCCAGGAGGCGGGGCTGCCCGATGAGGACCGGGCGCGGCTGCGCCGCTGGTTCTCCGACGAGATGCGCACTGGCTCCCAGGGCATGCGCGAACTGACGGAGAAGGTCAACGCCGACCTGGAGAGGGTGCTGCGCAGCAAGGAGAAGAGCGCCGTGCGCCGTCCCGACTGGCTGTAGGGAGGCGAGGGGCAGGACGTGGACGGCTTCCAGACCATTATCTACCAGAAGGACGGCGGCCTGGCCTGGGTGACCCTCAACCGCCCCCACATCCTCAACGCCATCAACCTGCAGATGCGGGACGAGCTGTGGGAGGCGGTCCACGCCGCCCTCTACGACCCCGAGGTGGGGGCGGTCATCTTTCGCGGGGCGGGCGACCGCGCCTTCTGCGCCGGCGCCGACATCTCCGAGTTCGGCACCGCCCCCTCCTATGTGGAGGCCAGGCGCGCCCGACAGCAGAGGGACCTGTGGGGCGTCCTGGAGGACTTCCCTAAACCGTTGCTGGCCGCCATCCACGGCTATGCCCTGGGCGCCGGCATCGAGCTGCCCCTCTTCTGCGACATCCGCATCGCCTCCGAGGACGCCCGCCTCGGGCTGCCGGAGGTGAACCTGGGCTACATCCCTTCGGCTGGGGGCACCCAGACCATGCCCCGCACCGTGCCCCGGGGTGTGGCCCTGCACATGATCCTGACGGGCGACCCCATCGGTGCCCAGGAGGCGCTGCGCTGGGGCCTGGTGCACCGGGTGGTGCCCCGTGACCGTCTCTACGCCGAGACGGAGGCGCTGGCCCGTCTCTTGCTGGAGCGGCCACCGCAGGCCCTGGGCCTGGCCAAGAGGGCCCTGCGCCGGGGCCTGGACCTGCCCCTGGAGGAGGCCCTGCGCTTGGACGGACGCCTGGCCCGCCGCCTGCAGCGGGAGGCACGGCTGCGGGGCGCCCCGGCCGGGGAGGGCTAGCGGCCGCGGCCGCCTTCGCCCAAAATGCTAGGGGAACCACCTAGGGAGGTCGGAAGATGAACACGGCCGAGTTCCTGACCATTGCCGCCTCGATGGTGCCCGACCGGGTGGGCATCATCTGCCAGGGGCAGGAGGAGACCTTCGCCCAGCTGCAGGAGCGGACGCTGCGCCTGGCCAACGCCCTGCAGGCCCTAGGCGTACAGAAGGGGGACAAGGTAGCTGTCCTCTCCCTCAACTCCATACCCTACGTGGAGACCTACTACGCCTGCGCCAAGCTGGGCCTCACCTTCGTGCCCCTCAATTACCGGGCCAAACGGGAGGAGCTGGCCTACATGCTCACCAACTCAGGGGCCTCCGTCCTCTTCGTGGGGGAGCGTTACTTGGAGCTGGCCAACTCCCTGCGGCCCGAGGTGCCGGGCCTGCGCCACGTCATATGCTATGACGCCCGGCCGGAGGGCGTCCCCAACTACGAGGAGGTCATCGCCCAGCACGAGCCGACCGAGGTCTTCGTGGACGTGGACGACTCGGAGCCCGCCATCCTCATGTATACCAGCGGCACCACTGCCTTGCCCAAGGGGGTGGTCCTGACCCATCTGGCCCTTTCGGTCTACGTCACCAACACCGTTTCCCCCGCCGACCCAACGGCCGAGGAGTGGGAGGTCCAGCTGGTGTCGGTCCCCTTCTTCCACATCGCCGGCGCCACCACCATGCTGGCGGCGGTGTGGGGCGGGCGCACCCTGGTGGTGCTGCCCCAGTTCGACCCCACCGCCTGGCTGGAGGCGGTCCAGCGCTACCGCGTCACCCACAGCTTCCTGGTGCCCACCATGGTCAAGCGGGTCATCGAGCACCCCGACTTCGACAAGTATGACCTGAGCTCGCTGCGCCTGTTGGCCTACGGCGCCGCTCCCATGCCCTACGAGGTGCTGGTGAAGGCCATTGAGCGCTTCAAGAAGTGGCCCAACGTGGGCTTCATGAACGCCTACGGACAGACGGAGAGCACCTCCACCCTCACCTTCCTGGGGCCCGAAGACCACCGCATCCCCGACGAGCCGGGGCCGGAGCGGGAGAAGGCGCTGCGCCGCCTGCGCTCGGTGGGCCGGCCCATGCCCGACGTGGTGGTGGCCATCATGGACCCCCAGGGCAACCTGCTGCCCCCCGGCTACGAGGGAGAGATCGTCGTCCAGGGGCCGCGGGTCATGGCCGGCTACTGGCAGCGGGAGGAGGAGACAGCAGAGGCCTTCAAGGACGGCTGGCTCCACACGGGCGACGTGGGCTACATGGACGAGGACGGCTACGTCTATATCACTGGCCGCACCAAGGACCTCATCATCCGCGGCGGCGAGAACATCGCCCCCGGGGAGATCGAGGCTGTGCTGGAGCAGCACCCCAAGGTGGCCGAGGCGGCGGTCATCGGCGTCCCCGATGAGGAGTGGGGCGAGGAGGTGAAGGCCATCATCGTCCCCAAGGACCCCAACGACCTGCCCACCCCCGAGGAGCTTACGGCCTACGTCAAGGGGCGGCTGGCCAGCTACAAGGCCCCCAAATACTACGCCTTCGTCAGCGACCTGCCCCGCAACTACCTGGGGAAGGTGCTCAAGACGGAGCTGCGCAAGCGCCTGGGCGAGCCCAAGAGCGAGCTGTCCTTGGCTGCCGTCGCCCCCGAGTAGGCTAGAAGCTCTCGGGGCAGGAAACGGGCATGGTGGCACCCAGCAGACGCTGGGCCGCCTCCAGCCCCGCGGGGTCGTGAACCTGAAGCAGTCCCGTGCGGGCCGCCTCTCGCGGCGACACCAGTCCGCTGTATATGGGGGCCAGGTTGCCCACCTCGGCCGAGAGCTGGGGGGTTTGTTGCGAGGGGCGGACCCGCAGCCTGCCTCCCTCGGCCTCCAGCAGCCACACGCCTTGGTTCCAGGGGGCGTGTTCGTCCTGGACGCCCAACAGCAGCCGGGTGCCATCGGGCGCGGCCGTGGGGCGCCGGGATAGGGCCTCGGCCACGTCCACCAGTCGCAGCATCATCCCCAACTGGCGGCTGGCCTGCAGGCGCTGGGCCTCGTCCAGGACCGCCGGCAAGGGGTCCTGCAGCTCCAGGACCAGGGTCACCTCTCGCGCCAGGTCGAAGGAGAGGGCATAGCGCAGGAGGCCAGCATAGGCGTCCCCGTCCAGGGCCGCCAGCTGGAAGACGGAGCAGTAGTTCTCCTGGTCGCGGCTGCCGCGGCGGACGCCAGCCTCGTAGACCATGAAGCCCCCATAACTGCCGTCGGGCCGCTGCCAGAGGACGCAGTCGCGGGGCAGGCGGCGGGGCCAGTAGAGGCCAGCGAAGACGGCCCGGCGCCACCAGCCCTCGCTGCGCACGAGGGGGCCATTGCGGCGGGCCGCCCATTCCAGGTGCAGCCCGTCTAACAGGGGCCAGGACTCGACGTCCACCCGTCGGGGTCGTCCCTGAGGACGTGGGAGCCAGCGCACGTCCACCGTCTTGGGGTCCACGCTGCAAAGCAGGTAGGGGTGGGCCACCGCCCAGCCATAGCGACGGTAGAGGGAGGGGTGAGGGGTGAAGAGCCCCGACAGGCAGAGGCCCCGCTCCCGCATGTGCCGCAGCGAATAGCCCAGCAGCCGGCCCACCAGGCCCCGCCTACGCTCCTCCGGCAGGCAGGAGACCATGGACACGGCACCCAGCGGCACGGCGGCGCCCTCGTAGAAGGCCGCCATAGCCCCCACCGATAGACAGGCCACCAGCCGCCCGTCCTCGCGGCAGACCAGGGGCGTGAAGAGTTCGTATACCCCTTGGGCCAAGAGGCCATCGGGGCTGCGGTCGGCATCGAAGGCGATGACGGTGACCTGCGCCACCTCCGGCAGCTCGTCGGGGCTGGCCTCGCGTAGCTCCAGGGCCATGGCGGCGTCATTTTACCGCAACTGGGGGAAGTTTGACGGCCCCCCAAGGGCGTCTTAACATGGCATCGCGCCCCACCGCGGGACACCATTACAGGGGGACAGGATGGCCATCGAGGTCAAGGTCCGTTCTCTGCGAGTCCGACAACTGCTGGCCGCCCTCAGCTTCTTCATCGCCGTGGCCCTTATCCCGCTGGTGGCCGCCCTGGTGGTCATCGCCGCCAGCCAGGGGATGGGCGAGGCGACCAGGCAGGTCTTCTTCAATATCGTCAAGTGGGCCCGCATCCTGGTCTACGCAGTCACCGCCGTCATCCTGCTGGTCCTGGCCTACGGCCCCCTGTCGCGGTTGCGACTTTGGCTGCTGGGCAAGAAGGAGGAGCGTTGGGACCGCCCCTGGGAGCGGGCGCGCTTCTTCCTCCTGTACGGCGTGGGCCAGGGCCGCCTGCCCAACGACCTCTACGCCGGCCTCATGCACCTGCTCATCTTCTGGGGTTGGACGTTCCTGTTCATCGGCACGGTGATGCTAGCCTTCCACGATGACTTTGTGGAATACCTGGAGGGGCACGTTTACCTGGGCTACTCGCTGGCCCTGGACCTGGCCGGAGTGGCCGCCACCGTGGGCATCATCATGGCCCTCTACCGACGCTACATCTGGAAACACCCCAAGATGCGCCTGGGGAGCCTATGGGATGACGTGGCCCTGCTGTGGCTAATGCTGGCCATCCTGCTGACGGGGTTCGTCATCGAGGGCATGAGGGTGGGCATGACCGAGCTGCAGGGGGCCACCATTGATGTCCACGGCGGCCTGGCCACCGACCCCGACTGGGCCCCCTGGTCGCCCGTCGGCTTCCTCATCGGCAAGGCGGCCCTGGAGTCAGGGGCCAGCCAGGGCTTCATGGAGATGCTGCACAAGAGCCTCTGGTGGCTGCACCTGGCCATGGCCACTGGCTGGGTGGCCTGGGTGGGCTACGGCAAGATATCGCACATCCTGCTGGGCTCGGCCAACATCTTCTTCCGCAAGCTCTCGCCCACGGGCGCCGCCCTGGCCGGAACGGCCCTTGCCCCCATAGCCGACTTCGAGACGGCCGAGCGCTTCGGGGCCGGCTACCTGCGGGACTTCACCTGGAAGCAGCTCATGGACGTGGACGTGTGCGTCCGCTGTGGCCGCTGCGAGGCCCATTGCCCCGCCTACAACACCGGCAAGGAACTGACGCCCATGGGCTTCCTTCAGGACATCAAGCGTTACCTGACGGAGATGGGGCCGCGGCTCCTGGCGGCCCGCCGCAAGGGTGAGGAGGTTCCCGACGAGCGGCCCGTGGCCGGCGACGTGGTCTCCTTCAACACCATTTGGGACTGCGTGACCTGCGGCGCCTGCGAGTACCAGTGCCCCCTGTTCATCGAACATATCCCCAAACTGATGGACATGCGGCGCTACCTGGTGATGGAACAGGCCAACATGCCGGAGACGGCCCAGGCCACCCTCATGCAGTTGGAGCAGCGGGGACACCCCTGGCGGGGCACCCAGCTCACCCGCACCACCTGGATCGAGGAGCTGGCCCGGGAAGGGGTCCAGGTGCCCATGTTCGACGGCAGCCAGGAGTACCTCTACTGGGTGGGCTGCACCGGGGCCCTCCAGGAGCGCAACGTCAAGGTCACCAAGGCCATCGTGCGACTCCTGCTGCAGGCGGGGGTCTCCTTCGGCGTGCTGGGTGCGGAGGAGACCTGCTCCGGCGACCCGGCCCGCCGCCTGGGCAACGAGTACCTGTTCCAGATGCAGGCCCAGCAGAACATCGAGACCTTCAAGGCCAAGGGCGTCAAGAAGGTCATCGCCAACTGCCCCCACTGCTTCAACACCATCCGTCACGAGTACCCCCAGCTGGGCGGCCACTTCCAGGTGGTCCACCACACCCAGCTCTTGGCCCAGCTGGTGGCCGAAGGTCGCCTGCAGCCCAGGACCATCGAGGAGCTGTGGGGCTTCCCCGTCACCTACCACGACCCCTGCTACCTGGCCCGCCACAACGACATCGTGTCCGAGCCGCGGCAGGTGCTGCAGGCCATGGGCCTGGAGACAGTGGAGATGGAGCGCCACCGCAAGCATACCTTCTGCTGCGGGGCCGGCGGCGGCCACATGTGGGTGGAGGAGAGCAAGGGCAGGCGCATCAACCACACCCGCACGGCCGAGGCGGTGGCCAGCGGCGCCCGCGTCGTCGCCGTGGCCTGCCCCTTCTGTCTGCAGATGTTCGAGGAAGGGGCCGGGTCGGTCCCCGAGGCGGCCAAACAGGGCATACAGGTGCTGGACGTGGCCGAGCTGTTGGAGCGCAGCGTTGCCTACTCCCGTGCCGCCACCGTCCGCTGAGGGACGAGGGCACCGGCCGCCGCCGGTTGCGCCCCCCGGGCCAGGTGCTATACTGCAAGGTGAAGTTTTTCACATGAGCGAGGGGCTGCCATGTCGCTGCATATCATTTGCTGCGTGAAGCAGGTGCCCGACCCCGAGACGCCCGCTTCCCAGTTCCGGGTGGACGAGGCGGCCAAGAAGGTGATCCCCGCCCCCGGCATTGCCCCTGTCCCCAGCCAGTTCGACACCATAGGCGTCGAGGCGGCCCTGCGCATACGGGATGCCCTGGGCGACGTCAAGATCACCGTCCTCTCGCTGGGGCCCGAGTCCTTCCGCGACGCCATCAAGCACTGCCTGGCCATGGGCGCCGACGAGGGTGTCCTCATCAACGACCCGGCCCTGGCCGAGGCCGACCACTGGGTCACCGCCCAGGCGCTTGCGGCGGCCATCCAGAAGCTGGCGCCCTATGACCTGGTCATCACCGGCCGGCAGGCGGTGGACTGGGACATGGGAGTGGTGGGGCCCACCCTGGCCGAGCTGCTGGGCATCCCTTGCATCACCATCGTCAAGGACGTGAAGGTCCAGGACGGCAAGGTGGTGGCCGAGCGGGTGCTCCTGGACGGCTTCGAGACGGTGGAGGCGCCGCTGCCGGCGGTGGTCACCGTCTCCAACGAGCTGGGCGAGCCCCGCTACCCCCAGCTACGACAGATCATGATGGCCGCCCGCAAGCAGGTGACGGTATGGACGGCGGCCGACCTGGGCCTCGATCCCTCCCAGCTCAAGAACCGGGTCAACATCGAGGCCCTCTACGTGCCCCAGACCAAGGTGGAGACGGAGTTCATCGAGGGCGACACGGTGGAGGAGAAGGTGGACCGCCTCCTCCAGCGCCTGCGCGAGGCTAAGCTCATCTAGAAGGTAAGGAGCAGGGATATGGCCAACGATATCCTGGTCTTCGGCGAACTGACGGAGGAGGGGCGGCTGGCCCCCATCACCTTCGAGCTGCTGGGGGCGGCCCGTCGTCTGTCCCAGCCGCTGGGCGGTCGGGTCCTGTGTGCCGTCCTGGGTGCGGGGCTCGACGGCCAGTCCCGGGAGGCCATCGCCCAGGGGGCCGACGTGGTGCTGCTGGCCGATGACCCTCTCCTGCAGGAATACCAGGGCGACGCCTTGGTGCAGGTCCTGGAACGGCTGGTCCGGGAGAAGGCGCCAGCCCTGATCCTCCTGGGCCAGACCATGGTGGGCCGTGAGCTGGGGCCCCGCCTGGCCGCCAGGCTGGGGACGGCGGTGACCATGGACGCCATCGACGTGGCCGTCCAGGACGGGCGCATCGTCGTCACCCGCCCCTGTTATGGCGGCAACGCCCACGCCAAGTACTCCTTCAACACGTCCCCGGCGGTGGTCACCCTGCGGGCCAAGTCGCAGGAGCCCATCGAGCGGGACGAGTCCCGTCAGGGGGAGGTGGAGAGGGTCCAGGCCAGCATCGACGCGGGGGCCGTGCGCACCCGCGTCCTGGGCCGTGTCAAGCAGAAGGCCGAGGGGGTCCGGCTGGAGGACGCACGCATCGTGGTGGCCGGCGGCCGTGGCCTTGGTGGGCCGGAGGGCTTCCAGATGCTGGAGGAGCTGGCCGAGCTGTTGGGGGGTGCCGTGGGCGCCTCCCGGGCCGCCTGCGACCTGGGCTGGTACCCCGTCTCGGCCCAGGTGGGGCTCACGGGCAAGGTGGTCACGCCCGACCTCTACATCGCCGTAGGCATCTCGGGCGCCTCCCAGCATATGGCCGGCATCTCCCAGGTGAAGAACATCGTTGCCATCAACAAGGACCCAGAGGCCAACATATTCAAGGCCTCCCGCTGGGCGGTGGTGGCCGACTGGAAGGAGGTCGTCCCCCTCCTCATCAAGAAGGTGCGGGAGATGAAGGAGGCCGAGGCCAGGAGGTAGCCCTTTCGCCTTGACGTGCCCGTCGGCCACCCCTACAATTGAACCTGAGCCCCGACGGCTGTCGGGGCGTTTATCTCATAAGGGTAGGCCCAAAGGGGTGTTCGTCATCGGCCTCACAGGTGGCCTGGGATCGGGCAAGAGCACGGTAGCGGAGATGCTGCGGGAGTTGGGGGCGGAGGTCCTGAACGCTGACCAGATCGGCCACCAGGTCTACGCCCCTGGTGGCCCCGCCTATCAGGAGGTCATCGACGCCTTCGGCCCCCAGGTGCTGGCCGCCGACGGCACCGTTGACCGCCGCCGCCTGGCCGGCATCGTCTTTCAGGACCCCCAGGCCCTCCAGCGCCTCAACGCCATCACCCACCCCCGCATCCGCGAGGCCATCAGCCAACGTCTGGGGGAGCTGGCCTCCCGAGGGGTGGAGGTGGCAGTGCTGGAGGCCGCCCTCCTGCTGGAGGCGGGCTGGGACGATCTGGTGGACGAGGTCTGGGTCACCGTCTGTCCGCCCGAGGTGGCCGCCCGCCGCGCCGCCCAGCGCAGCGGCATCAGCCTGGAGGAGGCCCTGGCCCGGGTCCGCGCCCAGATGCCAGTGGAGGAGAGGGCGCAGCGGGCCCAGGTGGTCATCGACACCGACACGTCCCTGGAGGAGACCCGCAGACAGGTGGAACGGGAGTGGGCACGTCTGAAGGCCCGCCTGGCCGCCGAGGGAAGGTGAGCCGCGATATGGAGGACCGCACCACCTACCGCCAATACGCCATCGAGGAATACGTCCTGGAGGAGGAGCCCTTCTACCTCCCGGTGGCGGACGAGGTGGAGCTGTTCACGGCTGCCTACCAGCAGAAGATCCCGGTGTTGCTGAAGGGCCCCACCGGCTGCGGCAAGACCCGCTTCGTGGAGTACATGGCCTACCGCCTGGGGCGGCCGGTGACCATCATCCGTGACGTCACCGGCAAGGAGGCGCCCCGCACGGGCCTGCCCCTGGTGACGGTGGCCTGCCACGAGGACCTGACCGCCTCCGACCTGGTGGGACGCTACCTCCTGGAAGGGGAGACCACGCGCTGGATCGACGGCCCCCTCACCCGTGCCGTCAAGGCCGGCGCCATCTGCTACCTGGACGAGATCGTGGAGGCCCGCAAGGACACCACCGTCCTCATACACCCCCTCACCGACCACCGCCGCATCCTGCCCATCGAAAAGCTGGGACAGGTGGTGGAGGCCCGCGACGGCTTCCTGCTGGTCATCTCCTACAACCCTGGCTATCAGAGCGCCCTCAAGGACCTGAAGCACAGCACCCGCCAGCGGTTCATGGCCATCGAGTTCAACTACCCGCCCCGTGAGGTGGAGGCCAAGATCATCGAGCACGAGTCGGGCGTCTCGCGGGAGATGGCCGAGGCCCTGGCCAAGCTGGGCGAGAAGGTGCGCAACCTGAAGGAGCACGGCCTGGCGGAAGGGGTCAGCACTCGCCTCCTCATATACGCCGGCAAGCTCATCGCCTCCGGCATCCCACCGCGCCGGGCCTGCCAGGTGGCGGTGGTCTGGGCCCTGACCGACGACCGGGACGTGCAGCGCAGCATCCAAGAGGTGGTGAACTCCATCTTTGAGTAGGAAGGCCTTCTCTGCTGGCTTCGACCACCTGGAGAAGGAGCTGGCCGCCCTCTCGCCCTCCCTGGCGGCCGACTTCCGCCGCGCCCTGGCCAAGATGCCCGATGACCTGAGCGCCGAGGAGCTGGGGCGCTGGGCGCAAGAGGGGCTCGAGCTGGCCCGATTGGCCTGGCGGGCCTGGGAGGCCAGCGCCGAGTTCTACCTGGCGTCGCCCCAGGTGCTGCGACTGTTGGGACCGGCCGACTTTTGGGAGTGGGCACGCCACGGACGGGAGCTGACGGCCGTCTCCTCGGCCCTAGCGGCCTCATACTACCGCTCCAGTCCCAGCACCCTTCCCATCATCGGCGCCGACGGGCTGGCCCGCTGGGTGGCCCTGGGCCGTCACCTCTACAAGGGCTCCTGGCGCTCTGCCTCCCTGGCCGTCCAGTTCTTCGAGCACAGCCCCGCCCTTTTCGCCGCCCTCTCCCTGGCCGAGGCCACGGTGCTGGTCCGGTTCCTGGACGTCCTGTGCGATAGGTCCTACGACCTGGCCTCCCACTGCCTCGGGGTGGCGCCCCATGTGCTGCGGCCCCTGCAGGGGAGCGACCGGCTGGCCTTCCTGCGCTTCGCCGAGGAGCTGGCCGCCGCCGGCTGGGCTGATGCCCGCGCCTACCTGGAGCGAGGGCCGGGCCTGCTGGCCCAGGTGGAGCCGGAGCAACGGGGCCGTTTCCTGTCCCTGGCCCGACGCATCATCAGCGAGGAGGGCAGGCAGGCCTTCGCCTACTTCGCTGAGGCCGGGCGTGCCTTGGCCCAGGTGCCGGCCGAGCTCCATGGCCACCTGCTGGGGCTGGCCGAGGAGCTGGCGCCCGTCTCGCCGGTGGCCGCCATGGAGTTCCTGAAGAGCCTGCCCAAGGTCCTGCCCCGCCTCAAGCTGGACGAGCTGGCGGCCTGGCATCAGGAGGGCCTCTTCGTCCTGCAGACCAACCAAGAGGGGGGCGAGGCCTACTTCCGCCTGGAGTCCAGCCGTGCCGAGGAGATGCTGGACGCCCTCTCCTCCCGGCTGGAGCTGAGCAAGGTCAGCGACGTGCTACGCATGTATTGCAAGGCCCTGACCGGGGCAGACGTGGCCATCCACTCGGCCGAGGCCCTTGCCCAGAAGGGGATCGGCTGGGTCCGGGCCGAAACGCCGACCACCGAGGGCACCGCCATTTTCCTGCCGCCGGCGGTGGACGAGTTCCAGGACAAGGGGCGTAACTTCAGCATCTACAAGGTCTATGCCACCCACCAGGCCGGCCACCTGGAGTTCGGCAGCTTCCTCTTCCGCTTCGAGGCCCCGGGCAACGTCTTCCCCACCCTGCGCCTGGAGAGGGAACAGCGCCGGCTGAAGGAGCTCCAGGAAGGCAACGGGCATCGCCAGCCCCTCACCGACATGGAGCGGTTCTTCGACCTGTTCGACAACCGTCGCTTGGCAGCCGACCTGTTCACCATCGTCGAGGACAGCCGCATCGATGCCTGTATCCTGCGCGAGTATGCCGGCATACGTGCCGACTACCGGCTGACCCAGGAGCGGGAGCTGGGGCGCCGACCAGCCGTGGAGGAGCTGCCCCTGGTGGAGGCCTTTATGGAGAACCTGGTGCGGGCCTCCCTGGGTGGTCACGACCGCCTCTCCTGGCCCCCGTCGCTGATGTCGCTCCTCAGGGACGCCCTGGCTGTCCTGGAGGCCGTCCAGAGGCCCGAGGCCACGGTGGAGGACGCTGCCGAGGCCACCATCCGCCTCTACGACCTGGTCACTTCCATCCCCAACGTGGCCATGGACCAGACACAGGAGGACTGGCAGAGCCCCCAAGAGGACGAGACCTCTCAGGTCTCGCCCATGAGCGGCGCCGGCCAGGGCGAGCAGCAGTTCCAGCAGCTGCAGGGACAGGAGCAGCCCTACCAGAGCCCGCAGCCGGTGGAGTTCCGCGGCGAGTTCAAGCCTGAGCTGGTCCAGCTCTTGGGCCGCCTGCGGCAAGAGCGCCAGGGCCAGCAGCCACCCTCGCCCATCTCGCCTGAGCAGATCAAGGCCCTCCTGGAGAAGAGCGTGGAGATCGACCTGCAGGACGGGGGCGAGCAGGACCTCCAGCAGTCGTCCAACATGTTCCTGACCAACCTCAAGCGGGAGCTGGCCCAGGAGGAGCAGGAGGCCCAGAAGGAGAAGCAGCGGGAGCGCCGACGGACGTCGGGCCTCAGCACCCCTGACCCCGGCGAGCAGCCGCTGGCCCCCGAGCCCCGTTACTTCTATTACGACGAGTGGGACTTCCGCGCCGGCGACTACAAGCCCCGCTGGTGCCGCATCGTCGAATACACGGTGGCCGAGGGCACCGCCTCCTACTTCGACCAGACCCTCAGCCGCTACTCGGCCCTGGTCAGCCAGACCCGCCGCCAGTTCGAGCTCCTGAAGCCGGAGCTTTTCCGCAAGATCAAGCGGCTCCTGGACGGCGAAGAGCTGGACATGGACGCCGTCATAGACTACCTCGTGGAGCGTGAGGCAGGCGTCTCACCGCCTGGCAAGGTCTACTGGCGGCGCAATAAGGTGGAGCGGGACGTGGCCGTGGCCTTCCTGCTCGACATGAGCGCCTCCACCGACGAGGAGATCGTCAAGCACAGCCGTCGCCTGACGCCCGACGACTTCGACGACGACCCCCGCAAGTACTTCGCCTGGTGGATGTCGCGTCGCGCCCAGGAGCTGTTGGCACCGCCCAAGCGCATCATCGACGTGGAGAAGGAGAGCATCGTCCTTCTTATCCGCGCCCTGGAGACCATCGGCGATACCTACGGCATCTACGGCTTCTCGGGTTACGGCCGCGAGAACGTCGAGTTCTACGTCATCAAGGAGCTGGAGGAGCCCTTCGGCGAGCGGGTCAAGCGTCGCATCGACAAGATATCGCCCGTCCGCTCCACCCGCATGGGGCCTGCCATCCGCCACGCCACCTACAAGCTGGAGCAGGTGGAGGCCAAGGTCCGCATCCTGTTCCTCGTCTCCGACGGCCGCCCCCAGGACCACGGCTACGGGCGTGACCGCACGGAGAAGGAGTACGCCATCCACGACACCCATATGGCCCTGGTGGAGGCCAAGCGCAAAGGGGTCGTCCCCTTCTGCCTGACGGTGGACCGTTACGGCCACGACTACCTGAAGCAGATGTGTCAGGACGTGGGCTACGCCGTGGTCCCCGACGTCGAGTCGCTGCCCTCCCGCATCACCCAGCTCTACCGCGAGCTGACCCGCTAGCCGCTCCCAGAGGCCGGAGAGGCCGGCTCCGGCGCCGCCCCCCCGGGCCTATTGGCAGGTGCCGGCGGTGCAGTCCCACATCTTCCAGTTCACGTGGACGGTGACCGGCGCGTTGCCGGGGTTCCGTATGAAGATGCTGCCGCAGTAGCCGGCCGCGGTCCCGCTGTTGCCGCTGCCGATGGGAGTGGGCCCGCCGCCGGTGGAGACGGCGGTGAGAACGGTGACGCTGGCCCCCGGCGGCAACCAGACCTGCCAGCCGTTGGTGCTGCGGGCACCGGCACAGGCGATGTTGGCGCCGGCGAGCTGCGCGGCGTTCACCCCGGCCTCCCCCATGGCCGGTATGTTCAGGATCACGCAGCCCTGGCCCACCAGGGTGCCGCTGGGGACGTTGGGTGCCGCCGGGGCCGTGCAGGCCGCCGGGGCCGTCGGGGTGGGCGAGGGCGGAGGCACCGGCGTGGGGGTGGGCGTCGGCTGGACGGTGGGGGTGATGCCCGCCGGTGTGGGGCTGGGCAGCACCCCTGCCACCGGCGAGGGCGTGGGCGCCTCCTCCTCTCCACCGCAGGCGACCAGCAGGAAGGCCAGGCCGAGCAGCAGGACACCGCTCATCCGTAGCATGGACATTTACCTCCGCGTTGGCTTCCATCCTCATATAACGACCCTGGTGGTATGCTGGTTGCTGCCAATGGAGGGACGGGGCCATGCTGAGCGACGGCTACACCATCACCGTTAGGGCTGAGTACCCCAACCGACCGGGCATGTTGGGCAAGGTGGCCTCCATAGTAGGCCAGACAGGGGGCGACATCGGGGCCATCGACATCGTCCAGGCGGGGGGCAGCACCATCGTCCGCGACTTCACCATCCGGGTCGGCGACGAGGAGCACGCCCGCCTGGTAGTCCAGGCCATCGCCGCCCTGCCCGACGTGCGCGTCCACCAGGTCACCGACCGCATCCTGGACCTGCACCGCGGGGGCAAGATTTTGGTCCGCAACCGCATCGCCCTGGCCACCCGCCAGGATCTGGCAGCCGTCTACACCCCGGGGGTAGCCCGCGTCTGCCGGGCCATCCACCGCCAGCCGGAAGCTGTGTGGGACTACACCGTCAAGGGGAACACCGTGGCCATCGTCACCGATGGCTCGGCAGTCCTGGGGCTGGGCAACCTGGGACCCGAGGCGGCCCTGCCGGTCATGGAGGGCAAGGCCATGCTCTTCAAGGAGTTCGGAGGGGTCGATGCCTGGCCCATCTGCCTAGCCACCCAGGAAGTGGACGAGATCGTCCGTGCCGTGAGGGCCATCGCCCCCGCCTTTGGCGGCATAAACCTGGAGGACATCGCAGCCCCCCGCTGCTTCGCCGTCCAGGAAAGGCTCCAGGAGGAGCTGGACATCCCCGTCTTCCACGACGACCAGGACGGGACGGCGGTGGTGGTGCTGGCCGGCCTGCGTAACGCCCTCAAGCTGGTGGGCAAGCGGCTGGAGGACCTGCGGGTGGTCATCTCCGGTGCCGGCGCGGCGGGCTACGCCTGCGCCCGCCTCCTCCTGTCCCTGGGGGTCAGGGAGATGCTGGTGGTGGACAGGGCCGGCATCATCTACGAGGGCAGGGACCAGGACATGGACCCCTACAAGCGCTGGCTGGCCCAGAACACCAATCGCGAGGGACGGCGCGGCAGCCTCTCGGATGCCATGGAGGGGGCCGACTTCTTCCTGGGGGTCTCCGTGGGCGACCTACTGACGGCCGAAGACCTGCAGAAGATGGCCCGCGACCCCATCGTCTTCGCCCTGGCCAATCCCGACCCGGAGATAAGGCCCGAGGTGGCCGAGCCCTACGTGCGGGTGATGGCCACCGGCCGTTCCGACTTCCCCAACCAGATCAACAACGCCCTCTGCTTCCCGGGCCTGTTCCGTGGGGCGCTGGACGCCCGTGCCCGGACCATAAACCTGGAGATGAAGCTGGCCGCCGCCGAGGCCATCGCCGCGGCCGTGGACGAGTCGGAGCTGACAGAGGAATACATCGTCCCCAGCATCTTCAAGCGGGAGATGTTCCAGGCGGTGGCCCAGGCGGTGCGGGAGGCAGCCGTCCGCACCGGCGTGGCGCGGGCAGGCTAGCCCTGCGCCTGTGGGCGCTTGACCACCATGCCCGCCAGGAAATACAGGGCGGGCGTGGCCAGGGCGACCGTCGCCGCCCCAGCTACCAGCAGGATGGCCCCTAGCCCCAGCAACAGGTCCGTGATGCCGAAGCCCATCACCGCCAGGTTGAGGGCCGTCCGCAGGGCCACGCCGTCGATGAACTGGGCCCGACGGGGGTCGTCCCTGGGCAACTGGCTGAAGGGGCCCCAGGTGCCCAGGGTATGCTGCTTGATGACGTCGGCCTGGGCCTTGGCCGTCTTGGCGTCCTGGACCAGCACGCCCGGGATGCGGGCGTCCTGGCTAGTGACGATCTGCTCGTCCCGCAGCTCGTCACGGATCTGGTCGCGGACGTCCAGCGCCCGCACCAGGGTGAAGGTCCCAGCCGCCAGCAGCACCAGGCCCAGGGCCAGGGCCGATACCCACGGCGAGTGCCTCAGCAACAGGTACAGCATCTTTCCCCTCCTACTGGACTTCTTCTGAGCTGCCATTTTCCAGGTCAGGGCTCAGCAGGCCGGCGCAGGTAGCGCCAGAGCATGCCCAGGGCCGTCGTGACGGCCCGCCGCTTGGTGGCCAGCCGCCCCTGGTAGAACGTGGTCGAGGCGGTCTGGGGGCTGCTGCCGTCGTGCAGGCCGATGTGGACGGTCCCGGGAGGCTTCCCCTCCAGGGGGTCCGGGCCGGCCACGCCGGTGATGCCGATACCGATATCGGCCCCGGCCACCAGGCGCACCGCCCGCGCCATGTCGGCCGCCACCTCGGCGCTCACCACCCCATGCTGTTCTATCAGCTCGCGGCGGACTCCCAGGGCCACCTTCACCTCCGGGTCGTAGGCCACGTAGCCGGCGCGGAAGTAGGCCGAGGAGCCGGGGACGTTGGTGATGGTGTCGGCCAGGAGGCCGCCGGTGCAGGACTCCATGGTGGCCAGGGTCAGGCCACGGGCCTTCAGGAGACGCCCCACCACCAGCTCCAAGGTCTCATCGTCGGCCCCCCAGATGTAGTCGCCCAGGACGGCCCGGACTCGCTCCTCCATATCGGCGATGAGGGCCCGGGCGGTGGCCTCGTCGGTCGCCTTGGCGCCGATACGCACGTGCACCCCGTCGGGCCGGGCGTAGACCCCGATGGTAGGGTTGCGGGAACGGGTCAGCTCCCCCAACATCTCGTCCAGGTGGCCCTCGCCGATGCCGATGGTCTTGAGGGTGCGGGTGACCAGCACCGCTCCCCGCACCCGCTCCCGCAGGCGGGGGGCCACCTCCTCGTCCCACATGCGCTCCATCTCGGCCGGTGGGCCGGGCATGGCCACGATGATGCGACCGTCCTTCTCCACCCACCAACCGGGGGCGGTGCCGCGGGGGTTGGGGATGGCACGGGCAGACGGGATGAGCCAGGCCTGCTTCAGGTTCCGCTCCGGGAACGACACGCCGCGGGAGGCGAAAAGCTCCCTCAGGTGGCGCTCCAGCGCCGGGTCCACGTACGGCTCCTCGCCCACCACGGCGGCGATGGCCTCTCGGGTCAGGTCGTCGTCGGTGGGCCCCAGGCCGCCGGTGGTGATGACCAGGTCGGAACGGTAGTAGGCGCGGCCGATGACCTCCTTCAATCGCTCCAGGTTATCGCCCACCACCGACATGTAATAGAGGTCGATGCCCAGGGCCGGCAGACGCGAGGCGATGAACTGGGAATTGGTGTCCAGGATCTCCCCCAGCAGTATCTCGGTGCCGACGGATATCAGTTCGGCCCTCATACCGCCCCCAGCCTATGGTCGCCCGCTCCCAGACGTCAAGGGACGGGGCCTGTCCTGCAGACGGAGGCCCTCTGCGCCCCGTAGCGGTGGGCGGGGGCTGGTCGCCCCCGCGCGCCTCGGGCCGCGGCCGAGGTGTCCCCAAGGGCAGCGGACCATCACCGCGCAGGCGGCAGGGGACACGGACGCAGGGCCAACAGCCCCTCAGCCCCCCGCTCCAGGCGCGGCACCACCTCCCACTCGTCCAGACGGGCGCAGTAGGCCACATCGTCCCCCAGGCCCAGCGCTGCCAACTGGCGCCCGTGACGGGTGGCCGCTAGGGCGGAGGGCAGGTCCCGGCGGGCGGCCTCAAAGGCGAGGAGTGCCAGTCGCGCCCACTCGTCCGGCTCCAGTGGGTGCCCCAGCTCCAGCAGCGTCTCGACAATGGCCCCGGCGCCGATGACGTCCTCCAGGGCCAGCTCTCGTCCCCCGGCCTCGCCGGCACAGACCAGGGCAACAGGGAGGCCCAGGGCTCGGGCCTGGGCAGCGGCCACCGTCGCCACGGCACGACGGTTGAGCAGGCAGCCCACCAGCACCACCGGCAGGTGGGCCAGGCGCCTAAGCAGACGCGTCCCGTTGGAGGTGGTCAGGACGAGGCCACGGCCGCGTAGGTCTGCGGCCAGGGCCTGCCAGGGCGAGTTGCCGAGGTCGAAGCCGGGGGGCGGCAGCCCCCCTCGCTCGCCGGCCAGCAGGTGGTCGGCGAAGGTGCGTCGCAGTCTCCGGGCCTCGCGCAGGGACGAGGCCACCAGCACCCTATGCGCGCCCCTGCCATGGGCCACCACAGCGGTGGAAGAGGCCCGCAGGACATCAATGGCCACGGCCACCGCCGCCCCGCGGGGTGCCACGAGGGGGAGGGGGGCCATCAGCAGGGACGGGCGCTGACCTTGACCGTGCACCATCGTCCCTCTATTATCGCGTCGCAAGGGAGGGCCAATGCCCGGATGACCTTTCGGGAGCGGCTGCGGGCCGCCCAGGAGCGCAACCGGAGCCTGTTATGCATCGGGCTCGATCCGGACCCTGACCTGCTGCAGGGCCGCCACACTGTCTCCTTCCTTCAGGCCATTATCGAGGCCACCGTAGACCTGGTCTGCTGCTATAAGCCCAACCTGGCCTTCTTCGAGGCGCTAGGGCCGGGCGGCATGAGCGCGTTGCAGGAGGCCCTGGCGCCAGTCCCGCCCGAGATCCCGGTCATCGCTGACGCCAAGCGGGCCGACGTGCCCAACGTGTCCCGACTCTACGCCCGCGCCCTCTTCGAGGTATACGGCTTCGATGCCGTCACCGTCCATCCCTACGGGGGCAGCGACTCGCTGCTGCCCTTCGTGGAATACGAGGACAGAGGCGTCTTCGTCTGGTGTCGGGGCTCCAATCCAGGTGCCGCCGATATCCAGTCCCTCCCTCTGGCCGACGGCCGCCCCCTCTTCCTGGAGGTGGCCCGGCTGGCCCGCAGTCTGGACCGGGCGGGCAACGTGGGGCTGGTGGTGGGGGCCACCGCTCCCGAGGACATGGCCCTCCTGCGCCGCGCCTGCCCAGACATGCCGTTCCTGGTCCCAGGGGTCGGGCCCCAGGGCGGAGACCTGCGCTCAGCGGTGGCCGCCGGTCTGGACGAGGACGGCGGCGGGCTCATCGTGGTGGCGGCCAGGCGGGTGCTCTTCGCCTCCCGCGGCCAGGACTTCGCCCAGGCCGCCCGGCGAGAGGCCATGTCCCTGCGGGAGGAGATCGAGCGAGCCCGTATCGAGGCCCTGGCCACCCGCGGAGGAGGCCGATAGCCCTTGCTGACGGACGTCGTCCCGGGGGCCATCGTCCAGCTACGCAAGCCCCATCCCTGTGGCAGCGACCGGTGGCGGGTGGAGAGGACCGGGAGCGATGTGCGGCTCCGCTGTCTGGGGTGCGGCCGACGGGTGCTGCTCCCCCTCAGCCAGGTGGAGCGTCGCCTGCGGGCCGTATGGGCCGACGAGGGGGCTCAGGACGCTGCCCAGCATGATCATCGGTAAGGCCCCAGGGCGGCCAGCGGCGCGGCCGGCCGCCTCCCTGCTCCTGCACCGTCGCTTCCTGCCCCTCTGGTTGGGGCAGGGGCTTTCGCAGGTGGCCTATAGTGCCCTGCTGTTCACCCTTCTCATAGTGGTCCTGAAGGCGACCGGCTCCAGCACCCAGACGAGCCTGCTGGTCCTGGCCTTCATCGCCCCCACCCTGCTGGTGGGGCCTCTGGCCGGCGTGATGCTGGACCGCTGGCCCAAGGCGCGGGTAATGGTCCTGAGCAACGCCGTGCGCGCCCTGGCCTGTGTTGCGCTGGTGTTCGCCCACCAGTGGGTGGGGGCCATCTACCTGCTGGGGCTCCTCTTTTCGGCCGCCTCCCTGCTCTTCAACCCGGCCCTGGTGGCCCTGCTGCCGGCCCTGGTCCCGAGGGACCGGCTGGTGGACGCCAACAGCCTCTACAACCTGACGGTGACGGGGGGACAGCTGGCAGGAATGGTGTTCCTCGCCCCCCTGGTCCTAAAGCTGGCAGGGGGGGCCGGCGAGGAGGCCATGTTCGCTACCGGCGCTGCCATGTTCGCCGCGGCGGCAGCCGTCTCCCTGCTGCTGCCCTCGGAGGGGCCGGCCATCGGGCAGTCGCCGGTGCTGACTGCCATGCCTAGGGAGCTGCTGAGCGCCCTGCGCGCCCTGCGCAGCGACCGCCAGGCAGCCCTGGCCATGGCCCACCTGGTAGCAGGCAACACTCTGGTCCTGCTGTTCGCCACCCTCATCCCCCGTTACATGAACGATATCCTGGGCATCGCCCCCGACAACGCCGCCTTCGTCTTCGCCCCCACCGGGCTGGGGGCCCTGCTGGGCCTGCGGGTGCTGCCCTGGCTGGCGGTGCGCCTGGACAGGCGATGGTTGGTGCCCCTGGGTCTGGCCGGGATCGGCCTCTGTCTGGTGGGACTGGCGCTGGTGCAACCCCTGGCCTCCTTCATGGACCGCGCTTCTGGCCCTCTGAATCCCGAGAACTTGCTGGGGCTATCGCTGCTGCAGACCATCACCATGGCCCTGGCGGGACCGCTGGGCTTCAGCTATGCCCTCCTCAACGCCCCCGCCCAGACGGTGCTGCACGAGCGGGCGCCGGCCCACATGCGGGGCCGCATCTTCGCCGTGCAGGCCGTGCTGGCCAACTCCTTGGCCCTGATGCCAGTCCTGTTCATCGGTGGCCTCACCGACCTGCTGGGACAGCTGGGCGGGCTGCCGGGCATCACCATCGTGCTGCTGCTGATAGCGGCGGCGGTGACGGGCCTGGCCGCGGTGACCGTCCGCTGGCAGCGGGGCGCCTCCTAGAGGCAGAGGCCGTCCACCGCCACCGCCAGCCAGCGGCCGTCGTTCGACCAGTCCAGCAGTGAGGCGTGGCAACGCAGGGGGCCGGTGATGGACTCCTGGCGGCCGGTAGCCACGTCTACCACCATTACCTCCGCGCCGTAGGCCAACGTTGGGGATGCGGACACATAGGCCAGGCGGTCGCCCCGGGGCGACCAGCGCAGGACCACGGTATCGTGCTTAGCGTGGATGTTGACCGGCGACACCAGGGTGCGCCCCTGGCCACTCACCACCGAGACCACTTGCAGGCCCGCGGCCCGGCCAAAACCCTCGTCCATCAGGTAGGCCAGCTCACGGCCATCGGGCGACCAGGCCACCGCCAGGGGATGCCCAGGGACGAGGAGACGCTTCTGGTCGCTACCCAGCTCGTGCAGGGTGAGGCCCTCAGGACCGTCGTAGGCCAGGTAGCGGCCATCGGGGGACCAGGCCACGAAGCTTCGGGGATCGCTCTGGCCCAGGCGCGGGTGGGACGGCCCCAGCTCCTGGACTCGCCCGCTGTCCAGGTCCCACAGCCACAGCCGCTCCTGGGCGCTCCAGGCCAGGCGTCGCCCGTCTGGCGACCAGGACACCAAGTAGGGGTAGACGCCGGCGACGGCCGGGCCGATGGCCTCCGTGCGCCCGTCGCTGTCCAACACCGCCAGAACCTCAGGGCCGTTCGGTTGGGCCAGGCGCACGGCCAGGCGCCTGCCGTCGGGCGACCAGACGAGAGGCACTGCCCGTCCCTGGGGTACCGTCTGGGCATTGGAGCCGTCTAGGGCAGAGACGTAGGCGGTCCAGCGCAGCGGGTCAGTGAGGAGGACATAGGCAGCCCGGCCCGACGCCAGGGAGACGGCTGCCAAGCGGGCGCTGGCGGGGTAGGGCAGGGCCTTGCCGCCGCTGCCGTCGGCGGCCACCAACACGGACACGGCGTTCCACAGGACGCCCCGGACGAAGGCGATGCGCTGGGGCCCCGCCCAGGAGAGACCGAAGGCCTGGAAGGGGCGCTCGTCCAGCAGCCGCCGGGGCCCGTCGCTGCCGACGGCCATCACCAGCAGCTCGCCGGTGTCGGTGCCGATGGCCACCCTAGTGCCATCGGCCGCCACCGCGTAACTGTGCTCGCCGCCGGAGAGGCCCCAGGAGGCCAGCGCCCGCCCTTGGCCATCGAACAGCCACAGCCCCCAGTAGCCCGGGTCGCAGGCGTAGCAGACCGGACGCAGGCTCAGGAGGTGGCCCCCGGCCAGCCAGCTCAGGCGGCTGTCCACCCCTCCCACCGAGGGGACGAAGGTCGTCTGCCCGGTGCCAAGGTCCAGCATATGGATGCCCCGCTGCGGCTCCTCCGCCCATTCGGTCACCGCCACCGCCAGCCGGTCGCCCTCCCGCGACCAGGCCACGTCCAGCACCAGGGCACAGGTGGGCCCCCAGAGATGCTGCTGCTGCCCCGTCCCCATGTCCAGCACCTGCAGGGCGATGGGGCCTGGGCCTGTGGGACAAGTCCCCTCGGCCGGGGCCACGTAGGCCAGCATCCGGCCATCGGGCGACCACGCCCCCGCCGTCCTGTCGGGGCTCTGCCGGACGTCCACCAAGGGTCGCGCCTCGCCCGCCTCAGCGTCCAAGAGCGCCAGGTCCGGCCCCTGAAAGACCAGCAGGTGGGGGTGCCCGGGGCGCCAGGCCACGGGGTGGCCGGGGACCGACGCCCGCAGCTGGCCGTCGCGCCCCAGCACCGCCGCCTGGATGCCCGAGGTGGAGGAGGGCTGGTAGGCCACCGCCAGCCAGCGGCCGTCGGCGCTCCAGAGGGTGCGGTAGATGGCGTAGCCCCGCAGGACCGCCGCGTCCTGCCCGCTCGCAGCGTCCCACAGGTGCAGACTGCTGCCATCGGTGCCCTGCTCGTCATAGGCCAGCAGGGCCCCGTCGGGCGAGAAGGCGGCCACGGAGCCGGTAAAGCGCCGCAAGAGGACGCGGCGGTCGCTGCCGTCGGCGCCGATGCTTTCAATGGTGCGGGCGAAGAGGTCCTGGACGGGGCGAACAGGCCCCTCCAGGATGGACGCGGACGATGGAGCGTCATCCCCTGGGGGCGTGGAGGGTGCGGCGGCGCTAGTGCAGCCGGCCAGCGCCGCCAGCAGGAGGAAAGCGGTCAAGAGGAGCCGCTTCACCGCCGCCGTCCTCGCCCACCCTGCTCGCCGGCCATGCTCCGACCCCGGAAAGCCCCGCACCAGTATAACGCCTGCCGGCGGTGGTAGGTTGCGGGGGGCCGTTCTGCCAAGGGCAGCCCTGTGCTATGGTAGTGGTACGCGGCGCCCAACCGTCAGCAACGCCCCGGAGGTCTAGCGTTGAAGGTCCACGAGTTCCAGGCGAAACAGCTCCTGCAGGACTACGGCGTGCCCATCCCCAGGGGGCGGGTGGCGCGCTCGCCCGATGAGGCCGAGGCCATAGCCCGGGAGCTGGGGTGCCCGGTGGCCGTCAAGGCCCAGATCCACGCCGGCGGCCGCGGCAAGGCCGGCGGCATCCGCCTGGCCGCCGATCCCCAGGAAGCGCGGGAGGCGGCCGCCCAGATCCTGGGCCGTGTGCTGGTCACCCATCAGACGGGGCCGGAGGGGCGGCTGGTGCGGTCCGTCCTGGTGGAGGAGGCGGTGCGGCCCGCCCGCGAGCTCTACCTGGCCGTGGTCATCGAGAACGCCCTGGGCCTGCCGGTGCTGATGGCCTCCGACGCCGGGGGGGTGGACATCGAGGAGGTGGCCGCCGCCACGCCGGAGCGCATCCACCGCCTGCCGGTGGACCCGGCCATCGGCTTCCAGCCCTTCATGGGCCGCGAGCTGGGCCTGGCCATCGGCCTCACGGGAGACCTCCTCAGACAGGGCGTGCAGGCCATGGGCGGCCTCTACCGTCTGTTCATGGAGAAGGACTGCTCCCTGGCCGAGGTCAACCCCCTGGTGGTGACGGAGGACGGGCGCCTGCTAGCCGCCGATGCCAAGGTGAACTTCGACGACAACGCCCTCTTCCGCCACCCCGACGTGCAGGCCCTGCGCGACCCCCACGAGGAGGACCCCCTGGAGGTCCAGGCCCAGGAGATGGGCATCAACAACTACGTCCGCCTCTCCGGCAACATCGGCTGCGTGGTCAACGGTGCCGGGCTGGCCATGGCCACCATGGACGCCATCAAGCTGGCGGGCGGGGAGCCGGCCAACTTCCTGGACATCGGGACCGTCAACAACGTGGAGCGGGTGGTCAACTCCTTCCGCCTCCTCACGGCCGACGAACAGGTGCGGGCCATCCTCATCAACATCTTCGGGGGCATGGCGCGGGTGGACGTCATCGCCGAGGGGGTGGTGCGCGCCTTCCAGGAGATGGAGATAGGGGTGCCGGTAGTGGTGCGCCTGGCCGGCACCAACGTGGAGGCGGGGGAGCGCATCCTGGCCCAGTCGGGGCTCCCCGTGCTGCGGGCCCGGGACCTAGCGGAGGCGGCCCGCCAGGCGGTGGCTGCCGCCCGCGGCGAGGCGCCCGCTACCTAGGTGGGAACCGCTCCGCCACCGCCAGCACCTCCTCCAGCACGGGCAGGGCCTGGGACAGCTCCTGCGGCACCACCACTAGGGTGAGCACCCCTTGCCGCCCAGGCTCCGGGTAGCGCTCGATGACCCAGAAGCGGGTCACGGGGGAGAGCGTCCCCGGCACGGGCTTCTCCACCAGCACGTCCATGCCGCGCACGCTCAGCACCTGCAGCCGCTCGAGAGGGGTAGGCCTGACCTCTATCCCTACCGGGACCTTGGCGATGGCGCGCCGAGTGAAGGTGAAAGGCAAGGCGTCCCCGGCCCCCTCCTCGGGGGCGAACCCCTCGCCGACGCCGGAGGCCAGCACCTGGCCGTTGGCACAGACGGTGTAGAAGGGCGGGACATAGCTGCCGAAAACGATGTAGAAGGGGTTGCTAGCGCTGTCCCTGCGGACTGCCACCGGCTGCTGGCAATCGAGGCCCCACAGCGTCTTGAACCGTTCCTGGAACCAACTCCTCTGCTCCTCGTCCGAACCGGAAGGCTGTTCCTCCGGGACGATGTGGAAAGGGCCGAGGGTGCCCCAGAAAGGCGCTTGGGCTGCGTCCTCTTGGCGGAGCTGGGTCTCCCTCTCCACTGCGTCGCCCGCTGGTGCGGGCTCACCCCCTGCCTCCTCAGGCCCGCTTGAGGCCAGGCGCACCAGCAGCCAGGAGGCCAGGGCCGCCAGCACCAGGACCCCCAGTAAGGGTACGGCCCTGCCCATCGCTTGCCACCCCCTTAGCATGGGCCGCCCGGCACGGGCACCCTACCACGACAGGGGCCTCCCGTCAATAACGACTCACCAACAGGACGGCCCCCGCCACTTACGGCGGGCATCTGCATGCCGACCGGGCAGCGGGAGGGTTCCCCTCCCCACAGAGGCCCCGTATCATAGCTAGCGGCGGGAGGAGAGGCGTGCCCCTTCCCCAGGTGCAGGCGGCCATCCGCGACCTACGCCAGGCGCACCGCCAGCTGCTGCGCCTGGTGGACTCCCTCTCCCCCGACGACTGGTACCGCTACGTCCCCTACGGCGACTGGACGGTCAAGGACCTGGTGGCCCACCTGGTGGGGGACATGAGTCCCGGCGGCGCCGGCCTCATCCTGGCCGGCATCCTCACCCCCGAGTTCATCGCCGGCACCGCCGAGAGCCTCGACCGGCGGGCCATGAACGCGCGCCTGGTGGCGGAACGGGCCCGCCTCACCCCCGCCGACCTGCGCCAGCTCCTCTACCACTCCCACGACCGCTTCATCGCCGCCGCCCGCCGCATCGGCAAGCGCCACCTCCATTACTTGGAGATGCCGGTGCCCATGGGCCCTGGCTACACCCTGCGGGTGGAGGACTGGCTCTGGGCCGGCTACCACGACCGCCAGCACGCCGACGATATCCGCCGTGCCCTGGCCCAGGATTGGCGCCCCGAGCCCCTGACCTTCCTGCCCGAGGTGGAGGCCAGGTTCCGCCTCCTCTGGCGCTACCGGGAGGGCTTCCTGCGGGCCGTCTATTCCCTGGCCGAGGAGGCCTGGGACGAGCCCTGCCCCGAGACCCCGGGCTGGACCTACCGCGACCTATTGGCCCACGTGGCCAGCAACGACCTGCGCGCCCACCTGCGCCTACAGGTCGTCCTGGGGGACCTAGGCCCCGAGGCCCTCGCCCCCCTGCGCGACGTGGACGCCTGGAACCAGCAGCAGGTGGAGGCCCGCCGCGGCCGCAGCGTGCGCGAGTTGGTGGACGAGCTGGCCTGGAACCGCCACCAGACCCTCCGCCTCCTGTCCCGCCTGGGCAGGGAGCACCTGACGGCAGCGGTGACCCTGGCCGACGGCCGCCAGGTGCCGGTGCTGGAGTACATAGAGCTGCTGGCCGCCCACGAGGCCTCCCACGGGGGCCACCTGGTGCCGGCCAGCCGCGCCCGCCGCTGGCAGAAGCAGACCGTATCCTGAACGAGGAGCGAGACTATGCCCGTCCTGGTCGACCGAGACACCAAGGTGGTAGTGCAGGGCATCACCGGCCGAGAAGGCTCCTTCCAGACCCGTCGCTGCATCGAATACGGGACCAAGGTGGTGGCCGGGGTCACCCCCGGCCGCGGCGGCGAGGAGGTGGACGGCGTCCCCGTGTTCGACACGGTGCGGCAGGCGGTGGCCCGCACCGGGGCCGACTGCTCCCTCATCTTCGTGCCCGCCCCCGCCGCCGCCGACGCCATCCTGGAGGCCGCCTATGCCGAGGTCCCCCTCATCGTCTGCATCACCGAGGGGATCCCGGTGGTGGACATGGTCCGGGTCAAGCGCTACCTGCGCGGCTCGGGCATCCGCCTCATCGGCCCCAACTGCCCCGGCGTCATCACCCCGGGCCAGTGCCGTGTGGGCATCATGCCCGGGGACGTGTTCAGCCCGGGGCCTGTGGGCGTCATCTCCCGCTCGGGGACGCTGGTCTACGAGGCGGTGTCCCAACTCACGGCGCGGGGCATCGGTCAGAGCACCTGCGTGGGCGTGGGGGGCGACCCGGTGATCGGCACGATGCCGGTGGAGGTGCTGCGGCTCTTCAACGAGGACCCCGACACCAAAGCGGTGGTCCTCATCGGTGAGATCGGCGGCACCGCCGAGCAGGAGGCGGCAGCCTACATCGCCAGCGAGATGCGCAAGCCCGTCATCGCCTTCATCGCGGGAGCCACGGCCCCCCCGGGCCGGCGCATGGGCCATGCGGGGGCCATCATCGTGGGCGAGGCAGCCACCGCCCAGGCCAAGAAGGAGGCCCTGGCCAAGGCCGGGGCGACGATAGTCGACAGCCCGGCCGACATCGGCGCCGTAACCGAGACGGTGCTGCGGCAGCGGGGCCTGCTCTGACGCGGTTGCCCCTGCCCCCGTCACCTGTTACACTGCCCTAGGAAGGACGGAGGCTGGAAGCGTGGCCTATAAGATCCTGGACTGGTGCATCGGCTGCACCGCCTGCACCAAGCGCTGCCCCACCGATGCCATATCGGGAGAGCGCAACAAGCTGCACGTCATTGACCCCACCCTGTGCATCGATTGCGGCGCCTGCGGCGTCGTCTGCCCGGTGGAGTGCATAGCCGACGACGCCGGCGACATCTGCAAGGGTTTTCCCCGCCGCGAGTGGCCCAAGGCCACCGTCATCGAGGAGAACTGCATCGGTTCCGGCTGCGAGCTGTGCATCAACATCTGCCCCTTCGAGGCCCTCTACCTGGACACGTCGGGCGAGCGGGTGGGCGACTTCTTCGGCGTCGCCACCGTTATCGAGCGGCGCTGCACCGGCTGCCGCCTGTGCGAGGACGTGTGCGGCTGGGGTGCCATCTACATCGACCCGCCGCGGGAGGCCCTCAAGAAGAAGCTCTACGAGCCCGTTGAGCTGCCCGGCGCCGCCCGCTCCTGAAGCCTTTCCTGGCCCATAGCGACCGGGCAGCCCACCCCGACACCGCTAGGCCTTCGTGGCCGATCACTCATCCCCGTCTTCGGCCGGCCTCACCTCCTGTCCCCCTCTTCGGTCACCGATGAGCATGACCTGCCGCCGCGGGTGGGCCGCGGCCGGCACCGAGAGCCCTGCCTCCGGCTGGCGCCACGCCGTCGGCCGGGCGAACATGGGTCGTGTCGGGCGTGCCCTACAGGAGGTGTGAGCGCCATGATACGTTACCCCGTCTATCCCAGGTCGCCCTTCTCGCAGCTGGCCCGTTGGACGGCCAAGGCGGCGGGCCATCCCCTGGGCTTCCTGCTGGCGGTCATGGTCATCGTCGCCTGGGCGGCCACGGGGCCCCTGTTCGGCTTCAGCGACACCTGGCAGCTGGTCATCAACACCGGCACCACCATCGTCACCTTCCTGATGGTCTTCCTGATCCAGAACACCCAGAACCATGACGGGGCCGTGGTCCAGCTTAAGCTGGACGAGCTGATACGGGCCGAGCGCAACGCCCACAACGCCCTGCTGGACCTGGACGAGCTGACGGACCAGGAGCTGGAGCGGCTGCGGGCCCACTACCTGGAGCTAGCTAGACAGGCGCGGGAGCAGCTCAGGCAACGGGGGCGGGACACCGGCAGCCCCGAGCTGGGGCTGGACTGGGCCACCGGCGACGGCGGGGACCGCCCGACCAGTTGATGGCGGCAGGCGGTCCCCGCCCTTGCATCCAGCCGGGCCGTGGGGAGCGTAGACGTGGTAGAGAGCTATCGCTGGGAGGGAACCCATGGCCCGACAAGCCACCGCGGTGGCCCTTATGCTCGCCGTGGCCCTCGCCCTGTCCTGGGCCGTCGCCTGTGGGGGAGGATCCCGGGGAGAGGGCCTCTCCCTGGAGGCCGACGACTTCTACTTCGAGCCCAAGGAGCTACGTGCGCAGGCCGGGCAGACCTTGACCCTGCGCATCGAGAACGAGGGCCGGAGCGCCCACACCTTCACCGTTGAGTCCCTGGGGGTGGACGTGGAGCTGGCACCGGGGGAGGAGCGCACCGTGACCCTCACCCCCACCGACACGGTGGCGTTCGTGTGCCGCTTCCACCAGGCCCAGGGGATGACCGGCCAGATAACCGTAGGCCGGTGAGGCCGGGGGCGCGGACCACCGGCCACGGGACCGGCCCCCGGCCCGAGCCCTCACCCCCGCCCGCTCAGCGGGTGGGAGTGGGCGAGACCCGCGGCACCGTGGGGGTCGGGACGGGCGTGGTGCGCGGGGTGGGCGTGGGCGTGCGTACGGCGGTGGTGGTCCGTGTCGGCGTCGGGGTCGCCTCCTCGCCGCCGCAGGCCACGCCCACGGCTATCAGCCCGCCCACCAGGGCGGCAGCGATGAGCGGAAGGAACCGCTTCATGGCATCACCTCCCGTTAGGTTATCTTTGGCGCTGCCATCGCTTGGAGCATTAAGGCGGAAGACCGCCCCAGCGCAGCCGCCAGCCGCTGCAGCCCTTCCTCCAGGGCCAGGGGCGGCCCCCAACGGCCGGTAGACAGGAGGCAGGACGGGTCCAGGACGGAGCGGCGCACGTCCCCGGGCCGCGGCGGCAGGAAGCGCAGCCGCGGCCGCGCACCCAGCACCTGCCCCAGCAGGCAGGCCAGCCCCAGCATGGTCATGGCCCTGCCGGTGGCCACGTTCCAGACGACGTCCTGCGGCCAGCGGACGGCCAGGGCGGCCGCCGCTGCCACGTCGGCGGCATGGACGAAGTCCCGCTCCTGTAGCCCGTCGCCGTAGACCTCCAGCTCATGCCCCGAGAGCATCCGCTGCAGGAAGATGGCCACCACGCCGCCTTCGGCGCCCGCCCGCTGTCGCGGCCCGTAGACGTTGGAGGGCCGCAGTACGGCATAGGGCAGGCCCGAGGCCCGCACCAGCATCTCGCCCAGCAGCTTGTGGCGTCCGTAAGGGCTGAGGGGCCTGGGACGGCAGGCTTCACGGGCAGGCCGCGGGGTCTCGCCGTAAACAGCACCGCCGGAGGAGAGGAACACGAAGCGGCCTACGCCCCGCGCGGCCGCCCACAGCACCAGGTTGGCCGTCCCCAGCACGTTCACCTGCCAGTCCAGGTCGGGACGGCGCACCGAGAGGCCGACGCTGGTCTGGCCCGCGCAGTGGACCACGGCCTCGAACCGGGCCGTCAGGCAGCCCAGGTCTCCGGGGGAGCACACGTCGCCGCGGTGCAGGGGGACGCCGGGCGGCAGGTTGGCCGGGCAGCCGGCGCTAAGGTCGTCCAGCACCTCCACCTCCCATCCCTGGGCCAGCAGGGCCTCCACTATGTGGGACCCGATGAAGCCGGCCCCGCCCGTCACCAGCACGCGACGGCTCATGCCCCCTCCGCCCAGGAACAGTCTGGTAGGTAAGGTGCCACCCCCAGCAGCTCGTCCAGCCGGACCAGACGGAAACCTCTGGCCAGGAGGCCATCGACGATGGCCGGCAGGGCGGCCAGGAGACGGGACCGGTCCACCCCCTGCCTTGTGTCCAGGCCGTCGTGCAGGAGGACGATGGAGCCTGGGCGTGCCGCCTCCACCACCCGTCGGGCCAGCTCCTGCGGGGGTGGCCCCTTCCAGTCGGAGGGCTGGACGTCCCAGGTGACGGCCACCAGGCCGTGGCGGGCCACGGCCCGGAGCTGCCAGGGAGTGTGGAAGCCGTTGGGGGGACGGAAGAGGGCCGGGCAGACCCCGGCCGCGCGGTGGATGGCCGCCTCGGCCCTCGCCACCTCGGCGTAGGACGGGTCCAGCAGGGCGTCGCGCTTGCGATGATGGTATGAGTGGTTGCCCACGAGATGGCCCCTCTCCACGAGCTGGCGCAAGGTCCGTGGGTCGGCATCGACGTTCTCCCCCACGACGAAAAAGGTGCCGCGGACCCCTCGCTCCTCCAGCAGCCCGGCCACGGCCAGCGTCCACTCACCGTTGGGGCCATCGTCGAAGGTGAGGGCCACCACAGGCCTGTCACGGGGGCCATGGACCACCATCCTCCCGTAGAGCTGGGACGAAGGCGTGATAGCCTCGTAGTAGCCCGCCCCCAACAGCGCCAGGACGAGGGGAGGGACAGCCAAAAGCGGGCGCAGGGGCATCATCCCCCGCTCCCTCCAGTGGCCAGCGCTGGGCGCAAGGGCTGCCAGCCCCTGCGCCAGGCGAGGAGGGCCACGCCGGCGCAGGCGAGGAAGAGGGCCGCCGCCAGCCTCAGGACCGGCGCCGGGCCCGAGAGGGACTCCAGTAGTCCCCCCAGGGCCGGCCCCAGGGCATGGCCCGCCCCCTCCACGGCCAGGAACCAGGCCAGGAGCATGTCGCTTCCCCACCAGCGGGCCAGGTCCATGGCCACGGCACCGAAGGTCGGGGTGGCCAGGCCCAGACCCAGGCCGCCCACGGCCGCCACCAGCCCCACCACCGGCAGCAGGCGCAGCAAGGAGGCCCCCAGCACCGCCACGCCCACGAGGGCCGTCCCCATGGCCATCACCGGTAGGCGGCCCAGGCGGTCGGCGGCAGGGCCGCCCCAGGCCAGCCCGAGCCCCCCGCCAGCCGCCGCTGGCGCCAGCAGGAGGGCCTGGACGTGGAAGGACGTCCCCAAAAGCTCCTTGCCCCAGGCACGGAACACGGAAACCAGGGCGCCGGCCGCGGTGGTCTGCAGCAGCAGGAGGAGGGACACGGCGGCCCCTGACGGCTGCAGGGCCGCGCCCACCACCACGGACACGGGCGCCCCCATCAGGCCCCTGGCCCGCCATGTGGCCGTCCCCAAGGTCGGAGACGCTACGGCAGCCAGGGCCACCAGAGAGGCGGCCAGCGCCACCACCGCCGCCAGGGGCAGGGACCCGGGCAGGACCAGCCCCACCCCCACGCCCGCGGCCAGGGCAGCCACCGACGAGAGGGCCATCCCCGAGCTGAGGCGCCCACGCTCCCCGTAGGGGAAGTGGGCGCTGGCCAGGGCGTAGAGGGACGGCCAGGCCAGGCCCGCCCCGCCGCCATAGATGGCGGCCCCGGCCAGGACCCACCCCGTGGCCTTGGCCGGGGCCAGGACGGCCATGCCTCCCAGCACGGTGGCCAGCCCCAGCCTCAGACCCCAGTGGGGGCCCATGCCCTCCAGCAGCGGCCCGCAGCCCGCCTGGGCCAACAGCTTGGCCAGCCCGTAGGCGGCGAGGGCGTAGCCCGCCAGGGCGGGACCCGCCGCCACCTGGGCCGGTGCCTGGACCTGCAGCCCCACCAGGAAGACCAGGGCGAAGGCCCAGTCCACCAAGAAGCCCAGCCCAAGGCACGCCCACAGGCGGGG
>DATLZD010000082.1:0-4274 GCA_035574155.1 Dehalococcoidia bacterium | reverse complement strand
CCTTCGGCGTTCCTAACGGGCAGCAACACGGGCCTTGGCCCTCCTCTTCTTCAGGTCGCTGGCCTTGCGGGCGAAGCGGATCTTGAGCAGGCTGCCCTTGTGCCCGGGCACCGCTCCCTGCACCAGCAGGATGCCGCGGGCAGGGTCGCTGTGGACCACCAGCAGGTTCTGGACCGTCACCTGCTGGGCGCCCATGTGGCCGGCCATGCGCAGCCCGGGTATGACCCGCCCGGGGTCGGTGCCGGCGCCGATGGAGCCGGGGGCCCGCCAGCGGTCCGACTGGCCGTGGGTCTTGGGGCCGCCGGCGAAGCCGTGGCGCTTGACCACCCCGGCGAAGCCGTGGCCCTTGGAGATGCCCGTCACGTCCACCAGGTCGCCGGGCTGGAACAGCTCGCAGCCCACCTTCTGCCCCACCTGCCATTGGGAGGGGTCGTCCACCCGGAACTCCCGCAGATAGCGGAAGTTGCCCAGCCCCCGCATGTGGCCCTGCAGGGGCTTGTTGAGGCGCTTGCGCTGCCCGTAGCCCAGCTGGACGGCATCGTAGCCGTCCTTCTCCCTCGTCTTGACCTGGACGACGACGGACGGCAGCACCTCCAGCACCGTGACGGGCCGTGCCGTCCCGTCCGGGTCGAAGACCTGGGTCATGCCCAGCTTGCGTCCCAGGGTACCTTCGATGCTCATAGCTTTATCTCGATGTCCACCCCCGACGGCAGCTGCAGCCGCATGAGGGCGTCCACCGTCTTGGAGGTGGGCTCCAGGATGTCGATGAGCCGCTTGTGGGTGCGGATCTCGAAGTGCTCCCGCGAGTCCTTATCGATGTGGGGGGAGCGCAGGACGCAGAAGCGCTTGATCTCGGTGGGCAGGGGTATGGGGCCTGCCACGGCGGCGCCGCTGCGCTCGGCCGCCTCCACGATCATCCTGGCCGACTGGTCCAGGATGCGGTGGTCGTAGGCCTTGAGGCGGATGCGTATCTTCTGCCGGGCCACGACCGTTACCTCCGCACCGCCCCTCGCACCCGGCCGGCGATGGCGTCGGCCAAGGACTGGGGCAGCGGCTCGTAGTGGTCGAACTCCATGGTGTAGGTGGCTCGTCCCTGGGAGAGGGAGCGCAGGTCGGTGGCGTAGTTGAACAGCTCCGCCAGGGGAATGAGGGCGGTGATGAGGCGCAGGTGCCCCTGCTGGTCCACCTGCACCACGTGGCCGCGGCGGGCGGTGATGTCCCCTAGGATGTCGCCGAAGAACTCCTCGGGCGTGGCGATCTCCACCCGCATGATGGGCTCCAGCAGCACCGGCGCCCCCTGGCGCAGGGCCTCCTGCATGGCCAGGGAACCGGCCATCTCGAAGGCGAAGGCCGAGGAGTCCACCGGGTGGTACTGGCCGTCCACCAGCGTCACCTTGACGTCGATGACGGGGTAGCCGGCCAGGGCGCCCGTGTCCAGGGCCTGGCGCACGCCCTTCTCCACCGCGGGTATGAACTCCTTGGGGATGACGCCCCCGGTGGTCCTGTCCTCGAACAGGAAGCCGGAGCCGCGGGGCAGGGGCTCCACCTCAATGACCACGACGCCATACTGGCCGCGGCCGCCCGACTGGCGGATGAAGCGCCCCTCGGCCCGGGACGGGCGGGTGATGGTCTCCTTGTAGGCCACCTCGGGGCGGCCCACATGGGCCTCCACCCCGAACTCCCTGCGCATCCGGTCGACGATGATCTCCAGGTGCAGCTCGCCCATGCCCGAGATGATGGTCTGGCCCGTCTCGGGGTCGTAGCGATAGCGGAAGGTGGGGTCCTCCTCGGCCATGCGCGCCAGGGTGGTGGCCAGCTTGTCCTGGTCATCCTTGGTGCGGGGCTCGATGGCCACCGACACCACCGGCTCGGGGAACTTCATGGCCTCCAGGATGATGGGCGCCTGCTCCTCGCAGAGGGTGTCGCCGGTGAAGGTGTTCTTGAGGCCCACGGTGGCGGCGATCATGCCCGCCGACACCTCGTCGATGTCCTCGCGGCGGTTGGCATGCATGCGCATCAGCCGCCCCAGCCGCTCCCGCTGGCGGCGGGTGGAGTTGTAGACCTGGGCGCCCTGCTTGAGGCGTCCCGAGTAGACACGGAAGTAGACCAGCCGCCCCACGAAGGGGTCGGCCACCACCTTGAAGGCCAGGGCGGCGAAGGGCTCGTCCTCCTTGGGAGCCCTCTCCAGGACCTCGCCCGTCTCGGGGTGGGTCCCCCGCACCGGTGGCAGGTCGACGGGCGAGGGCAGGTAGTCCACGATGGCGTCCAGCAGGGGCTGCACGCCCTTGTTGCGCAGGGCCGCCCCGCACAGGACCGGCGTGATGAGGTAGGCGATGGTGGCCCGGCGGATGGCCTTCTTGATCTCGGCCGGGGTGAGGGGGTGCCCCTCCACGTAGCTGATGAGGACCTGGTCGTCCACCTCGGCTAGGGCCTCGATCATCTGCTCGCGGCGGCGGCGGGCCTCCTCTCGCAGCTCGTAGGGGATGGGCTGGCGCTCGGGCTGCTCCCGGGGGTCGTCGGGGAAGGTCCAGGCCACCTCCTCTATGAGGTCCACCACCCCGCGGAAGGAGTCCTCGGCGCCGATGGGTATCTGGACGGCCACCGGCCGGGCCCCCAGCCGCTCGCGGATCATCTCCACCGTGCGCCAGAAGTCGGCGCCCATGCGGTCCATCTTGTTGACGAAGCAGATGCGGGGCACCCGGTAGCGGTCGGCCTGCCGCCAGACCGTCTCCGACTGGCTCTGGACGCCGTGGACGGCCTCGAACACCACCACCGCCCCATCCAGCACCCGCAGGCTGCGCTCCACCTCCACCGTGAAGTCCACGTGGCCGGGGGTATCGACGATGTTGATGGTGTGGTCGCGCCAGGCACAGGTGGTGGCGGCGGCGGTGATGGTGATGCCCCGCTCCCGCTCCTGGGGCAGGTAGTCCATGGTGGCCGTCCCCTCGTCCACCTCGCCGATCTTGTAGGAGCGGCCGGTGAAGAAGAGGATGCGCTCCGTGACCGTGGTCTTGCCCGCATCGATGTGGGCGATGATGCCGATGTTGCGCAATCGTTCTATGGGCGTCCTGTCCATGGCCCCATCACTCTCTCAGCCGTGGCCTACCAGCGGTAGTGGACGAAGGCGCGGTTGGCCTCGGCCATGCGGTGGGTATCGTCCCGCCGCTTGACGGCGATGCCGGTGCCGCGGTAGGCGTCCATGATCTCGGCCGCCAGCCGCTCGTGCATGGGCCGGCCCCGACGGGAGCGGGCGGCATCCCGCAGCCAGCGCAGGGCCAGGGAGAGCTGTCGCTCCGGCCGCACCTCCACCGGTATCTGGTAGGTGGCGCCCCCCACCCGCCGGGGACGGACCTCCAGGACCGGCATGCAGTTGCGCACCGCCTGCTCGAACACCTTCAGGGGGTCCTCGCCGGTGCGCTGCTGCACCAGGTCGAAGGCCCGGTAGACGATCTTCTCCGCCGTCGCCTTCTTGCCGTTCCACATGATGTGGTTGATGAGCTTCTGCACCCAGACGCTCCCGTACTTGACGTCGGGCGGCACCTGGCGCCTGACGACGCGGCCCTTGCGGCGGGGCATGGCCCTTAGCGCCCTCCCTCGCGGCGGCTGCCGTACTTGCTGCGCTGCTGCTTACGGCCGGCCACGCCGGCGCAGTCCAGGGCGCCGCGGACGATGTGGTAGCGGACGCCGGGCAGGTCCTTGACACGGCCGCCGCGCACCAACACGATGGAGTGCTCCTGCAGGTTGTGCCCCTCGCCCGGGATGTAGGCCGTGACCTCGATGCCGTTGGTGAGGCGGACGCGGGCGATCTTGCGCAGGGCCGAGTTGGGCTTCTTGGGCGTCATGGTGCGCACGGCGGTGCACACCCCCCGCTTCTGGGGCGAGGGCACCACCTTCATCTGGTTCTTGAGGGCGTTGTAGAAGTAGCGCAGGGCCGGGGCCTTGGCCTTGCGCTTGAGCGGCTCCCGCCCCTTACGCACCAGCTGGTTGATGGTCGGCATAGCTCAGTCCCTCACCAACAGGAAGGCGCCGAGCGGCCTAAGATGGGGCCTCGGCGCCCGTCTTCCGCGTCGGAACGCCAAATGTTAAGTCTAGCCTCGGCCCCTCCCTCTGTCAACGACTGCCGGGCTTGTCTCGTAAAAGGGTTGGAGATAGGCTTCGTATGCCATGGCGAAAGGTAGTGGCAGGCTGCGGCAGGCGTTTCTGGTCTGTCTCGAGCTGGCCGAGGCCCATTACCTGGGGCGGGGGCCACAGCGTCGGCGGGGCCACCCCTGGGT
>DATLZD010000081.1:0-10688 GCA_035574155.1 Dehalococcoidia bacterium | reverse complement strand
GGGCGCGGACTTCTGCCCGAGCCGCCGCCGTCGCCCATCTCCCTGCGGGGCGACCCGCTGCAGCGGCTGGTGCTGGAGCGGGGACAGCCCGTGCTGGTGGACGACGTCCGGTCCGACGGGCGGCTGGCGGGCAGCCCTCCCCCGGCGATGGTGGGTGAAGGGACGGCATCGGTCCTGGTGGTCCCCTTCTCGGCCCGAGGGAAGCTCCTGGGCACCCTCATGGTCCAACAGCGGCAGCCGGGACGCTTCGGCCCCCAGGAGGCGGAGCTGTTACGGGCCCTGGCCGACTGGGCGGCGGTGGCGGTGGAGACCCACCGCCTCTACGAGGCCACCAGGAGCCTGGCCCTGCTGGAGGAGCGGGAGCGCATCGCCATGGACCTGCACGACGGGGTCATCCAGTCCCTCTATGCCCTGGGCCTGTCGCTGGAGGGGCTGAGCGAACGCCTGCGGGACGACGACCCTCACGGCGTGCGGCCCCATCTCGAGGAGGCCATCGACGCCCTGGAGCGGGTGATGCAGGACATCCGTGACTACATCTACGACCTGCGCCCCCAGGCCCTGCGAGGGGAGGACTTGGCCCAGGCCCTGGCCGAGCTGGCCCGCGGCGCCCAGGAGGTGGCGGGCGTGGCTGTCCAGGTGCAGGTGCAGGAGCCCCTGCCCGACCTGGACGCCGAGCGGGCGCTGGCCATCTACCACGTGGCCCAGGAGGCCATCAGCAACGTGGTAAAGCATGCCCAGGCCAAGGGGCTGCGCCTGAGCCTCCAGAGGCGAGGCCAGGCCCTCGTCCTGGAGGTGGAGGACGACGGCATCGGCTTCGACCCCGGGGCCGCATCCGACCAGGCCGGGCAGGGCCTGCGCAACATGGCCGACCGGGCCAGGACGGTGCAGGGGGTCCTGACGGTGGACAGCGCCCCTGGTCACGGCACCCGCGTGCGCCTGGAGGTCCCGCTGGCGGAGGTGACGGTATGAACGAGGGCGAGCCCATACGCGTCCTCATCGTCGACGACCACGAGGTGGTCCGCCTGGGCCTGCGGGCCCTGTTGGAGCGCCGTCCCAACCTGCAGGTGGTGGGCGAGGCGGGTAGCGTAGCCGAGGCGGTGGAGCAGGCGGCCCGCACCCGGCCCCACGTGGTGGTCATGGACGTCCGCCTGCCCGACGGCTCGGGGGTGGAGGCCTGCCGCGAGATAAGGCAGATGGACCCCCACATCAAGGTCATCATGCTCACCGCCTTCGCTGACGACGAGGCCATCGTGGGGGCGGTGATGGCCGGTGCCTCGGGCTACGTGCTGAAGCAGACGCGCAGCCACGGCCTCGTCGATGCCATCGAGCGGGCCGCCAGGGGGGAGTCCCTCCTGGACCCAGCGGTGGCGGGACGGGTGCTGGAGCACCTGCGCCGTCTGGCCCGGGGGGAGCAGGACGAGCTCTCCTCCCTCAGCCCCCAGGAGCGACGCATCCTGGAGCTGGTGGCCGAGGGCAAGACCAACCGCGAGATCGCCGAGGAGCTGTTCCTGTCGGAGAAGACGGTCAAGAACTACGTGTCCAACATCCTCAGCAAGCTGAACCTGCAGCGCCGCTCCCAGGCGGCCGCCTTCCTGGCCCGCCGCCGGCCCCCAGGCCTCTCCTCCGGCTGAGGGCGTCGGACTAAAAAGGGCCCGTCCGCCTGATGCGGACGGGCCCCTGGCCGCCAGGAGGGCCGCTACTGGGCGGCGGTCTCCTTCCCCTCCTCCAGCAGGCGGCCAGCGACGTAGAGGCCGGCCACGATGGCCGCCCCCAGCACCGCCGGTGCCACCTGCAGGCCGCCCACCTGGCCGCCCCAGCGGCTGTAGTCGCCGAACCACTCGCTCCAGGCGAAGGACCCCAGCAGGGCGGCGGCCACGGCCCAGATGGGGTCTGTCACTGCCCTGGTGCCCCGGGCCAGGGCGAGGGCCGCTGCCCCCGCCAGGCCGGCCGCGACCCCGATGGCCAGCCAGACCAGGACGCCGATGCCCTCCATCTCAGCTCACCTCCTCATGCCTGCCCCGGGCGGGGCCGGATCCCTCCCGCCCAGCGCTCCCATGACCGCCTGACCAGCGCCCCCGGCTCCCAGGGAGTGCCCAGCGCCCGCAGCAGGGCCCGGTCCAGGCCCCAGTAGCCGGCAACGCGCCAGGCCAGGATGACCAGGACGCTCAGGGTGAACAGGACCGGGTTGGTGCTGGCGCTGCCAGCCAGCATGAAGTTCAGGTTCATGAAGGCGCCCGCGCCGGCGGCGATGGCCGTGAAGGCGCCCAGCAGCAGGGCGATGCCGACGGCCAGCTCGCCCACCGCCACCAGCTTGGCGAACCAGGTGTACCACTCCCGCTCCAGCATGAACTGGAGGAAGTCGCGGTACCAGTCGTAGGTGATGGGGGGCCTGGCCGGTGGGGCAGGCACCTGGACGGCCCTCTCCCAGAAGGACTTGAGGGCGGTGCCGCCGCTCATCCAGGCCGGGTCGCTGACCTTGTGCAGGCCCGCCTCCAGCCACTGGTAGCCCAGGTAGACCCTCGCCACCAGCCAGAGCCAAGCAAAGGCGGGGCTGGTGAACAGCCGCGCCACCGGCTCCGGCACCATGGCCTGGGCTGCCGTCCTCCTCTCCGCCATCGCTCCGCACCTCCTTTCTTCGCTCTCCACCATCAGTATCGCGGGGAGGGACGGCCCCTCGCCGCTGCCGAAGGTCACATCCCTCCCCGTCCAGGGTCACCGCCCCTGGTGAAGAAAGTCACAAACCTGCTCACACCTTTCGCACCGCGCCGATGAGAGAAGCCACCTGTGTCAATGGCCCTCAATCACCGTGTCCATATCGGGGGGACCCGGGAGCTGCGTCGGAGCAGGAGATGGTCAGATGCGGGCAGGGGCCATAGGCTGCCTTCGCACCCTACCAGGCTCACGGCGTGGGGCAGGGGTGCATCGGGCCGCCCACCAGGCCCTGGCTCAACGCGGGAGTGACGGTGGTGGGTGCCCTCAGCAGCGCTCGACCGGACGCGTTGCGTTGCCTGGGGGGAAGGTCATGACGCCTTCGGGGTCGAAGGAGAGGGAGGCACGGGGCGGCACCTCTCGGCCCACTACCAGGGCCTTCAGGAGCTGCTGCCCCAGACGATAGGTGGCCATTTGGGCCCCCCGTGAGGGCCTCACGTCCACCAGCTCCGCTTCCCCACCCGGTGCTACGCGCACGTCCTCGGGCCTCACCCCCACCAGGCATGGTCCCGGGCCAGCAGGGGGTGGGCCTTCCCAGCGGGCCAGCGTCTCCCGGCAGCCCTCCAGCCGCAGCAGCCAGCCACCCGCGGCGGGGAGGACGCAGCCCGGCAGCAGGTTTACTTCCCCCAGCAGCTCGGCCACAAAGGGGTCCACCGGGCGGCGGTAGACCTCTAGCGGCGGCCCATACTGCAGCAGCCGGCCATCCCGCAACACCGCCAGCCTGTCGGCCACCGTCATGGCCTCGTCCTGGTCGTGGGTCACCCATACGGTGGTGAGGCCCAGCCGACGCTGCAGAAGGCGGACCTCCTCCCGCGCCGACCGTCGCAGGAGCGGGTCCAGGTTGGAGAGGGGCTCGTCCAACAGGAGCAGACGCGGCTGCTTGACCAGTGCCCTGGCTAGGGCCACCCGCTGTTGCTGGCCGCCCGAGAGCTGCCAGGGCTGCCGGTCCAGGAGGTGGTCGATGCCTAGCATGCGGGCGACCTCCAGGACCCTCCGCTCCCGGTCGCCCCTGCCGACCCCCTTTAGCCGCAGGGGGAAGGCGATGTTCTCGCCGACACTCATGTTGGGATAGAGGGCGTAGTTCTGGAACACCAGGCCCACCGACCTGTGGCGCGGGGGAAGGCCGTTGACCCGCACGCCGTCCAGCAGGACCTCGCCTGCCGTAGGCTCCTCGAGACCTGCCACTATCAATAGCGCGGTGGTCTTGCCGCTGCCCGAGGGCCCCAGCAGGCACACCAACTCCCCCACCTCCACGGTCAGGGTGACCCGGTCCAGGGCCGTCACCTTGCCGTAGGACTTGCTCAGCTCCCTCAGCTCCAGCCGCATGGGACTACTGGGCCTGGACCCGTCCTCCTAGGGAGTAGACCTGCAACAAGTATCGCTGGCCGAGGGCGAACAGGGCCAGGGGCGGCGCGGCATAGACGATGGACGCCGCCGCCACCACCCCGTAGTCCACGAAACGGAAGTCAGCGATGAGGGAGCGCACATAGACCGGCAGGGTCCACTGGCTGGCAGAGGGCAGGAACAGGTAGGGCAGCAGGAACTCGTTCCAGCCCGATACGAAGGCGAAGGCGGCCACGGCGAAAAGGCCAGGGCGCGCCAGGGGCAGGCAGACCTTCCTGAAGGCCAACCAACGGGAGCCCCCGTCGACCAGGGCCGCCGCCTCCAGCTCCCAGGGAATGCGGTCGAAGAACCCCTTCAGGGCCCACACGCCCAGGGGCACCTCGGCGGCCGTCTTAACGAGGGCCACCCCTAGCAGTGAGTCGTAAAGGCCCAGCCAGCGCAGGACCTGATAGACGCCCACCAGCAGCGACAGGGCAGGGAAGGCGTGCAGAACCAACAGCAGGGCCAGCAGCCCCCTGCGACCGGGTAGAGGCAGGCGCGAGAGGGCATAGGCGGCCGGCAGCACCGCGGCCAGCAGCAGAAGGCAGTAAAGGCAGGAGAGGACCAGTGACCTGGCCAGCGATTCCAGCAGCGTAGCCCCTCCCACAGGGTCCGCCAGACGCTGCCAGTGCTGAAGAGTGAAGCCCTCGGGCCGTAAACCTACCGTCCTGCGGGCGAAGGCGGCCACGGGCAGCCAGGCGTAGAGCAACAGGATGGGCGCCGTAAGGGCCAGCAACGCCGCTGCGGCTGCCAGACGCACTCCCCTCGTGGGCCGCAGGTCCATCAGACTGCCCTCAACCGCGGCTCGGCGGTGAGTTGGGCGAAGCGGAAGAGACGTAAGGCCACCAGGGAGGCCACCACACCAAAGGCCACCAGCAGGGAGGCGATGGCCGCGCCGTATCCCATCTGTAGGCCGCCAGCGTAGTAGGAGAAGGCCTGGTGGTAGGCGTATAGGGACCAGACCTCGGTCTGCCAGAGCCCCGGTCCGCCGTTAGTCAGCAGTAGCACGAACTCGAAGGAGGCCAGCAGCGAGAGCCCCTGGTAGGTGGCCACGAAGAGCACGGGCCAGCGCAGGAGCGGTAGGATTACGTAGCGAAATGTCTGCCAGTAGGAGGCGCCGTCGGCTGCCGCCGCTCGCAGCAGCTCCTGGGGCACGGCCCTGATGGCGGCGGCGAAGAGGACCGTGGCAAAGGACGTCCCCACTAGTCCGTCGGCCACTATGAGCACCGGCCAGGGATGGGACAGTAGCCAACTGCCGCCGCCAGCCCCCAGGGGCGACAGCAGCTGGTTGAGGGTGCCATAGGGGGCGGGGGCCGTCAGCCACACCCACAGGAGGGCATAGACCACCGAGGGAGTAACCCTGGGCAGCAGCCATAGCGGCCGCAACAGCCGGCCCAGGCGCTCCTCCCAGGCAGATGTGAGGGCCGCCACCACCAGGGGCAGCACGATGTTGAAGGCCACCAAGTTCACCGCGACGAACAGGAGGGTGTTGAGGGCGATGCGGGGCAGCTCCGGTCGCGACAGGAGGCGACGGTAGTTGTCCAGCCCCACCCACGACACCGAACCTAGGGTGCTGAGGCTCATGTCGGTCATGCTGATGTGGACGGTAAGGGCGGCGGGGACCACCAAGAAGGCGGTCACCAGGGCCAGGGCGGGAACGCACAACAGGGGCCCCAGCCAGCGCCGCTGAAGGGCGCCGGGACGGGGGGCGGCGGCCGCGACCCTGGCCCGGGCTTGTTCCCGCATCTGGCCACCGCCTGCCCCGTCTCCGACGCCACAAGGAGGGGAGCTTGGTGGTTATCGGACTATCAAGTCGGGCACCGCCGACCTCAGGTCCGCTATGGCCCGCTCCACGGCCTGGTCGACGTTCAGCTGGCCTGCCGCCAGGGCCATCAGCACGCGCCCCAGGGTGGAGTCGAAGCGACCATAGTCCGGGTTGTTGGGCAGGAAGAAGGCATGCTCCACCATGTAGCTGGTGGCGGCCAGGAACCGGTCGCGGGTATAGGCCGGGTCATTGAGCTGGGCCCTCAGGATGGCCAGGTGCTTGGACTGGACAGCATACTCGGAGTTGAGATCGGGGCTGGTGGCCAAGGCTATGAGGCGAAAGGCCAGCTCCTGGTTGCGCCGTCCCGACGCCTTCTCCGACGTCACCATGTAGGCCAGGGGATGCGACAGGGTAGTGGGACGCCGGCCAGGCTCGCCGGCCGGGATGAGGGCGAAGCCTACGTTGTCCCACAGACGGCCCTCGTCGCCGCCCAGGTAGCCCTGTACCCACTCGGCCCACTGCCAGACCCCGCCGTTCCAGAACAGCACCTGGTCGCCCCGGCTCACCGTCTCGTGCCACTGCTTCCACTCGGTGCCACCGATGACGGTGCGGGCGGTGACACCATAGCCGTAGATGGCATCGTGGTGGAACTGGAAGAACTTCCGTAGGGCCTCTCGGTCCACCGTCAGGCGTCCCGACTGGGGGTCCCACAGGCTGCCGCCGAAGGCGGCGTAGAACTGGTAGAAGTCGCCGCCCCAGTAGTTGTCGCCGAAAACAGGGCGCGTCCAGTAGCCGTAACCGGGCCGCACCACGCCCCGGTCCTGGGCCTCCTTGGCTGTGCGCAGCATGTCATAGAGGGTGAACTGGCCGGTGCGGATGCGGTCAGGCAGCGAGGCGATGTCGGCTTCGCTCCAGCCCAGACGTCGCAGCAGGGTCTTGCTGAAGTAGAGGGGCCGGGCCTCCGTGTCCTGGGGCACCGCCCAGGTGGCCCCGCGGAACTTCATGGCCTCCCAGAGGTTGGGTATGACGTCCTTCAGGCCAGTGCTGTCCCGGTACCTGGCGATGTAGTCGTCCAGAGGGACGATGAAGCCGGCCTGCGCCCAAGCAGCGATGTCCTCATGCCCGCTGTTGACGATGTCGGGGGCCTGGCCGGCCTGGGCCGCCAGCACGAACTTGCGGGCCATGTCGCCCGAAGTGTCGAGGGTGCCCTCCACCCGTACCCTCACGTTGGCCCCCTCCCGTTCCAGCTGGGCGTTGAGCCGCTCGGCCGCCCGCTCCAACATGCCGATCCGGCCCATCTCCGTCTGGGGATTGCCCCCCGCCCAGGCGGTTATGGTCACGGTCTGGACCTGGCCCTGCGTGCCCCCCGCCTGGGGTGTCGACTCGCCACCCCCACGGCAGGCTGCCATGAGGGCCACCAGGGCCGCGAGCAGCAAGGCTGTGCGGCGCATGGACCACCTCCAGCGGATAGTGTCGCGACCAATGATAGCTGCGACGTGATGGTAACGCAACTAGTTGCATCTGATGACCGGTGCATGATAGTCTCGATGCAGAAACGTGTCCACCGCTGAGGGGGCCGGCATGGATGGCTTCGGTCTGGAGATGGACGCCCAGCGCAGGGAGTGCTGGACCCTTTCCTTCCGCCACGACGGCCTCGAGGTGGCACGCGCCCAGCTCCACTGCCACGGGGGCGACGTCTTCGACATCGTGGACCTCTACGTGGACCCCGACTGGCGCGGGCGCGGTCTCGGTAGGCAGGTCCTCGCCCAGTGCCTGGGCTTTGCCCTGGCCCAGGGGGCGCGGATGGTGACCGCCCACACTTCCCCCGAGAACGCACCCGCCTTCAGGCTCTTCTCCAGCGCGGGGTTCTCCCCCTGCTGCAGTGAGCTGCACCTGGAGCTGCGGCTAGGCCAAGACCACCACCACGCCGGCCCTCCCGCCGGACCCTGAGCTCCCCAGCCGGATCGTTAGACGATTTATACACCGGCCCCCTGCGGTGGCAACGCCCCTGCAAGGGCCAGGGTGCTAGCCTTGCCTAGGAACCCGTTACAGGAGGTGCGGGAGTGCAGGAGGAAGGGCGTTGGGACCGCATCCGTGGACGCATCCGCTCCCTGTGGGGCGAGCTGAGCGACGACGAGCTCCAGCAGGCCCGGGGCGACCTGGAGCGCCTGGTGGGAATAATCAAGGAGCGCACCGGCGAGAGCGCCGAAGCAGTCCGACAGCGCCTGCAGCAGCTGATGCAGGACGAAGAGGGCCGACAGCAGCCGTGAGGAGGAGTTAGACGTGCCCATGCACCGCAGGCCCAAGAAGGCCGAAGAGGAAGAGGAGCCCCGGCCCCGGCGGACGCGGCGCCCCCGCGAAGAGGAGGAGCAGGTGGAGGAAAGGGGGGCCGGCCTTTGGGACCTGCCCCATCGCTGGATCCGCAGCCTGAACATGCTGGTGGGGCTGGCCATCCTGACGGTGGAGGGCCTCCTGGGCCTCCGACTGGCCTTCCAGCTGACAGGGGCCGATGCCGGCAACGAGTTCGTCAACTTCATCTATGACCTGACGGGCTGGCTGGTGGGCCCCTTCCAGGGCATCGGCGAGGAGAGAGAGGCGCTGGGGGGCATCCTGGAGCCGGCCACGCCCATCGCCATGGGCATCTACCTGGCAGCGGCCCTGATGACCATGGCCGCCCTGGGGGCCATCGCCATGGGGCTGCCGCCGGCGGCCCCCACCCGCACCATACGCCGCCGTCGCGCCGTGTAGCCTTGCCCACGGCCAGGCCACGGTCGGTCCCCTGTCCAAGGGCAGCCGTGGCTCCCTTGTCCCTCTCTGGCCCCTTCCTTAAGATGGCTATCTGTGACCCGTCCGCAGGAGGGGCCCTTGCTGCCGCCCGACCTGGAAGCGGTCCTGCCCAGGGCCACCCGCCCCGCCCGCTATACGGACGCCGAATGGAACGCCGACCGGAGGCCCTGGGAGGGGGCCGAGCTGCATGTCCTCCTGGCCTACCCCGACGTCTACGAAGTGGGGATGGCCTGCCCCGTCCTTCACTCTCTCTACGGCCTCCTCAACAGCCTGCCAGGGGTCATGTGCCATCGGCTCTTCGCCCCATGGCCCGACCTGGAGCTGCTGCTGCGGGAGGAGGGCTACTGCCTCTGGACGCTGGAGGGGCGCCGCCGCCCCAGCGACTACGACGCCGTCCTGTTATGGATGCCCGCGGAGCTGTGCACGGCCGCCGCCGTCAACCTGCTGGACCTGGCGGGCCTCCCCTGGCAGGCCCGCCAGCGAGAGGACGGCCCCCTGGTGCTGGCGGCGGGCCCTGCCGTCCTTAACCCCTGGCCGCTGTCGCAAGTGGTGGACGCCTACCTGCTGGGCGACCCCGAGGCCATCGTGCCGGAGGCCGTCCAGGCCCTGGGCAGCGCCCCTGACCGCAGTCGGCGCCTGAGGGCCCTCTCCCGGGTGGCGGGGGTCTGGGTGCCGGGCATGGCCGAGGAAAGGCCCATCGCCCGCTGGGCCAATCCCTTGCCGCCGGTGGCCGCCCGTCCGGTGGTGCCCTTTGTAGAGACGGCCCGAGAGGGGCTGGAGGTGGAGCTGGCCCGTGGCGGTGGGCAGGCACCCTGCGCGCCCCGTCCCGGTCCCTACTGGGGGCCACGGCGGGAGCGACCGGCGGCCGAGGTGGTGGCCGCAGTCCTGGGGGCGCTGCGGGCCACCGGCTACCGCGATGTCTTTCTGACGGGCACCCCCTATTCCCACGCCCGCCAGCTGGCGCTGGAGCTACGCCCGGCCCTCCCCCCGGAGGTGACGGTGCGCTTCTCCCGCCTGCCCCCCGACGAGGACTGGGTGGACGTGGCCTCCCTGTTGGCCGGGAGCAGGCCGGCCGGTGCCCTCACCTTCTGGTTGGGGGCCGCCTCGGAGCGGCTACGCAGCGCCCTGGGTCTCCCCCACCCCGACTCCGCCGTCGTGGCCGCCGCCGAGGCGGCCTATGCCCGCGGCTGGACCTCCCTGCGCTTCCAGCTGGAACTGGGCCTGCCAGGGGAGGGGGACGAAGACGTGGCCAGCCTGGTGCGACTGGCCCAGGAGGTCCGTCGTGCCGGTCGCAGCCATCACGGCGGCCGGGCACACCTGAGGCTTGAGGTCTCCCTCTTCGTGCCTCGGCCGTGGACTCCCTTCCAGTGGGCAGCCCAGCCACCGGCCCAGGACCTGGAGGCGAGGGCCGCCGCCCTGAGGGCCGCTGCCAAGCGGGCGGGCGTGGAGGTGATGGGCGAACGGGCCGAGAGGGCCTTGCTGGCTGCCATCCTGTCCCGCGCCGATGCCCGTCTGGCGCCCGTGGTGCGCCGCGCCTGGGAGCTAGGGGCGAGGTTGGACACCCACCGTGAGTCCTTCGCTTGGACGCCCTGGGAGAGAGCCCTCACGGAGGCCGGCCTCTCGGCCGAGCATTACGCCCACAGGGAGTTGGGTCCCCAGGAACCCCTGCCCTGGGAGGTGCTGGAGGTGGGGGTTCCGAGGGAGGGACTGTGGGCAGCCTGGCAGTCCTACCGCGCCGCCGTGGGCCTCTCTCAGGGGTAGATGCCCCGAGTCCGGGTGGCATCGGCCACCCGCTTCACCGCCAGCACCATGGCCGCCTCCCGCAGGGTGAGTCCCTCGGCCTCGGCCAGGGCTGCCACCTCCTGGAAGGCCCGCACCATGATGCGGCGCTGACGCTCGTGGATCTCGTCCTCGTCCCAGAAGTAGTACTGCAGGTCCTGCACCCACTCGAAGTAGGAGACGATGATACCACCGCTGTTGGCCAGGATGTCCGGGACCACCAGCACCCCTTTCTCCTTCAGGACAGCATCGGCGGCGGGGGTGG
>DATLZD010000080.1:0-7376 GCA_035574155.1 Dehalococcoidia bacterium | reverse complement strand
CCACCCCCGCCGGTGGGGAAGCGGCAGTTCAAGGTCTATTACGTCACCCAGCCAGAGGTGGACCCGCCCACCTTTGTGTTTTTCTGCAACGACCCCGATCTGCTACACTTTTCCTACCGCCGCTATCTCGAGAACACCATCCGCCGCCACTTCGACTTCGAGGGGACGGCCATACGGATGCTGTTCCGGGGACGCAGCGAGGGCTGACATGTGGGAGCTGGTGGCAGCAGGCATCATCGGCTACCTGGTGGGGGCCATACCCTTCGGCTACATCCTGGGGAGGGTCCTGCGGGGCATCGACGTCCGCGACTACGGTAGCGGGGCTACCGGTGCCACCAACGTGCTGCGGGTCCTGGGCCCCAGGGCCTTCCTGGCCACCCTCGTGCTGGACTCGCTGAAGGGCTGGATACCGGTGCTGTTGGCCTGGCATGTCACTCACGACCATACGGCCCAAGTGGTGATGGGCATCTGCGCCATTGTGGGCCACGACTTCCCGGTCTACATCGGCTTCCGCGGCGGGCGAGGGGTGGCCACCGCCTTCGGCGTCTATGCCGCCCTCCTCTTTCCGCTGGCGGCAGGCCTGACGGCCCTGGGGCTGTTCATCGTCCTGGCCTTCCGCTACATGTCCCTCATGTCCATCGTCACCGTCCCCCTGGGGGCGCTAGTGCTGCTGGCCCTGGGCCTGGCCGAGGCCCATATGCCCGGCGTGGGGGAGGTGCCCGAGTCCTATGCCGTCTTCGGCCTGGTGGCCAGCGCCCTGGTCCTCCTGAGGCATACGGGCAACATCCGCCGCCTGCTGACCGGCACCGAGCCCAAGATCGGCGAGGGCGGCCGGCCACGCATGGCCCCACGCCCCGACCCAGGACGCTGACCCATGAGGCGAGACATGACCCCCGACGAACTGCGTGAGGAGATGGAGAAGGTCCTACGGGGCTGGGACGCCGACTACGTGGAGGTCCGCATCGACGAGACGACCTCCACCCGCATCGTCTACCGCGGGCGGGACCTGGAGGAGATAGGACGCTCCCGCAGCTTCGGGGGCAACGTGCGCGCCCTCTACCGTGGCGGCTGGGGCTTCGTCAGCTTCAACGACCCCCGCGACCTGCGGCGACGGGTGGAACAGGCGGTGGCCCAGGCCCGCTTCGTGGGCAGGGAGAAGAGCCGGCTGGCGGAGGTGGAGCCGGTGGTGGCCATCGTGCCCCTGGAGGTGGGCAAGGACCCCCGCCTGGTGCCCCTGGCCCACAAGAAGGAGCTGCTGGACCACTACAACGAGCTCATCTGGTCCACCCCCGGCATCAGCTCCTCCAACATCTTCTACTCCGACGCCCACAAGCGGGTGCTCTTCGCCAGCTCGGAGGGGGCCTTCGTGCAGCAGGAGCGCATCGACGTTACCCTGCGCATCGGCGCCACCGCCCGCCGCGACGGCGACGTGCAGCAGGCAAGCACCAGCCTGGGTGCCCTTAACGATTACTCCTTCGTGGAGACGCTGCACGACGAGGTCCAGCGGGTGGCGAGACGGGCGGTGGAGCTGCTGGACGCACCTTATGTGAAGCCCGGGGTATACCCCGTGGTCCTGGACCCCATACTGGCGGGGGTCTTCTGCCACGAGGCCTTCGGCCACCTGTCCGAGGCCGACCACATCTACGAGAACGAGCGGCTACGGGAGCTGATGGTGCTGGGCCGGCGCTTCGGCCAGCCCATCCTGAACATCGTGGACGGGGCGGCGGTCCCAGGACTGCGGGGCAGCTACCGCTTCGACGACGAGGGCGTGCCGGCCCAGAAGACCTATCTCATACGGGAGGGCGTCCTAGTGGGACGCCTGCACTCGCGGGAGACGGCGGGCAAGATGGGCGAGCAGCCCACGGGCAACGCCCGCGCCCTGGACTACCGCTTTCCGCCCATCGTGCGCATGACCAACACCTACATCGAGCCGGGGGACGCCACCTTCGAGCAGCTCATCGCCGACATCAAGGAGGGGGTCTACGCCTGCAACTGGTATGGCGGCACCACTAGCATGGAGATGTTCACCTTTTCGGCCGGCGAGGCCTATATGATCCGCAACGGACGGGTGGCGGAGCTGCTGCGACCGGTGAAGCTGACGGGCAACGTGTTCGAGACGCTCATGAACATTGATGGCATCGGGCAGGACCTGGCCTTCAACCAGGGTGGGGGCTGCGGCAAGGCGGGGCAGATGCCCCTGCCCGTCTCCAACGGCTCCCCCCATATCAGGATCCGCCAGTGCGTGGTGGGAGAGCGCTAGAGGATTTCTCGTTGAGTAGGTATCATATGCGCAGTGATCCCGCTATGAGGCTGCCGGCCTTCATTCAGAATTTGTACTACATCACGCACATAAACAACCTGCCCTCAATCCTGAGACGGGGTATTTTGTGTCACGAACGTGTGATTAACGAGCGAATTCCTTATAGCCCGATTTACGACGAAGAAATAATGGCTCTCAGACGCGCAAAGGTCGCTCCCGATGGACGATCCTTATGGACATTCGTGAATCTGTACTTCAACGCGCGAAATGCTATGTTATACCGCGTCATAGTTGAGTGTGGGACAGACAATCTCGCAGTTTTGGCAATCCGTAGAGATGTGGTGGAACGAGAGGGCGTTTTCATCTCTGACGGTAACGCTGCCCATCAGGAATCACGGATACTCCCGAAACTAGATGGGTTGCGCGCTATTTCCAATATCAAGGGCATTCTTGAGAGGCCCTGGTGGGCGAGTGCCGACGGGTCAAAAAGGAGGATGATGGCGGAATGCTTGATCCCTGATGTAGTCGAGCCTACGAACATAGTATGCGTATATGTTGCCAGCAACAACGTTTTAACCCACGTCAAGACGCTGCTCCAACGTGAGGGGGTACCCATTCCGCGGATAGTTCCGGAGCCTAACATGTTTTTTGCCCCAGTTTATCGTCGACAGCTAACCGATGTTCTGTCGCTTGTCAAAGGGGACATGTTCTTTTCGCGATGTCATACCCTAACGGTCAGCGTCAATTGTGTGGGAGTGATGGGGAAGGGGCTAGCATCTACCGCGAAATATCGATTCCCAGAAGTGTATGTATACTACCAAGATCGTTGCCGTTCCGGGGAACTCAAGTTAGGGCGACCAGTCCTTTATCGCAGGGAGGTCTCGATCGATGCCGACTTGGCCGACGAGCCATCTAGGTTGACCAACGGTCATACTGAGACCTGGTTCCTGCTTTTCCCCACAAAGCACCATTGGCGAGAGCGGGCGAATATCGATGCTATCAAGAGCGGCTTAGATTGGATCGTCGCAAATTACAAGCAGGAGGGGATCAAATCTTTGGCTGTTCCAGCCTTGGGCTGTGGAGAAGGATGGCTGGATTGGAAAGATGTGGGGCCGATCCTTTGCAAGTCATTGAGTAGATTAGACATTCCAGTGGAAGTATATCTCCCTGCCGAGAAAGAGGTGCCAGAGGACCAACGTTCGCGTGAGTTTTTATTAGACGACTGATAGATCACTATCCCATGCAGTCATACCTTACTAACATTATAGAGCTGGCATTGCGGCGGGGGGCGCAGGAGGCGGAGGCCTTCTACTCCGAGGTCGAGGAGACCCCCGTCCTCTTCGAGGCCAACCGCCTCAAGCAGCTCAACGCCCGCCAGGTTTCGGGGGTGGCCCTGCGCGTCATCGCCGGCGGGCGCCTGGGAGCCGCCTCCTCCAGCCGCCCCGGCGACCTGGAGGGCCTGGCGGAAATGGCCCTGGAGGCCGCCCCCTACGGCCCCGAGGCCCACTTCAGCTTCCCCGCCACCGACAACTACCCCCCGGTGGAGGTCTACGACCCGCAGGTGGAGGCCTTCCCTCTGGACGACATGGTCCACCTGGGCCAGTCCCTCATCGATGCCGTCCGCCGCGAGGAGCCGGAGCTGGTGTGCGACGCCAGCGTGCGCAAGGCCGTCCACCGCGTGATGGGCCTCAACTCCAACGGGGGGCGCTTCGAGTACCGTCGCACCGTCTTCTCCCTGGGGGTGCACGGCACCCTGGTGCGGGGGACCGATATGCTCTTCGTGGGCGACTCCCAGGCCTCCTGCCAGGCCGTCCGTGACGGCTCGTCGGTCATCCAGGAGGTCTTCAGGCAGCTCCGCTGGGCCGAGCGCACCGCCACCGTCCGCACCGGCGAGATGCCCGTCGTCTTCACCCCCCAGGGGGTAGCGGGGGCGTTGGTCGGGCCGTTGGTCACAGCCTTCTCGGGGCGCATGGTGCTGCAGGGGCAGTCGCCCTTGGCTGGTCGCCTGGGTGAGGGGCTCTACGACCGCCGCTTCTCCCTGTGGGACGACCCCACACGTCCGTACCGGACGGGCAGCCGCATCTGCGACGACGAGGGGGTGGCCAGCCGCCGCCTGCCCTTGGTGGAGGAGGGGGTGGTCCGCAACTTCCTCTACGACCTGCAGACGGCGGGGCTGGCCGGGGCCCAGCCCACCGGCCATGGCAGCCGCGGGCCCGGGGGGCAGGTCGGCATCTCCCCTTCCTGCCTGGTGTTCGCAGAGGGCGAGAAGGGGCTGGAGGAGCTGGTGCGGGAGGTGGGAGAGGGGCTGGTGGTGGAGCAGCTCATGGGCGCCGGCCAGGGCAACGTCCTCGGGGGCGATTTCTCGGGCAACGTGCTGCTGGGGTATAAAATAGAGGGTGGCGAAGTGGTAGGCAGGGTCAAGGACACGGTGGTGGCCGGCAACGTCCACCGCCTCCTGGGCGAGGCCCTGCTGGCCCTGGGCCGCGGGCGCTGGGTGGGTGGCTCCCTCTACGTGCCCCCCATCGCCTTCGCCCGCCTCAGCGTGGCCGCCAAGGGATAACGGTGTCCTGGGGAACGCTCCTGGAGGAGCTGGCAGAACCGCATAGGCCCCTGCGGGCCTCTCATCTGGCCAGGCTCTCCGACCTGACGCCGGCCCGGCAGGGCGAGCTGGCCCGCCTCTGGCCCCGCATCGACACGTCCCGTCGACGCCGCATCGTCGAGAGACTGGTGGAGCTCTCGGAGGAGGACTTTGTCCTGGACTTCAGCCCCGTCTTCCTCATGGCACTGGAAGACCCCGACGCCGACGTCCGAGTGCTGGCCGTCCGCGGGCTGTGGGGCGACCAGCGACGACAGGTCCTGAGGCGGCTACTGGAGGTCCTGGAGTCGGACCCGGAGCCCCAGGTGCGGGCCGAGGCCGCCCTGGCCCTGGGCAACTTCGTCCATCTCTACTGTGTGGGCCACTTGCGGGAGAGGCACTTCCGGCCCATCGAGGGGGCCCTCCGCCGGGCCATCGAGAGTCCCGACGAGGCCGAGGAGGTGCGGGCCAGGGCCCTGGAGGCCATCGGCTACTGCGCCGACCGTGCCTGGGTGAGGGAGGCCATCCGCACCGCCTTCGAGAGCGGTCGCCACCGGCTGCGGGTCAGCGCCCTCCAGGCCATGGGGCGTAGCGGTGAGGCCCGCTGGCTGCCCCTGCTGCTGCGGGAGCTGTCCAGCGATGACCCTGAGCTGCGCTACGAGGCAGCCATGGCCTGCGGGGCCATTGGGGACGAGGCTGCCGTGCCCCACCTGGCCCCCCTGCTGCAGGACGAGGACGAGGAGGTGCGGGAGGCCGCCATCGCCGCCCTGGGCGAGATCGGCGGTCGCGAGGCGCGGGAGCTGCTCCTCCCCCTCCTGGAAGACCCGTCGCCGGCCGTCCGGGCCGCTGCCGAGGCGGCCCTGGCCGAGCTGGAGTTCGGGGAGGACCCCTTCTCCCTGCGCTCCTTCCTGGATGAACGCTAAACGCAGGACACGCCTACCAGTGGAAGAGGCCGTCTCGGCCGGCGGCGTCGTCTTCCGCCGCGGGCCCAACGGCATTGAAGTGGTCATCTGCGGTCGCACCCGCGACGGCGTTTGGGGGCTCCCCAAGGGGGCGCCTGCCCCCGGCGAGTCGCTGGAGGAGGCGGCGGTGCGGGAGGTGGGCGAGGAAACGGGGCTGCAGGTGCGGCCCCTGTGCAAGATCGGCACCATCGAGTACTGGTTCGCCCGCCCCCAGGAGGGGGTGAGGGTCCACAAGCGGGTCCACCATTACCTGATGGAGCCGGTGGGCGGCAGCACCGACCAACACGACTGGGAATACGACCGGGTGGAGTGGGTCCCGCTGGAGGAGGCCCTCGCCCGCCTCACCTACAAGAACGAGGCAGAGGTCGTGCGCAAGGCGGCCCAGATCTTGCAGGAGACAGGCCAGGCGTGATTACCCCCCAGGACGATGTAGTGGCACGCGGCAGGCGCGTCGTCCTGCGCCGCAAGCGCATGGCCGACGTGGTCGATGACTACGCCTGGCGGGCCGACGAGGAGCTGGCCCGATTCGATGCAGCGCCGCCCCTGCGCCTGTCCTTCGCCGATTTCGCCCGCCACTGGGAGATGGACATGCGCTTCAGCGACGTCCCCCAGCGCAACCTGGCCATCGAGGACGAGGCGGGGCAGCGCATCGGCAACGTCATGTATTACAACCTGGACCGCTGGCGCAAGGAGGCCGAGATAGGCATTAGCATCGGCCGACGGGAGTACTGGGGCCGCGGCTACGGCAGCGACGCCGTGCGCGCCCTGGCCAGGCACCTCTTCCGCACCACCGACCTGCGCCGCCTCTACCTGCACACCTTGGACTGGAACGTCCGCGCCCAGCGGGCCTTCCAGAAGGCGGGCTTCCGCCCCTGCGGCGTGGCCCACCGCAACGGCCACAGCTTCGTGGTCATGGAGCTGAGGCGCGAGTGGCTCGCCCCTACCCCTGGGGACGGGCAGGACGGCCCGGGATCTCCAGGTCGGGGGGCGGCGGTGCCGGGTTAGGGACGTCGTAGGTCAGGAACTGGGGAACCAGCTCCGCCAGCTCCTCGATGCTCCATATCCCGTCCTTGGTCAGCTGGCGGACCGGCATTTCCTCGTGGGCCAGGGAGATGTGGCCGCCGGCTACATGGAAGATCTTGCCGTTGACGTTCCAGGCCTCGTCGCTGGCCAGGAAGACGACCATTGGGGCCACGTGCTCCGGCGTCCGCTCCACCAGCTGCTGCGCAGGCGGTGGCGGTGCCAGGCCCCGCTGGGCCCTCATCTCCGCCAGGCCGATGGTCATGCGGGTCAGCGCGGCCGGGGCCACGGCGTTGCAGGTGACGCCGTAGCGCCCCAGGTCCCGCGCCACCACCCGCGTGAACCCGGCTATCCCCGCCTTGGCCGCTCCATAGTTGGCCTGCCCAGCGTTGCCCCGCAGGCCCGAGATGGAGCTGATGTTGATGATGCGGCCATAGCGCTGCTGCCGCATCAGCACCGAGGCGTGTCGCGTGCAGTTGAACGTCCCCTTCAGGTGCACCGCTATGACCGCGTCCCACTCCTCCTCCGTCATGTTGAATATCATCCGGTCCCGCAGTAT
>DATLZD010000079.1:0-13941 GCA_035574155.1 Dehalococcoidia bacterium | reverse complement strand
AGGCCGCGGCCGTCGCCGATGCCGCCGGCGGCCACGACCGGCCTGGGGGCGACGGCGTCCACCACCTGGGGGACCAGGGCCATGGTGCCCACGCGGCCGGTGTGGCCGCCGGCCTCGTAGCCCTGGGCCACCACGATGTCGACGCCGCCCTCGGCCACCCGACGGGCGTTCTTGACGTTGCCTACCAGGGACATGACGACGGCCCCCGCCTGGTGCAGCTCGGGCACGTAGGCGGCCGGGCTCCCCAGCCCCGAGGCGAAGACGGGCACCCGCTCCTCCAGCACCACCTCCACCTTGCGACGGATGTAGTCTGGGGTGAACAGGTCGGGGTTCATGGTGCCAGGGGGCTGCACGTCGGGCAGGTTGAACCGCTCCCGCAGCTGGGCCATGAACCGCTTCGTCTCCTCAGGGACCCATTGGCGCCAGTCGGGCAGGGAGGACGGCGCGGCGGCGGCTGAGCCCTGCGGCTGGCCCCAGGACGGGAATATGAGGTCGACGCCGAAGGGCTTGTCGGTCAGGTCGCGGACCTTGCGTATCTCCTGGCGCAGCTCCTCCACCGACATGGCCACGCCGCCGATGACGCCCAGGCCGCCGGCGTTGGAGACGGCGGCCACCAGCTCAGCCTTGGCCATGGTAGGACCGCCCCCGCTACCACCCATGCCCGCCAGGATCACGGGGTACTCAATGTCCAACATGTCGCACAGGGGCGTCCGCAAGACAGGTCTGGTCATACCCTCGTGCCTCCCACGGCTATGGGCCGTTTTTTGATAGCAGACTAAAGAGTGCCCGACCGCTTGTCAAGGCGTGGGCAACCTGTTACACTTTGTGCATCCGTCCCCCCATCGCGGCCAGGCGGCCGCCCCCGCACCGGAGGGAGGTTGAGGCGAGAGGTGCGGGGCATCCCGTGAGTCCTTCGGCGTCCCACCGCAAGGCCCCGTTCCCCCCACGAGAGGAGGGGTGTGCTGTGACTGGATGGTCGATGCGCGGCCACTACCTGAAGAACTGCAACTGCTTGGCCTCCTGCCCCTGCGACACCATCGGCGTGCCTGCCCCCAACGCCTTTTGCGAAGGGGTGGCGGCCATGGAAATCGTCGAAGGCCACTACGATGGCCTGCCCCTGGACGGCCTGCGCTGGGCCGTCGCCGCGCACTGGCCCGGCGCCATTCACGAGGGCAACGGCACCGTGGAGCTCTTCATCGACGAGCGGGCCGACTCCCAGCAGCGGCAGGCCCTGCTCCAGGTCCTGTCGGGCCAGGCTGGCGGCACCCTGTTCGAGATCATGGCCAGCGTGGTGCAGGAAGTGGTGGGCCCCCACTTCGTGCCCATCCACTTCGAGTTCGACAAGGCCAGGCGACGGGCCCGGCTCTCCATCCCCGGCTTCGCGGAGACGGTCTCGGCGCCCCTGACGGTGCCGGCCACCGGCGAGGAGCAGCGGGTCATCGTCTGCCTGCCCGATGGCTTCGAGTACAAGGAGATGGAGGTGGCCCAGGCCACGGTCCTGCGCTCCAGCGGCGCCGTGCGCTTCGACTGGCAGGGCACCCACAGCTCCCTGGCTGAGGTGACCCATACCGAGAAGGGCCTCCAGGCCTGAGCCGACGCCACCGATCGGACCTGTAATAGTAAGAAGGAGGGATGAGGGGATGGAGGGTGGCGCCACCAAGGAGCACCTTTGGCTGCGTAGGCTCATCGGCTATTGGGAGTGCCAGTCCCAAGTGTCGCTGGAGCCCCATCAGTCGCCCGTAACCCTGCACGGCACCGAGACGGTGCGCCCCCTGGGCGACCTCTGGGTGCTGATGGAGGGGGAGGGAGAGATGCCCGACGGCACCCACGGGTCCTGGCTGATGGCCCTGGGCTACGACCCCCGTCGCGGCCGCTTCGTGGGCGCCTGGATGGGCAGCATGATGCCCCACCTCTGGCTCTATGAGGGGACGCTGGACGAGGGCGGCAACGTCTTGCCCCTGGACACGGAGGGGCCGGCCATGGGCAACGAGAGGCTGGCCCGCTACCGCGATGTCATCGAGTTCCCGGCCGACGACCGCCGTCTCCTGCGCTCCCTGGTGCAGGGAGAGGACGGCCAGTGGCACCAGTTCCAGCGCTCCGAGTTCCGAAGGGCCCGCTAGGTGACCGGCGTCATTGCAACGGTCACCACAGAGAGGAGAAGGGAAGCCATGACAGCAGGAGAGACCATCCTTAAGCTACTGGAAGCCTTCAACCGCCACGACATCGCCGCCTTCGCCGCCTTCTACGCCAGCGATGCCGTGGCCTATGACCCTACGTATCCAGACCCCCTCCGCGGCAGGGATGCCATCCGGCGGGACATGGAGCAGTTCTTCCGCGCCTTCCCCGACGTGCACTGCGAGGTGATGGGCGACGTGCTGGACAGGGGCGTCCAGGCCGCCGTGCGTCTGCGCGCCACCGGCACCCACCTGGGGCCCCTGGCTACGCCCCAGGGGGAGCAGCCGGCCACGGGCCGCCCGGTGGACTTCCATGTGGCCATCTTCTGGCAAGTGGGGGAGGACGACCTCATCCAGAGCGAGCACCGCTATTTCGACATGGCCGGCATCATGGCCCAACTGGGCCTGATGCCCACGCCTTGAAGGAGGACGGACATGCCCGAACAGGAGAACATCGAGTCCGTGCGCCAGCTCTATGCCAGCTTCCAGCGGGGCGACATCCCCGCCATCCTGGCGCAGCTGGCGGATGACGTGGCGTGGCACGAGCCGCCGGCGGGCCCGCCGCCCTTCGGCGGCCTGCACCGGGGCCGGGAGGCGGTAGGCCGCTTCTTCCAACAGTTGGGTGAGCTGGTGGAGGCGGAGGAGTTCCAGCCCCGGCAGTTCCTGGCCCAGGGGGAGCGAGTGGTGGCCCTGGGCAGCTACCGCTTCCGCGTGCGAGAGACGGGGCGGGCCTGGCAGACGGACTGGGCTATGCTCTGGGACTTCCGCGATGGCCAAGTGGTCCGCTTCTAGATCCTCAAGGACTCGGCGGCCGAGGCGGCCGCCCTGCTAGGCAGATAGGGAGGTGTGGTCATGGCCTGGCAACTGGTGGGCACCTACTGGGGCCCCTGCAGCTGCAAGGTGAGCTGTCCCTGCGAGCTGGGGGAGCCCGAAGGCGACGACGGCTACTGCGCCGGCGCCCTCGCCTTCGAGTTCCAGCGGGGACGGGTGGACGATGTGGACGTGGGCGGCTGCCGCGTCGTCCTGGTGGGCGACTGGCCCAAGGGCTTCGCCTCCGGCGACGGCACCGGCCGCATCTACTTCGACCCCTCCATCTCCCCCCAGCAGCGACAGGCGCTGGAGGCGGTCCTGCAGGGGAAGAAGGGGGGCGTGTTCGAGGCGGTGGCGGCCCTAGTGCCCCGCTTCCTGCCCTCCCGCGAGGCCCCCATACGCATCGAGAAAGGGGAGGAGGAGACGCGCATCCAGGTGGGGGATATCGGCCTGCTGGTGACCCGCCCCCTGAAGGGCGCCAGCGGTGAGCCCACCAGGCTTTTGCACGCCGCCTTCGCCTTCCGGGAGGAGGTGGTGCTGGCCAGGGGCACCGGCTCCTACTGGCGTGACCCGGACCTGCGCCAGTGGGAGAGCCGCGGCCACAGCGAGATGGCCAACTTCGACTGGAGCGCCTGACCGACAGACGTACCACCGACAGGCCGGCAGCGCCGGCAGAAAGGGGTCTTAGGGACCATGCTCTACACCATGCTCCTGAGCTGGAAGGCGGGCCTCGACCGCCAACGCATGGACGAGGCCCTCGCCCGTCGCTCCCGCTGGGAATACCCCCGTGGCGCCCAGGTGGTGGGCGAGTACTGGCTGGGCACCCACTCCCCAGCGGTGGTGGCCGTGTTCGAGGCCAGCGACTTCTCGCCCATCCTGGAGATGGAGATGACCTGGAATGACCTCTTCGACATCGTGGTGGTGCCCACCACCACGCCCGAGGAGGGCCTGCGGCTGGGCTCCGAGATCCTGCAGCGCCGACCCGCCTGAGCCGATAACGGATAGCTAGAGGGAAGGGGTAAAGAGAAGTGCGGGAAACGATAGCGACTGGCACCGACGGAGGGTCCGTGCCCATCGCCGCGGCCAAGCTGGAGGCCCTGGCGGCAGCGCTGGACGGCGACCTCCTGCATCGTGACCACCCCCAGTATGAACCTAGCAGACGGGTCTGGAACGGGATGTTCGACCGCCGCCCGGCCCTCATCGCCCGCTGCCGCAGCGAGGCCGACGTGGTGCGGTCCGTCCGCTTCGCCCGCGAAAACGGCCTCCTGGTCTCGGTGCGTGGCGGCGGCCACAGCCTCGCCGGCCACTCGGTATGCGAGGGCGGCCTGATGGTGGATCTCTCGCCGATGAAGGGCGTGCAGATTGACCCCAGACAGCGGGTGGCCTGGGCCGGCCCTGGCCTGGTATGGGGGGAGCTGGACGCCGCCACCCAGGCCCACGGCCTGGCCGTCACGGGCGGTCAGGTCTCCCACACCGGCGTCGCCGGCCTCACCCTGGGCGGGGGCATGGGCTGGCTCATGCGCCGCTACGGCCTCACCAGCGACAGCCTCCTGGGCGCCCGCCTGGTGACGGCCGAGGGCGAGGCCCTGACCGTGGATCAGGAGGAAGACGAGCTGCTGTGGGGGCTGCGCGGCGGCGGGGGCAACTTCGGCGTCGTCACCGCCTTCCGCTTCGGCCTGCACCGGGTGGGCCCGCAGGTGGTGGGGGGCCTGTTGGCCTTCCCCTTCCCCGAGACGCGGCAGGTGCTGCGCGCCTTCCGCCGGTTCGCCGAGGCTGCCCCCGACGAGCTGACCTGCACCGTGGCCTTCCTCACCACCCCTGAGGGACAGAAGGCCCTGGGCATCGGCGTGTGCTACTGCGGCGACCTGGCCCAGGGGGAGCGGGCCGTGGCACCATTACGGGACATGGGCACGGTGGTCATGGACCAGGTGGGCAGGGTCCCCTACACGGCTGTCCAGTCCATGCTGGACGAGACGATGCCCCACGGCTCCCGCTACTACGTCAAGGCCACCGTGCTGTCCTCCCTGGGCGACGAGGCTATCGAGGTGTGCGCCGAGCAGTTCGCCCGCGTCCCCTCGCCCCTCACCCAGGTGCTGCTGGTGCAGATGGGGGGGCAGGTCTCCCGCCGGGCCCCGGACGCGACGGCCTTCGCCCACCGCCAGGCCGCCTACAACTTCGTCGCCCTCTCCCAGTGGCGCCACCCGGGGGAGGACCGGGCCAACATCGACTGGACCAGGGCCTTCTACGAGGCGTTGGAGCCCTACAGCAGCCACGGCGTCTACGTCAACGACCTGATGGACGAGGGAAGGGAGCGGGTCCAGCAGGCCTACGGCCCTGCCTACGGACGGCTGGCTGCCCTCAAGGCCCGCTACGACCCCACCAACTTCTTCCGCCTGAACCAGAACGTCCGCCCGGCCACGGGACAGGAGTGAGGGGGGAGGGGACAGGCCATGCAGGTGCAGACCAAGGAGGAAGCCTTAGCCGGCCGCCCACGACGCGCCGCGTGGGCGGTCTTCGCCATCGCCCTGGCCGCCGTAGCGGCGCTGGCCGCGGCCTGCGGTGGCGGTGAGGAGGCGGCCCCGGCCGGCCAGGTGCCCACCGCAACGGGCATCATCGCCCTACGGGCCGGCCTCAACGACCCTCAGGACGTGAACATAGCCGTGCTGGAGTTCCTGCCCGAGTCCATCACGGTGCCGATGGGGACGACGGTAGAGTGGCAGTTCACGGGCCCCGAGCCCCACACCGTCACCTTCTTCCCACCTGGTCAGCAGCCGCCCAGCCCTGACCAGGCGGAGGCCTTTTTTGCTGCGACGCCGCCCGCCGGCCCTTACGATGGCACGGCCCTGGTCAATTCCGGCCTGCAGCCCCTGGGCCCTGGGCCTGTCACCTTCCGGGTGACCTTCGCCCGGCCAGGGGAGTACAACTACGTCTGTGTCATCCACCCCCAGATGACGGGCAAGGTGACGGTCACCGACGATGCCAGCGGCACCGACAGCCAGCAGGAGGTGACGCAGCGGGGCGACCGCGAGCTGCAGCAGTGGCTGCAAGAGGGCCAGCAGGCCAAGCAGCGCCTCATGTCCCAGGCACCGCGCCAGCTGGCCAACCCCGACGGCTCTACCACCTGGTTCGTGGAGATGGGGACCACCACGGAACACACCGACGTACTGGCCTTCTCGCCGGTGCCAGCCTCGGTGCGGGCGGGCGACCGGGTGACCTTCATCAACAACTCGGGGGCGCCCCATACAGCCACCTTCCTGGACGGGCGCTCCGCCCCAGCGCCCGACTCGCCCGAGGTGCGAGAGGTGGTGCCTGGGCCTTCGCCCCAGACCCTGACCATCCAAGGCTACTTCAACACCGGCCTGCTGCCGCCCAACGCCCCTCCCGGTGGTGCCCCACCCGAAGCAGCCCGCAGCTTTACCTTCGTGGTGGCCCAGCCCGGGCGCTACACCTATGTCTGCCTGCTGCACGTCCCCAGCGGCATGGCCGGCACCATACAGGCCCAGTGACCATCGGAAGCCGGGAGAGAAGGAGAGGAAGTGAAGATGGCACAGGCACAGCGCTGGACCCTGGTCGGCGACTACTTCGAGAACTGCAACTGCGACGTGGTCTGCCCCTGCGAGGTCTCGCCTCTGGGGGTGATGCGGGCACCTCCCACCCAAGGGCACTGCGACGTCTTCCTGGCCTTCCACGTGGATAGTGGCACCTACGGCGATGTGGCCCTGGACGGCCTCAACTTCGTCGTGGTCGTCCACGCGCCGGGGGCGATGGCCGAGGGCGATTGGACCGTGGCTGCTTACCTGGACGAGAGGGCCTCTCCCCAGCAGCGGGAGGCATTGGGGGCCATCCTCTCCGGCCACGCGGGCGGCCCCTTCGCCGCCCTGGGGCCCCTCATCTCCCGCGACCTGGGGGCCAAGGTGGTGCCTATCCAGTTCCGCAAGGAGGGCCGACGCCGCAGCGTAACCATCCCCGGCATCCTGGACTCCACCGTGGAGGCGGTGCCCGGGGCCGACCCGGAGGCGGAGGTGGTGAAGCGTAACGCCCACCCCTTCTTCCCCGAGGCGGTGCAGGCCTACGGCGTCAGGACGACATACTCCGACCACGGCCTAACGTGGGACAACACCGGCAAGAACGCCGACTACGCCAGCTTCCGCTGGTCGGGGCCGTGACCATGACGGCGGACATGGGGAGGTGAAGCTATGGCCCGGTCGGTTCCGCTGTCGCGCGAGCGTAACTTGATCCTGGTGGCCCTGCTGGCCCTGGCGGCCGCCGCCTGGGCGCTGCTGGCCTGGCAGCAGGGGGACATGGACGAGGGGATGATGGGCCCCACCATGGGCATGGACGCTCCCCTGTTCATGGCCATGTGGGCGCTGATGATGGTGGCCATGATGTTCCCCACCGCGGCGCCCATGGTGCTCACCTACGCCGCCGTGCAGGCCGGGCGCCGGGAGCGGGGCCAGCCCTACGTCCCCACCTGGCTATTCGTCTCGTCTTACCTGGCCCTGTGGGTGGCCTTCGGCGCCGCAGCCTACGGCCTGGCGATAGGGGGAGAGGACCTGGCCATGCGCTGGGGCTGGCTGGAGACCAACGCCCCCCGTCTGGGCGGGGGGGTGCTGGTGCTGGCCGGCCTCTACCAGCTAACCCCCCTCAAGTGGGCCTGCCTGAAGCGCTGCCGCTCCCCCCTGAGCTTCATCCTGGGCTCCTGGCGGGAGGGGGAGCTGGGGGCGGTGCGCATGGGCCTGGAGCACGGCGCCTACTGCCTGGGCTGCTGCTGGCTGCTGTTCATCATCCTCTTCCCCCTGGGGGTGATGAACGTGGCCATCATGGCCCTCATAACCGCCCTCATCTTCGCCGAGAAGTCGCTGCCCCTGGGCCCCCAGGCCCGGCTGCTGGCCGCCGCCGCCCTCATCGCCTACGGGGCGGTGGTGGTCTTCCACCCCGCTGCCCTGCCGACCATGTTCTGAAGAGAAGGAGGACGAAGCGATGTTCGGCACCCTCATCGTCATGCGGCCCAAGGAGGGCCACGAGCAGGCCGTCCTGGAGATGATGGACTCCTGGGTGCGGGAGCGGGCGCCCAGGATCGAGGGGTTCGTCGCCTCGGTGCTCTACCGCAACCAGGACGACCCGCGGGAGCTCATCGAGGCGGTGGTCTTCTCCAGTCGCGACACCTACTTCGCCAACGCCAACGACCCGGAGCAGGACCGCTGGTACCGGCGGTTGGTGGAGCACCTGGAGTCGGAGCCCAGGTTCATAGACGGCGACGTGCTGGGCATCTGGCGCTAGGCCAGCCCTAGCTGTCGCTCGGCCAGCTCGACGGTGTTCATCAGCACCATGGCCACGGTCATGGGGCCGACGCCGCCGGGCACGGGGGTGATGGCCGCCGCCACCTGGCGCACCGCCTCGTAGTCCACGTCGCCCACCAGCCGGCGGCCGCTCTTGCGCGTGGGGTCGGGCAGCCAGTTGTTGCCCACGTCCACCACCACGGCGCCCGGCCGCACCATATCGGCGGTGATGGCATGGGCGCTGCCCATGGCGGCGATGAGGATGTCGGCCTGGCGGGTGAAGCGGGCCAGGTCGGGCGTGCCGGTGTGGCAGACGGTCACGGTGGCGTTGGCGCCCTCCCGCTTCTGGACCAGGATGGCCGCCAGGGGCTTGCCGACGATGTTGGACCGGCCCACTATGACCACGTGCTTGCCCTCGGGCCGGTAACCCGAGCGCACCAGCAGCTCCACCACGCCGCGGGGGGTGCAGGGCTGGGGGCAGGGCTCCCCCCGCAACAGGCGCCCCATGTTGACGGCCGTGACCCCGTCCACGTCCTTCTCCGGCGCGATGGCCTCGATGACGGCGCTCTCCGACACGTGCGGCGGCAGCGGCAGCTGCACCAGGATGGCGTGGAAGGCGGGGTCGGCGTTCAGCTCCCTGACCCGGGCGATGACCTCGTCCTGGGACGTGTCTCCGGGCAGGTGGAGGGTAATGGAGTGGATGCCCGCCTCCTGGGCGGCCTCGCCCTTGGAGCGGACGTAGGAGAGGGAGGAGGGGTTGTCGCCCACCAGCACGAAGGCGAGGCCGGGGGTGACGCCGGTACGTTCCCTGAGCCTGTGCGCCCTCTGGGCCACTTCGGCCCGGACCTGGGCGGCCACGGCCCGCCCGTCGAGGACAACGGCCCCCTGGCCGGTGGCGGACGGGGTGCCTCGCCCTCCTTCGCTCATGGCGCCTCCGCCTCCATGTTAGCCGATGGCGGCCCGGGCGCCACCGCCCCTCACACCTTCTCGAACTCGGTGCGGGCGACCTCGGTGCCGTCGGGCAGCCGCTCGATACGGTAGTCGCCGAAGATGCTGGGCGCCTCCCGCTGCATGATACGCAGCACCGCGAGCGCCACCTTGCGTATCTCCGTCTCGGCCCACTCGGAGCCCCGCAGCTCGATGAAGTGCCGCAGCGCCCGCGCGTTGGCCGTGACGAAGATGATGGTCTCGGTGGCGTTGGGCAGCACCGACCGCGCCGCCTGCCGCGCCAGCTTGCGCCGCAGCGTCCGGTCGGGCACGTCCTTGAAACGCTCCTGCAGGATCTCCACCAGCTCCAGGTAGGCGGCGTGGGCGGCCTCGATGGCCCGCAGCCAGACGGCGTAGGCCCGCTCGTCCTCGGCGATGACGTCGGGCACCACGAAGGCGGCTTCGGACTCGTCCACGTAGCGCTGGGAGAGCTGGGAGTAGCCCCAGCCAGCGCGGTGGCGCACCAGCTCGTGGGAGAAGCTGCGGGAGACGCCGGCGATGATGAAGTTCCAGACGGCGTGCTCGAGCACCGAGCCGTGCTTCTGGCCGATGAGGTTGCCGATGTATTCGGCGTTGGTGCGCCGCCCCTTGCCGAATGAGAGGTAGCAGACACGCCCGCCCGCCTCCACCAGCCGCTCCGCCCCCACCTCCGTGTCCGTCTGCCAGGAGAGGCCGTAGTCGGAGAGGAAGCGCTCGATGGCAGCGTCGTCCACCTGCTGCCTGCCCACCAGGTAGACCCTGGGCTCGCGAATAACCTTCATGGCTCCCCCTCCTCACGGGTCGTCGCGGCCATTGTACACCAGGCACGAAGGGATCGGCGCGGGGTCGGGCGAAGGCGTATAAGCGTTTCCCCAGCTTTTCCCCGAATTGACACTACCGTCCTTCGGCCATATAGTCGCCTAGCGGACAGGAATACCCGTGCAGGAGGCGCTCATGAGCCAGCAAGAAGTGGAACAGGCGGTGCACCGCTTTTCCAAGGCGGTGGTGACCATGGACATCGGCCAGCTCATGAACGACCTCACCCCCGAAGCGATGGTGAAGCTGCAGGCAGCGGCCGGTGCGGGCATGGCCGTGCAGATCCAGGGCTACGAGGTCCAGAGCGTGGGCCAGGAGGGGGAGGACTGGGTCAGCCAGGTGAAGTACCTGGGGCCCACCAGCTTCACCGCCCGCCTGGTGTGGCGCAAGTTCGGCAACGAGTGGAAGATCGCCGACGCCGACGTGCTGGCCACCGAGAGCGGCGGCTAACTCAGGCCCGCTGGGCCTCGCGCTCCCTCTGGGCCTGCTCTATGATGCGCTGGGCGATGTGGGCAGGCACCTCCTCGTAGTGGTCGAAGGTCATGGTGTAGTGGCCCCTCCCCTGAGTCAGGGAGCGCAGGTCGGCAGCGTAGCGCTGGACCTCGGCCAGGGGCGCCAGCGCCTCGATGGTGGTCAGCCCCGGCCCGCTGGGGCTGGTGCCCAGCACCCGCGCCCGCTTGCCGTTCAGGTCGCTGATGATGTCGCCCGTGTAGGCATCGGGCACCGTTATCTGCATGCGCATGATGGGCTCCAGCAGCACCGGACGGGCGTCCTGGGCGCCCTTGCGCAGGGCATGGGCGGCAGCGATCTTGAAGGCGATGTCCGATGAGTCCACCGGGTGGTCCTTGCCGTCGAACAGGGTGACCTTCATGTCCACCAGGGGATAGTGGGCCAGGACGCCCTCCTGCATGGCTTCCACCACGCCCTTCTCGACCGAGGGGATGAACTGTTTGGGCACGGCCCCGCCCACGATCTGGTCCACGAACTGGAAGCCCTCGCCCCGGCCCAGGGGCTCCAGGCGGATGGCCACCCGCGCGTACTGGCCGCGGCCGCCTGTCTGCTTCTTGTGCGTGTACTCGGCCACAGCGCTGGCGGTGATGGTCTCCTTGTAGGGGACCCTGGGGGTGGTCATTTCCAGTTCGACGCCGAACTTGCGGCGGATCTTCTCCAGGGCCACTTCGACATGGGAGTCGCCCAGCCCGTGCAGGAGCGTCTCGCCCGTATCGGGGTTGCGCTCAAGGCGCAGGCTGGGGTCCTCGTCGACGATGCGCTGTAGGGCGGTGCTCATCTTGTCCAGGTCGGCCTTGCTCTTGGGATGGATGGCGGCGGCGAACACAGGCTCGGGGAAGGTAATGCCTGGCAGCACCACCGGTCGCTCGCGGGCGCAGAGGGTGTCGCCGGTGCCGGTCTCCGCCAGCTTGGCCACGGCACCGATGTCGCCGGCCGTCACCTGGGGCACCTGGGTCTGGTTCTTGCCCCGCACCAGGTAGAGGGGCCCGATGCGCTCGGCCACCTGCTTGCGGGAGTTCCAGACCTGCGAGTCGGCCTTCAGCGTGCCCGAGAACACGCGGAAGTAGCTGAGGCGGCCCACGTAGGGGTCGGCGGTGGTCTTGAAGACCAGGGCAGCCAGCGGGCCGTCGGGGTCAGCGGTAACCTCCTGGCCGTCCTCGGTGCGGACCGGCCGCTCCAGGGGCGAGGGGAACAGGCGGCAGACGGTTTCCAGCAATGGCGCGCTGCCGATAGTCCTGGTGGCGCAGCCCACCAGCACGGGCACCAGGGAGCGGGAGAGGAGGGCGCGGCGCAGGCCCGAAAGCACCTCCTCGTCGCTCAGGGCCTCGCCCTCCAGGTACTTGCTCAGCAGCTCGTCGTCGGACTCGGCGGCCGCCTCGATGAGCTTCTCGCGCCAGGACTGGGCCTCTTCCAGCAGGTCGCCGGGGACGTCGGCGGGCTCGTCCCTGTCACCGGCGTAGGCGCGCAGGGCCAGCACATCCACCAGGCCGCGGAAGGACTGCTCGGCGCCGATGGGCAGATGCAGGGGCAGGCAGCGCGGTCCCCACCGCTCCTGGGCCTGGGAGAGGACGGTGGCGAAGCTGGCGTTCTCCCGGTCGAGGCGGTTGACGAAGATGGCCCTGGGCAGCTCTAGCTCGTCGGCGTATTGCCAGGCGAACTCGGTGCCCACCTGCACACCGGAGGTGGCATCGATGACGATGAGGGCGGCGTCGGCGGCCCGCAGGCCGCACTTGACCTCGCCCAGGAAGTCCGGATAGCCCGGGGTGTCGATGACGTTGACCTTGTGGCCGTCCCATTCCACGGGCAGGACGGACAGGTTGATGCTGAAGCCGCGGCGCTGCTCGTCAGGGTCCCAGTCGGAGGCGGTGGTGCCATCCTCAACCCGTCCCAGGCGCTGGACGGCGCCGGCGCGGAAGAGGAGGGCCTCGGCCAGGGAGGTCTTGCCGGTGCCGCCGTGTCCGATGAGGGCGACATTGCGGATGGCGCTGGCAGCGTACTGGCTCATGAGGGTCTCCCCCTCCTGGCGAAAGGATTTGTAGTCTCCGGTGCGCCTATTATCTTACCCCGCACGGGCCCCAGGCAACCCGCGCCATCGCCCCCTGCTGGCGGCGGTTGACAGATGGGGGCGGCGGCGATATAAGGAGATAGTCAGAAACTGACTATGCGACCCAACACCGATGCCGAGTACGCCATCCTGGGCCTGCTTGGCCAGGGGCCCCGCCACGGCTACGCCATCGCCCGCCACTTCCGGGCCGATGCGGCGTTGGGCCACGTCTGGCGCCTGCGACGCAACGAGGTCTACGCCATCCTGGCCAAGCTCGAGTCCCAGGGCTGGGTGCGCAAGGACGAAGGGGCCCACGGCCCGAGGCGCCGCGCCGCCTATGCCCTCACCCCGCAGGGGGAGGCGGCCTTCCGCGAGTGGCTGCGCCGGCCCGTCCAGGGCCTGAGGGACATGCGCCTGGGGCTGCTGGGAAGGCTTTACTTCGCCGAGTCTCTGGGCCCCGACGAGAGGGAACGAGTCCTGCGGGCCCAGGGGGAGGCCCTGGCACGACGCCTGGCAGCGTGGCAGGAGGCGCGCGAGGGCGCTGGCGACGCCTTCTCCAGATCGGTGTACGGCTTTAGGGCGGCCATGACCGAGGCCGCCCTGCGCTGGCTCAGGGAGCAGGCCGACAGGAGGTCATGATGCGTGTGCTGCCGGCCCTGCTGGTGGCCCTCGCCCTGGTCGCGTGCGGGGGAGGGGAGCGTGCCGCCCCGGACGCGTCCCCCCGGTCGGAGACGACGCTGCTCGTATCGGCCGCCGCTAACCTGGCCGACGTGTTGCCACCGCTGCTGGACGCCTTCCAGGAGCGGACGGGCATCCGCGTGCAGGTCAACTACGGCAACACTGCCCAGCTCGCTGCCCAGATCGAGCGGGGGGCTCCCGCCGACCTGTTCCTCGCCGCGGACCGCCGCCACGTGGAGAGTCTGGCCAACAAGGGGCTAGTCCTGCCGGAGACGGTGCGCGTGTACGCCCGCGGCAAGCTGGTCCTATGGGCCCGGGCCGACTCGGGCCTCGCCCTTTCCTCGCTGGAAGACCTGCGGTCGGGGTTGGTGCGGCGCATCGCCATCGCCAACCCCGACCAGGCGCCCTACGGCGCCGCCGCCAGGCAGGCCCTGCAGCGCCTGGGCCTGTGGGAGGCCCTGCAGCCCAGGATCGTCATCGCCGAGAACATCCAGCAGGCGTTCCAGTATGCCCGCTCCGGCAACGCCGACGTGGCCTTCACCGCCCTTTCGCTGGTGGTGAACGAGCCGGGGCAGCGGCTGGAGGTGGCGCGGGAGCTCTACGACCCCATAGACCAGGCGCTGGCAGTGGTGAAGGGGACGCCTAGGGAGGCGGCCGCCCGTCG
>DATLZD010000078.1:0-9539 GCA_035574155.1 Dehalococcoidia bacterium | reverse complement strand
GGCTTCATGTCGTAGGTCACCGACCTGCCCTCGCGGATGACGGCCGCCATGGCCTGCTCCATGCGGTCGGCCGCCGACATCTCACCCAGGTAGCGCAGCATCATCACCGCCGAGAACATCATGGCCATGGGGTTGACCTTGTTCTGGCCGGCATACCTGGGGGCGCTGCCGTGGACGGGCTCGAACACGGCCAGGTCGTCGCCGAAGTTGGCGCCCGGAGCTACCCCCAAGCCCCCGATGAGGCCGGCACACAGGTCCGAGAGGATGTCGCCATAAAGGTTGGGCAACACCAACACGTCGTAGTTCTCGGGGCGCTGGACCAGCTGCATGGTCATGTTGTCGACCAGCACCTCTTCGTACTGGATGTCCGGGTACTCCTCGGCCACCCTCCTGGCCACGGCGAAGAAGAGGCCGTCGGTATACTTGAGGATGTTGTCCTTGGCCACCGCCGTGACCTTGCGCCGGCCATAGGCACGGGCATACTCGAAGGCGAAACGCACGATGCGTTCGCTGCCCCACTCGGAGATGACCTTCAAGCTGAGGCCGGCGTCCTCGCGGATGGGCTCCATACCGTTCTGGACGCACAGGTCGGAGACGACGCGGATGGCCGGATGCCCTTTCTCGAACTCTAGCCCCGCGTAGAGGTCCTCGTGGTTCTCGCGCACGATCACCAGGTCGATGTTCTCATAACGGCTGCGCACCCCCGGATACCACTTGGCGGGCCGCACGCAGGCGTAAAGGTCCAGCAGCTTGCGCAGGGCGACGTTGACGCTGCGGAAACCTCCTCCTCTGGGCGTGGTGATGGGCCCCTTGAGGGCCACCTTGTTGCGCCGCACCGATTCCAGTACGTCGTCCGGCAGCACGCTGCCGAACTTCTCCAGGGCATTGATGCCCGCCTCCTTCACCTCCCATTCGATGGGCACACCGGTGGCCTCCACCACCCGCACCGTGGCCTCGGTGATCTCGGGCCCGGTGCCATCGCCGGGGATGAGGGTGATACGGTAGGGGGGCCGTAGGTCGCTGCGCTGCAGTGTTACCATGTCCCGAACTCCCTCTCTGTGACGATGTGTTGCGGGGCCGCCCCTTCAGCCCGCCTCCGGCCCCGGGGTGGCCCCTTCTCGACGCCCATCGCTCGCTGCCTCGTCACTAGGCGGCCCCGCCCGGACAGGCGGGGCCGGCATCGCCTCCGCTACCGGCCAGACGCACCTAGGAGAAGCGCTCCTGCAGGAAGCGGGCCAGGTCGAACTCCTCCCGTTTGGGTTCCATCTCCCGCACCTGCAGCTCGTAGACGGGACGCTCCTCGCGGTAGAAGATGCCCAAGTGCACCCTGTCCTCCGTCAGGGCCAGCTCCATGGCCGCCTTCAGGTCGCTGGTGTCCCAGCCCTCTGGCATCTCCGTCACCCGCTGGTCGTAAAGGTCATAGGTGTTGTAGAACTCGGCGCAGGGGCTGTGGACATGGATGAAGGCGAAGCCCCGGTGGCGGATCCCCTCCACGATGAGCTGGGCCAGCTCGTTGGGCCTGGCCGAGTAGCCTCTGGCCACGAAGGTGGCCCCAGCCGCCAGGGCCATCAGCACCGGGTTCATGGGCTTGGCGATGACCCCGTAGGGGGTGGACTTGGTCTTATGGCCTATGAAGGATGTGGGCGAGGCCTGGGCCTTGGTCAGGCCATAGGTCTGGTTGTCCATCATGATGCAGGTGACGTCGATGTTGCGGGCGGCAGCGTGGGGCAGGTGCCCCATGCCGATGGCCATCAGGTCACCGTCGCCGCCCATCACCAGGACTGTCAGGTCAGGACGGGTCAGCTTGATGCCGGTGGCGATGGGCAACGCCCGACCGTGGACGCCATGGAAGCCGAAGGTGCTCATGAAATAGGGGGCGCGGCTGGAGCAGCCGATACCCGATACCACCACCACCTGGTGCTTCGGCAGCTGCAGGGCAGCCAACGCCTTGAAGGTGGCGCTCAGCACGCCGAAATCGCCACAGCCGGGGCACCAGACCGGCTTCTGGTCGCCGCGGTAGTCCTTGACCGTCAGGACCTCTGAGGGCCTTTGGGCGGTGGCGGCACCGTCAGGCATCGCGCATGACCTCCTCTATCTTGGCCAGGATCTCGCCCGGAGTGAAGGGCAGGCCACCGATCTTGTTGACCCGGATGGCCTGCACCCCTAGCTGGGCAGCCAGGTGATGGGCGAGCTGGCCCTGGTAGTTGACTTCCGGCACCATCACCCTCTTGACCGAGCCCAGGAACTCCCGCAGCCGCTCCTTGGGCAAGGGGCTCAGGGCCCGCAGGTGCAGGCCCGCCACCCGGTAGCCCTTGGCCAGGGCACGGTCGATGGCCTCCCGGACCGACCCCTCGGTAGCCCCCCACGAGATGATGCCGAGGTCGGCAGGGACGTTACCGTAGGGGGTGGCGAACTCGGCCGTGTCCACCTCCTGACGACAGGTCTCCAGCTTGCGGAAGCGCTTGGCCGTCATGGCCTCGTGCACCTGGGGCGTCAGCACCGGATGCCCCAGCTCGTCGTGCTCCAGGCCTGGGGCCACGTAGGTGTGACGGTCGAGCCCAGGGATGGCCATGGGCGAGACGCCCGACTCGGTGATCTGGTAGCGGCGGTACTGGCCCGGCTCCACCCCATCGGGCCGCAGACGGTCCACCACCCTCAGCTCCGAGACGTCAGGCACTTCCATCGTCTCGGTGCGGTGGGACAGGGACTGGTCCGAGAGGAGGATGACGGGGCACTGGTACTTCTCGGCCAGGTTGAAGGCGTTGACGATCATCCGCAGGCAGTCGGCCACCGAGCCCGGCGCCACCACTATGCGGGGGAAGTCCCCGTGGCCCGCATAGAGGGCGTGGAACAGGTCTCCCTGCTCCAGCTTGGTGGGCATGCCCGTGCTGGGGCCCGAGCGCTGGGCGTCCACGATGACCACCGGGATCTCGGCCATGGACGCCAGCCCCAGCAACTCCACCATCAGCGACAGCCCCGGCCCGGAGGTGGCCGTCATGGCCTTGACGCCGGCGTAAGAGGCGCCGATGACCGAGGCCAGGGCTGCCATCTCGTCTTCAGCCTGAAGGCAGACGCCGCCCAGCCGCGGCAGCTCCGCCGCCATGGCCTCCAGGATGTCGGAGGCAGGCGTGATGGGGTAGCCGGCGAAGTAGCGACAGCCGGCGTGCAGTGCCCCAGCCACGATGGCCTGGTTGCCGCTGACCACCAACCGTGATACGTTGTCAGCCGAGCCCAGCCAAAAGCCGTCCCGCTTGGTCAGCTTGTTGACATACTCGTAGCCGTAGCGCAGGGCCTCCAGGTTCTTGTCCAGCAGCTCCTTTCGCCGCTGATAGCGCGTCACGACCATCTCTTCCAGCGCCGAGAGGGGCAAGCCGAACAGCCCAGCCAGCACGCCCTGGATGAGGGTGTTGGTGCCCCGCACGAACTCCAGCTCCTGGCGAGCGATCCGCTGGAAGGGGATGCCGTAGAGGACGACGCTGTCACCCTCCTCGCGGGGGTGCACCAGCTCCGAGTCGTAGATGAGCACGCCGCCCGGGTTCAGGTCCTCCCGGTGCAGCTCATAGGCCTCCTGGTCGAAGGCCACCAGCACATCGCACCCGTCGCCGATGGAGATGACCGGGCGATGGCTGATGCGGACCTGGAACCAGGCATGGCCGCCCTTGATCTCGGCCGGATAGGTGCGGAAGGTGAAGGTGTGGAATCCTATGTGGGCCGCTGCCTGAGTGAAGTTCTCGCCTGTGCTGATAACGCCACCGACTGCCGTGTCGCCACCGATCCTGATTATGAAGTCATCTCTGGGCATAGCTCCTCGGCCCTCGTGACCTACGCCCCTTATCGGGGCCGCCAGACCCATTGTAGCAAAGAGGGCCGGCTATGAACAGGGCCAGGGGCAGGGAATAGAAAGATTCTGTAAGCGGGCAGTCTGGCATCGGCGTCGCGGCGGCCTGGCGCCGTCGGCCCCTGCCTATATAATGGGCCTTAGATACGCCTGCAGGAAGGAGCACCGCATGATCAAGGCATACGTGCTCATCGTGGCCGACCCCGCCCGCACCCGGACGGTGGCCGACCTCATCCGCCAGATCCCCGGAGTGGTGGAGTGCCACCAGGTGATGGGCCCCTACGACATCGTAGCCGAGCTGGAAGTGGAGAACCTCACCGATATACCCCCCATCCTAGGGGAGCGCATACGCAAGATAGAGGGCATCCACAGCACCACGTCCCTAGTCACCCTGCCGGAGGGGTAGGCATCAGCGGGGCTCCAGCAGCACCAGCGGGTCGCCCTCGCTGACCCGCGCCCCTGCCTGCACCAGAACCTCCTTGACGCGACCCGCTACCGGTGCCGTGACCTCGTTCTCCATCTTCATGGCCTCCACCACCAGCAGCACCTGCCCCTCCTCCACCTCGTCGCCCATCTGGACCTGAACCCGCACCACGCGGCCGGTCATGGGCGCCGTCACCACGCCGGGGCCGGCCACGGAGAGCGCCCGCCGTGGGGAGGAGGACGCCGTCCTGGGCCGCGGGCGCTGGGAAGTCCCTCCCCTCACCTCCACCTGGTGCTGGCGCGCGTCCACCAGGGCCGTCAGGGGTCCCTCCGCGGGGTGGTCCTCAGGGAGCTGCACGTAGTAGGGGCGCTCGTTGACGTATACGGTGACGATGCCCCGCTGTCGACGCACACGGACGGCGAACTCGCGGCCATTGACCACCACCGTGTCGCCGCGGTGCTCGACCTCGAACTCCTGACCGTCTACTACCAGCCTCATGAGCCGATGCGGTGCAACAGACGGCGACGGCCGGCCACCTTCCAGAGGGAGACCTCCACTCTGGGGGGCGGTGCCGGCTGCGGCCGCTGCTGGTCGTGGGCCAGGGCGACGGCAATGGCTGCCACCTCTTCCTCCTCCAGACCGCCACCCCGGGCCAACCATTCCAGGAACTCCCTGGCCACCTGGGGGAAGAGCACATATGAGACCACGTCCTCCTCCGAGCGGGCCAGATCGCCCAGCTCCTGCCGGGCCTTCTCTAGCTCGGGGGACAGATGGTCAGCGGGGCGGCCGCTGATCTCCTCGGCATCACCCAGCACCTTGCGCTTCACATCGGGGTCTATGGGAGCGGGGGGACGGCCGTAGTAGCCCTGGACGTAGGCCCTGGTCTCCCGCGTCACCTGCTTGTAGCGCTCGCCGGCCAGCACGTTGAGGACCGCCTGGGTGCCGACGATCTGGCTGGTGGGGGTCACCAGGGGAGGGTAGCCCAGCTCGGCCCGCACCCGCGGTATCTCCTCCAGCACCTCGGGCAGTCGGTGGGCGGCACCCATCTCCCGCAGTTGGGACAGAAGGTTGGAGATCATGCCGCCCGGCACCTGGTGGATGAGGACACCCACGTCCACCGTCACCTCGCCCTCGAAGGCGGCATACTTGCGCCGGACCTCGGCGAAGTAGGCGGCGATCCGGGACAGCAGCTCCAAGTCGAGTCCGGGGTCATGGGGGGTCCCCTTGAGGGTGGCCACCAACGACTCACAGGGCGGCTGGGACGTCCCCAGGGAGAGGCTGGAGATGGCGCAGTCCACCACGTCCACCCCGGCCTCGATAGCCTTCAGCACCGCCAGCGGGGCCAGGCCGCCGGTGGAGTGGGTATGGAGCTGGACGGGCACCGGCACCGTATCCTTGAGGCGCTTCACCAGCTCGTAGGCCTCGTAGGGCCGGAGGATGCCGGCCATGTCCTTGATGCAGATGGAATCGGAGCCCATCTCCACCAGCTCGCGGGCCATGCGGGCGTAGAGGTCCAGCGTGTGGACGGGGCTGATGGTGTAGCAGATGGTGCCCTGGGCATGGCCTCCGTAGCGCTTGACAGCCCTCACAGCCGTCTCCAGGTTGCGCAGGTCGTTGAGGGCATCGAAGATGCGGAAGATGTCCATGCCGTTCTTGATGGCCAGCTCCACGAACTTCTCGACCACGTCGTCGGCATAGTGCCGGTAGCCCACCACGTTCTGTCCCCGCAGCAGCATCTGCAGCGGGGTGCGGCGGAAGCAGCGCTTTAGCTGGCGCAGGCGCTCCCAGGGGTCCTCCCGCAGGAAGCGCAGGCAGGTATCGAAGGTCGCACCGCCCCAGACCTCTACGCTGTGGAAGCCCACCTCGTCCATCAGGGGCGCGATGGGCAGCATGTCCTCGGTGCGCATGCGGGTGGCCAGCAGGCTCTGGTGCGCGTCGCGCAGGGTGGTGTCGGTTATGCCCACGCCCATCGCCCCAGCCCTCCACATCAGAGAGGTACGTTGCCGTGCTTCTTGGGGGGATTGGTGTCCGTCTTGTTGCGCAGCATCTCCAGGGCACGGATGATCTTGGCCCGCGTCTCCCGCGGGTCGATGACGTCGTCGATGAAGCCACGTGACGCCGCCACATAAGGGTTGGCGAACTTCTGGCGGTACTCCTGGATCAGCTCCTGCCTCCTGGCATCGGGGTCCGCGGCTGCCTCCAGCTCCCGGCGGAAGACGATGTTTACCGCTCCCTCGGGGCCCATCACGGCGATCTCGGCCGTGGGCCAGGCGTAGTTGATGTCGGCCCGCAGGTGCTTGGAGCCCATCACCAGGTAGGCGCCGCCATAGGCCTTGCGGACGATGCACGTGACCTTGGGGACCGTCGCCTCCGAGTAGGCGTAGATCAGCTTGGCGCCGTGGACGATGATGCCCCCGTGCTCTTGGTCGGTGCCCGGCATGTAGCCCGGCACGTCCACCAGGGTGACGATGGGGATGTTGAAGGCATCGCAGAAACGGACGAAGCGCGCCGCCTTGCGGGAGGAGTCAATGTCCAGCACGCCCGCCAGCACGGCGGGGTTGTTGGCGACGATGCCCACCGGCCTGCCGTTCATGCGGGCAAACCCCACCACGATGCTCTGTCCCCAGTAGGAGTGGACCTCCATGAAGTCGCCATCGTCCACGATGCGGTAGATGACCTCGTGCATGTCGTAGGGCTTGGCGGGGTCCTCGGGGACGATGTCCAGCAGGTCATCGCACAGGCGATGTGGGTCGTCGCCCGGCTCCACCGCCGGCGGGTCCTCCATGTTGTTGGAGGGGAGGAAGGAGAGGAGCCGCCGCACCTCCTGCAGGCACTCCTGCTCCGAGTCCAGTACGAAGTGGGCCACCCCGCTCTTGGTGGCGTGCACCTGGGCGCCCCCCAACTCCTCGTGGGTCACCTCCTCCTGGGTGACGGCCCGCACCACGTCAGGCCCGGTGATATACATGTGGGCGGCCCTGGTCATGAAGATGAAGTCCGTCAGCGCCGGCGAGTAGACAGCGCCACCGGCGCAGGGGCCCATGATGACCGATATCTGCGGTATGACTCCCGAGGCCAGGGTATTGCGCAGGAAGATGTCACCGTAGCCCCGTAGCGACACGACCCCTTCCTGGATGCGGGCGCCCCCGGAGTCGTTGATGCCGATGATGGGAGCGCCGTTCTTGAGGGCCAGGTCCATGACCTTGCAGATCTTCTCGCCCACGGCCTCCGACAGGGAGCCGCCCAGCACCGTGAAGTCCTGGGAGAAGACGTAGACCAGGCGCCCCTCGATGGTGCCGTAGCCGGTGACCACCGCGTCGCCGTAGTAGCGTTGGCGGTCGAGGCCGAAATCGGTGGCGCGGTGCAGCACCAGCGCGTCCAACTCCTCGAAGCTGCCCGGGTCCAGCAGCAGGTCGAGACGCTCCCGGGCGGTGAGCTTGCCACGCTTGTGCTGGGCCTCGATGCGCTCGGGGCCACCACCCTGGCGGGCCTGCTCCTTGAGCTTCAGGAGATGAGAGAGCTTTTCGGACAGGGGCCTGCCCTCTATCGCCATATCTCCGTTCCTGGCAGGGGTTATGGGGCGTCGGACGGCCGCCAACGGCCTTCGGGCCGAATGCTAGCACAGGAAGCAGGATGGCGCAATCGGTGGGAGCGGGCCTAGCGACGGGGGATCCGCAGGCGGTCGCCGGGGCGCAGGGCGGTAGGGTCCAGGCCCGGATTGGCACCCAGCAGGGCCTCAAGGGTAATGCCGCAGCGCTGGGCAATGGTCACAGGCACGTCCCCAGGCTGGACGACATACTCGTCCCCACAGGGCCCACCAGCTCCTGGCGTCGGCGCCCCCACCGTCGGGGTCCCCTCCAGGTAGATGACCGGCGGGGGCGTCGCCCAGGGCGTGGCGGTGGGGACCTGCCGGGGGTCCGTCAGCCGCACCTCCCCTGCCGACCCGGACGACCCCGGCGCCAGCCCGTCGCCGCAGGCAGCCGCCAGCAACAGGGCCAGCGCCAGCACCGGCCACAGGGTGCGCACCGGCATCGCCATCGCCCAGCCGATGGTATCAGCTAGGGCACGGAAGGCACAAGGGCAGGCCGCCCTACCCCCAGCAAGGCGTCGATCACGGCCAAGGACATGCGCGCCGCCTCGGCCAGGGCAGCTCCGTCCACATACTGGACCGTGTCCTCGGGGGAATGGTAGCGCGGGTCGTCCTGACGGTGGAAAAAGACCGCTGGGATGCCCGCCTCGAGGAAGCTGGCATGATCAGACGAGAAGCCCTGGGGCAGCTCGCCTATCTGGTAGGTCAGGCCGAGGGCCTCGGCCTGGCTGGCCGCCTCCTGGGCCAGCTCTCGGGTGCCCACTATCAGCCAGCGGTCACCTACCCCCACCATGTCCAGATTGATCATGGCCAGCAGCCGTGGCCTCTCCTCCACGTTGAGCCGCGCCACCAACTCACGGCTGCCCAACAGCCCCTCCTCCTCCGCCCCAAACAGGGCGAAGCAGATGCCGCCTCGCAGGGGGTCATCGGCCAGGACCCGGGCCAGCTCCAGCACCGTCGCTACGCCCGAGGCGTTGTCGTTGGCACCGGGGGAGATGGGGACCGAGTCATAGTGTCCGCCGACCAGCAACCGGCACTCGCCACCGGGCGGTCTGGCCAACACGTTGTAAGAAGTCCTGACCGAAGGCTCGGCCACCCTGAGAAAGGCCCGCACCGGCCCCTGCAGCAGCATCTGCAGCAGCGCCTGGCCGTCCTCCTGGCTGATGGCCACCGCCGGCAGGGCCGCCCCCTGGGGCATGACCCCGAGAAAGGGGCCAGGGCGGTCGTTGAAGACGATGACCCCCACCGCGCCGGCACGGAAGGCGTTGCCCACCTTCTCGGCGAAGGTGATGGCACCCCGCTGGACCAGGGCTATGCGTCCCCGGGACGTCGCCGGGAACTCCTCCAAGCGCCCCTGGCCGGCGTAGACCAGCTCGGCCTCCACCTGTCCCGCAGGACTGAAGACGATGGCCAGGGCATCGATGCTGCGCGCCACCGGCGACCGCAGGCGCAGCTCCACCTCGCGGGTCAGGGTGGGACGGATGGCGAAGGACTGCTGCTCGACGCGATAGCCGTAGGACTCGAGGGTCTGGACCAGGTAGCGGGCGGCCTCCTCCTCGGCGGGGCTGCCGGCCGGCCTGGGGCCGATGTCCACCGATAGGCGGCGGACGTGCTGCAGGGCCCGCTGGGGGTCGAAGACGGGGACTGCTGGGCTAGGCGGTGGGGTGTCCAGCAGCGGCGGTGACCCAGCG
>DATLZD010000077.1:0-8489 GCA_035574155.1 Dehalococcoidia bacterium | reverse complement strand
GAGCGGCAGGTGTTCACCTACGCCCAGTTGCGGAGAGAGGTGGAGCGCCTCGCCGCTGCCCTGCGCGGCCTGGGCGTGGGCAAGGGCGACCGCCTGACCATATACATGCCCGTCTGCCCGGAGGCCATCGCCCTCATGCTGGCGACGGTGCGCATCGGCGCCATCCATTCCGTCGTCTTCGCCGGCTTCGGCGCCCAGGCCCTGGCCGACCGCATCGCCGCCAGCGGCTCCCGCCTGGTGTTCACCGCCGACGTGGCCTACCGTCGCGGCGGCCAGGTCCGGCTGAAGGAGATCGTGGACCAGGCCCTCTCCCTGGCAGGCGATGGAGTGGAGAGGGTGGTGGTGCTGCGCCGCACCCCCGACGGCGCCCCCATGACGCCCGACCGCGACCTGCCCTGGGAGGACTTCCTGCACAAGGGCCAGGGACAGGACGGGGGCCACGTGGTCATGGAGGCCAACGAGCCGGCCTACATCCTGGCCACCTCCGGCACCACCGCCAAGCCCAAGCTGGCGGTGCACGTCCACGGCGGCTACCAGGTAGGCATCTACAGCGCCGCCCGCTGGTGCTTCGGCCTGCGGCCCAGCGACGTCTGGTGGGCCACCTCCGATCTGGGCTGGGCGGTGGGCCACAGCTACATCGTCTATGCCCCCTTGCTGATGGGCTGCACCACCATCGCCTACGAGGGCGCCCTGGACTACCCCGGGCCCGAGGTCCTGTGGCGGGTGGTGGAGGAGTTCGGCGTGACGGGCATCTTCACCTCCCCCACAGCCGTGCGCCTGCTCATGCGCTACGGGGAGGGGGCAGCCCGCGGCTTCGACCTGTCGTCCCTGGAGCGGGTCTTCTGCGCCGGCGAGGTGCTCAACGCCCCCGCCTGGGAGTGGCTGCAGAAGGTGGTGCTCCAGGACCGCACCCCCGTCATCGACCACTGGTGGCAGACGGAGACGGGCGGGCCCGTCATCGGCAACCCCTACGGGCTGGGCATGCTGCCCATCAAGCCCGGCTCGGCGGGGGTGCCTCTGCCCGGCATGGAGGTGGCCGTCATGACCCCCGACGGGCAGGAGGTGGGGCCCGGTGAGAAGGGTGTACTGGTCATCAAGCGCCCCTTCCCCAGCCTGACGCCCGCCCTCTGGGGCGAGCCCGAGCGCTACGCCAGGGACTACTGGCAACGCATACCGGGAGTCTACTTCACCGGCGACTCGGCCCACCTGGACGAGGACGGCTACGTCTGGTTCGCTGGCCGGGCCGACGAGGTCATCAAGATCGCCGCCCACCGCATCGGCACCATCGAGGTGGAGTCGGCCTTCCTCAAGCACCCGGCCGTGGCCGAGGCGGGGGTGACCGGCCGCCCCGACCCGGTGCGGGGGGAGGTCATCTCGGCCTTCATCGCCCTCAAGCAGGGCCAGCACCCCTCCGAGGACCTGCGCCGGGAACTGCTGGAGACGGTGCGCCGCGAGCTGGGCCCGGTGGCGGTGGTGGGAGACATCAACTTCGTGGCCATGCTGCCCAAGACCCGCTCGGGCAAGATCATGCGGCGGGTCCTGAAGGCGGTGGTCCTGGACCGGGACCCGGGCGACATCTCCACCATCGAGGACGAGGGATCGGTGGAGGAGGCCCGCCAGGCCTGGCTACAGATGCGGCAAGAGATGGGCCAGGCCAGCCACTAGAAGGCCGCCCGCCTCGGGCCGGCCGGTGCTTGAACGGGCAGTGCCTTGCCCGCAGAATATAGGGCGGAAGCCTCTGCCCGGGGGAGTGGAGATGGACGACCTCAGGGGATTCTGGGTGCTGGTCTTCGTCCTGGCCACCATCGTGGTGAGCCTCGCCCTGGGGGGCCTGGTGAGCCTTTTCAGCTAACGGGCGGCCCCTTGCGCTCCGAGCGCCGTTCCAGCACCACCAGCAGCACCGCCGACACCGTCATCAGGGCGTAGAGCACTATCAGGGCGGCCGCCACGGCGATGGCCTCGGTCACGGCTATCCACCCCCCAGACCGATTATAGCTCCCCGAGCGCACAGCTAGCGCCCGCTCGCCGACGCAGACACGGGGTTGCCAGCCCCCTGCGCTCCCGGCTATGATGGTGTCGCGCAAGGGGCCCCGGCAGCTAGGCGTGCCGAGTGCAGCAGCACTGATAGCCTGTCATCCGTCCCTGATCCGGAGGCTGCCGATGGCTGCGGGGCTGTCGTGGTTGCTGGTAGCCATAGCGTCGGCCGTTAGCGGGGCCGCCCTCCTGGCCCTGGGCCTTTCGCTGCATGTCCTTCCGCTGCTGGTCTCCCCCCTGGGCGGGGCGCTGTTGGCGGCCTTAGGCATGCTCCTGGGCGGCGCGTTCCTCTTCTGGCTGTGGCTGGGGCGGACGCTCGAGCGCGCCCTGCGCCAGCCCTGGAACGGGGAAGGCCGCTGAGGGGCTGCTCGAGGCCTATCGGGGCTGTGGCGGCTGCAGGTCGTCCAGCAGGCTCGCCAAGGCGAAGGCCCTAGCCTCCGGGCCGCCTAGCCTGGCGAGGGCGGTCATCTCGCGCCAGCGGTCGGACGGCACCACCCGCATCGCCGCGCGCCCTCCCTCGTCCAGGTAGACCAGGTAGATGTCCCCATGGCTGGCCAACGCGGCATCGATGGCCGCCAAGCGGTCACGGCCCCAGCAGAAGGGGCAACGGTAGGTCTCGGGGCGTTCCAGCACTGTGTAGCGGTCGTAGAGCCCCGCGTCGCTGAAGGGCTCCTCGAGGGCGAAGGGCAGCGCCCAGGCCCACAGATAGGCGCGACCGTAGCTGCCAGGGACGTCCAGGACGACGGTCGAGCCGGGCGGCGCCTGGTGCGCCGTCATCTCGGCCCGCTGCGTGAACTCGCGCGAGAGCCGTGCCGCCGCGGTCCAGTCGCCCTGGTAGTCGGCCAGGCCCAGGGAGAGGGGGACGAGCAGCAGGACCAGGGCCGCCCCTGCCGCCAAGGCGGCACGCCGTGGCAGGTAAGACACGGCGATGACCGAGAACACCGCCAGCCCCGCCGAAGGCAGCAGCAGGTAGCGGTGGCTGTTGGGGGAATAGGCCACCAGGGTCGGTAGGAGCACCAACAGGTGCCAGACGGGGCCGAAAAAGACCAGCCTTCCCAGCTCCCTCCCGCCCCTGGCCCGGGCCACAGCCAGCGCCCCCGTCAGCGCCGCCGCCACCAGCGCCCAGGCGAGAGCGTCGGGCAGGGGACGCAGGGGCGGCAGCAGCTCCCACAGGTAGTAGCCCTGACGCTGCAGGAAGGAGCGGACCGCCTCGGCCCCCAGCATGTCCTCCCGCACCGCGCTGTCGAAGGCCAGATGGCGGACAAACATGTATCCCCCCAGCAGGGCGAAGAAAGGGAGGTGGGACAGCAGGGTCCTGGCCGTCAAAGGGCGATGGCACAGGAGGTCGTAGGCCACCAGCAGGAAAGGCAGGGTGACGGATATCTCCTTGGAGAAGAGGGCCAGGGCGTAGGCCACAAAGGAGAGCCCTCCCCACCATGGGCTTCCCCGCCTCCGGAACAGGAGGAAGAGGTAGAAGGACGCCAGGTAGAAGGTGACCGAGATCACGTCCACCCGCGCCGCTATCCAGGACACCGCCTCCACATGGGCCGGCGCCACGGCGAAGAGAAGCCCCGCCAACAGCCCCAGCAGCCCTGACCCTCCGGCCGCCTCCCTGGCGATCAGGAAGACCAGGACCGCCGCCACAGCGTGAAAGGCCATATTGGTGAAATGGTAGCCCGTGGGGTCCAGGCCCCAGAGAAAGCTGTCCAGCCGGTAGCTCAGGCCAATGATGGGGCGGATCTCGTCCAGGGGGTGGCCCCACAGGCCGCCCGACCAATCGTCCACGAACAGGCGGGGGAAGTCCGCCAGGGGGCGATCATGGAAGATGCGCACGAACCCGAAGTCGTCGGACAGGAAATAGCCCTTCAGCGAGGGCAGATAGGCCAGCAGGGCCACGGAGGCCACGAAGGCAGCGGCTGCTGCAGAGAGGGTCCTTGTGCTCAGGTTGCGTAGCACAGCCCTGCTCACGGCCTCGGCCAGTATAGCCCGAGGGTCAGAGCTGGGGCCAGGGCGGGCGCATGGTGGCAGGGGTGGGATTCGAACCCACGGCGCACGGCTTATGAAGCCGCCGCTCTACCGCTGAGCTACCCTGCCACCGGCCAGGCCGGGACCCACCGGCCAATACCATCATGGCAGCCCCACCCACGGCAGGCAAGACGCTCGCCGACCCTCAGCGCAGGGGCCGCTTGGCTGGGATGCCCGGCCTTCGGGGGTAACGCTGGGGCGTGGGGGCGACCTTGCGCACCACCAGCAGCGCCGGGGTCGGCGCCTCGTAAGGCAGCGGCAGGGGCGCCAAGTGGACCACCTGGCCGCCGCACTCGGCCAAGGCCCGCTGGGCCTCCTCGACCTCCCGGCGGACTTTCTCCCCCTTGGGGGTCGCCAGGTGGCCACCCACCCGCAGAAGGGGAAGGGACAGCTCGGCCAGCACCGGCAGGGGTGCCAGCGCCCGGGCCAGGGCCAGGTCGTAGGACTCCCGATGGCCCTTATGGCGGGCCACTTCCTCAGCCCTGCCCCAGACCACCTCCACATCGCCCAGGCCCAGGCGCTCCAGCAGACGACTCAGGAATTCGACCTTGCGTCGCTCGGCGTCCAGCAGGGTCAGGCGCAGGGAAGGCCAGACTATTCGCAGGGGGAGGCCGGGCAGGCCCCCACCGGTGCCGATGTCTATGGCCCGCACCGCCCCTCCCGACGGCAGCAGCCCCAGCCGTTCCAGCTCCCTGCCCAGGGCCAGCGGTTCCAGGAAGTGGCGTCGCTGGACCTCGTCGGGGTCCCCTATGGACGTGAGGCCGGCGGCGGGCGATTCCCGCAGCAGCTCGTCCAGATAGACGGCGAAGGCCTCGACCTGGGCCGGCGACAGGGGCAGACCCAAGGCCTGGGCGCCCGCCACCAGCACCGCCATGCTCGGACCGCCGCTCACGTTGACCCGCCCTCGTTGCCGTCCCTAGAATTGAATGATGCCATGACCGAGATCACCCTGCGTCAGGCTGCCGAACGCTATCTGTCCTCCTACGACCAGAGGGGCGAGGGCGCGCGGTCGGCGGTGGAGGCCTTCGTCCGTTGGTATGGGGCCGACACGCCCCTTAGCCGTCTCAGCCCCCAGGACGTGGCCCGCTACGTGGAGGAGCTGGGCAGCGGCGACGAGGCGCGGAGGCGGGCCGAGGAGCTGCGGGCCTTCCTCTCGCGCCTCCGGCAGTGGAAGCTCATCGACCAAAGCCTAGCCCAGCACGTGCGTTTGCCCCGCTCCCGCACTGCCAGGCAGACAGCCACCAGCAGCGACCTCCCGGCCATCGAGATGACGGCCGAGGGCTACGCGGCCCTTCAGCAGGAGCTGGAGGCCCTCAAGGCCCAGCGTCCTCTCATCGCCGAGGAGATACGGCGGGCTGCCCTGGACAAGGACTTCCGTGAGAACGCCCCCCTACAGGCCGCCCGCGAGAAGCAGTCCCACCTGGAGACCCGCATCCGCGAGCTGGAGTCCATGCTGCGGCGGGCGGTCATCGTGGACGACCGCGGGGACGGTCAACGTGTCCAGCTGGGCAGCACCGTCGAGGTCCGCAACCTGGACACGGGCGCCCTTCACCGCTACACCGTCGTCGGGCCAGCCGAGGCGGACACCAAGGCGGGCAAGATATCCAGCGCCTCGCCCGTGGGGCGCGCCCTCCTCGACCGGCGGCAGGGCGACGAGGTGGAGGTAGAGGTGCCGGCTGGCCGCCTGCGCCTGCGGATCGAGCGCATCGAGTGACCGACAGGCGCCAGCGACGCGTGCCGCGGCTGACGCTGTGCCCTCTCAGCGCTGGTCTATGGGCACGTATTCCAGGTCGAGGGGCCCCGAGTACTGGAGCAGCGGTCGGATGAGGATGTTGTCCTGCATCTGCTCCAGCACGTGGGCGCACCAGCCGGGCATGCGGCCGATGGCGAACATGGAGATGAACAGGTCCTCGGGGATCCCCAGCAGGTAGTAGACGGCACCGGCGTAGAAGTCCACGTTGAGGGAGATCCCACGGGAGCGGAGAGGCGCCGTCACCTCGGCCACCCGCTCCAGTATCTGGTACCACTTGGGCTGGCCCAGCTTCTCCCCCAGGGCACGGGCCCGCTCCCTCATGTGACGGGCACGGGGGTCCTCCACCCGGTAGACACGATGGCCCATGCCCATGATGCGTCGCCCCTCGGCCAGCATACGCTGGATGTACTCGTCCACCCTCTCCGGCTCCCCGATCTCCTCGATCATGTGCATGACCGCCTCGGCAGCACCGCCGTGCAGCGGCCCCTTCAGGGTGCCGATGGCGCTGACGATGGCCGAATGGATGTCGGAGCCGGTGGAGACGGTGACGCGGGCGGCGAAGGCGGAGGCGTTGGAGCCGTGCTCGGCATGCAGGATGAAGTCCATGTCGATGGCGTCCACCGCCTCGGCATCGGGCTCGCGGCCGTGGAGCATGTAGAGGAAGTTGGCTGCGTGGGACAGGTCCTCCCGCGGCGGGACTGGCTCCAGACCGCGGCGGATCCGGTCGTGGGCGGCCACGATGGTGGGCACCTGGGCCGTGAGCCGCTCCGCCTTGCGCAGGGTGGCCTCGTAGGAGGTGTCGCCCGTCTCCGGATCGAAGGCGGCCAGGGCCGAGACGGCGGTGCGCAGCACGTCCATGGGGTGGGCCCGCTGGACTACCCGCACCACGTCCAACACCGGCGCCGGCACTTGACGACTGCGCCGCAGCCGGCGGTCCATCTCTTCCAGCTCCGAGCGGGTGGGCAAGCGACCGTAGAGCAGGAGGTAGGTCACCTCCTCGAAGGTGGAATGCTCGGCCAGGTCGTGGATGTTGTAGCCACGGTAGTAGAGCTTACCTGCCTCGCCATCGATGTGGCAGGTGCTGGTGGTGTCCAAGAGGACGCCGCGCAGGCCGCGGGCGATCTCCGGCGCGCTGGTGGGCTGGCTCATCGTTCCTCCCTCGCCTGTGTTCCTGGTCTGGGCGGGCCAGCGGCGCTTTAAAACCCGCAGGGCCCGCGGCCCCACGGGCCGGGCGTCGTATAACCGCACCCTATGGCCGCCATAATTATAGCCGCCGCTAAGGCAGCTTACAATCCCTCGGGGGGCGTCCCAGGGCCCGTCGCACCCGCCCCTCCAGGGGCCGGCCCACCACCTCTTCGGCGAACCAGGAGACGTGCACCAGGGCCGCCAGGTCCACCCCCGTCTCGATGCCCATGGCCTCCAGCATGGCCACCAGGTCCTCGGTGGCCACGTTCCCCGAGGCCCCCGGCGCGTAGGGGCAGCCCCCCAGCCCGCCCACCGAGCCATCGAACTGGTCAGCGCCGGCCTGCAGGGCCGCCAGCACGTTGGCCAGGGCCGCCCCGCGAGTGTCGTGGAAGTGCAGGCGCAGCGGGAGGCCCGGCAGCTCCTGGCGCAGGCGGGAGACCAGCTCGTAGACCTGCCTGGGGTTGGCCACACCGATGGTGTCCCCCAGGGCCACCGTGTAGGCCCCCAGGTCGCGCAGCCCCCGTGCTAGGGAGAGGACCCGCTCCGGGTCCACCGCGCCCTCGTAGGGGCAGCCGAAGGCGGTGGAGACGTAGCCTGCCCAGGGGAGACCTGCCTCCGCGGCCAGCCGGGCCACCTTGGCTATCTCCCCCATGGTCTCGGCGATGGACCGGTTCAGGTTGGCCCGGTTGTGGGACTCGGAGGCCGAGACCACCGCCGCCAGCTCGTCCACCCCGGCGGCGATGGCGTTCCTGGCCCCCACCTCGTTGGGCACCAGGGCGATGTAGGTAACCCCCGGCCGGCGGCGCAGGGCGGCCATCACCTGGGCGGCGTCGGCCATCTGGGGCACCGCCCTGGGGTGGACGAAGGAGACGGCCTCGATGCGCCGGAGGCCCGTGTCCGCCAGCCGCTCGATGAGGGCCACCTTGCCCTCCAGGGGTATGATGCGGGACTCGTTCTGGAGGCCGTCCCTCGGCCCCACCTCGGTGATGACGACGCGCTCCGGCAGCCTCATGCCTCACCCACCTCCGGCTCCAGCTCGGCCAGAACCTGGCCCTCCTTGACCCTGTCCCCCGGCCGACAGCGCAGGCGACGCACAGTACCGCCGACAGGGGCATCGACGCTGTGCTCCATCTTCATGGCCTCCAGCACTACGACCGTCTGTCTGGCCCGCACCCGCTGGCCCTCCTCCACCGCCACCTTCACCACCACCCCGCTGAGGGGGGCCACCAACAGCCGCCCCGGGGCCTCGGGCAGGGGCCCTCTCCCCTCGACGGGCCGGGGCCGGTGCCAATGGAAGCGGAAGGCCCGGCCCCCCTGCTCCACCAACAGCCCAGCAGGCAGGAGGGAGGCACGGGCCGGCCAAGAGCGGCCCCGGGCCTCCACCAGCAGGCGGCCCTCCGGCCCGGGATGGAAGGTGGCCGTCATCTCCTCCCCCTCCACCGAGACCCGCCAGCGGCGGGCGCTGCCCGGCTCCCGGCGGCCCTCCACCCGC
>DATLZD010000076.1:0-20075 GCA_035574155.1 Dehalococcoidia bacterium | reverse complement strand
CGGGCGGGCCCGCCGAGACGGTGGTCCACGGTCAGAGCGGCTACCTCTTCCACTCCCTGGAGGAGCTGATGGAGCTGACCTTGCGCCTGACCAGCGACGAGACAGAGCGCCGGCGGCTGTCTGAGGGGGCGCGACGGCGGGCCGAGGAGTTCAGTATGGACCGTTTCCGCCAACAGGTGACGGCCCTGGTGAGCGGCTCGGGGAAGGTGAGCGTAGTCCCCCTGCCCCCCCTGGAGGACCACCACCGGCAGGCCCTCGCCCGGTGGACGCCCCCCGGCTACGAGGCCCCGTGGGCGACGGCTGCCTCCCCGTCGGCCCCGGCCTCCGACCACTCCCGTCCCTATGTCCTCTACCTGCGGCCATGGGTGGAGGCCCTGCCGGGCTGGCTGGAGCCCCTGGTGGACCTGTTGGAGCGGGAGCCATCGGTGGGCGCCGTCTCTCCCCTCCTCCTCTGCCCCGACGGGACGCTGGTGGAGGGGGTGACCTTCGCCGACGACGGCCTGCCCCGCCCCTGCTCGGCGCGGCCCGACGCCCCCCAGGTGCCGGTGATAGTGGAGGCCCCCTTCCCCTCTTGCATCCTGGTGCGGCGCGAATGGGCGCTGCCCCCGGCCGAGACATGGCCGGGCGCCGAGGTCTGCCTGGCCCAGCGGCTGCGTCGGGCCGGGCTGGCGGTGGCCGTCCACCGTGGCAGCATCGTCCGCCTGACGCTGCGGCCGCGGCCCCTGCACGAGCTGTGGCCCCAGGAGTCGGCCCCCTTCCGGCAGGAATGGGGCAGCGGGCTGCCCGGGACAGGGGAGATGGGTCGCCCCCTCTGGCGGGCGGGGGAGGCGACCACATGGCCACGGACCATTCGCCTGAAAATGGCCTGAAACCCGTCAACCAGACGGTTGGCGCCAGTGCCCCCCTGTGCATAAAATGTGGGCAATGCGTGTCCCGGCACGCCTCCCCCCGCTCCGGGCGGCCCTGGCCAGATGGGGGGCCGGCTGCGCCCTCGTCCTGTCCTTGCTGCTGGCGGTGGCCTGCGGCGAGGGCAGGCCCCAGGGGACGCAGCCGCCGGGCGGGGGCACCACCCCCGGCGTCGGCTCCACCCCCACCGCCGTCGCCAGCCCCACGCCGGGGCCGGAAACGACTCTCCTCCTGGTCCAGCAGTTCGGCCAGAACGCCGACACCGTGCGTCTGGTGGACCCCCGCGACCCCTCCCGCTCGCGGACGGTGCTGACCATCGAGCACGCCGAGGGGTGGGGGGCACGGATGGCCTTGTCCCCCGATGGCCGGCGGGTGGCCTACGTGGCCCTGCCCCGCGGTGCCCGCGATGACCGCCGTCAGGCGGAGCTGTGGGTGGCGCCTCTGGACGGTGGCGACCCGTCCCGCCGGGCGGCGGAGCTGGACCTGCGCGGCGGCGTCCTCTGGGCCGCCGACGGGACCGCCGTCTTCGCCCGGCGCAGCACCGCCGGCCCTCCCCAAGTGGTGCAGGTGGACCCAGCGGGAGGGGGCGAGCCCCGGGTCGTGGCCACCGCCAGCGGTGCCGCTTCCCTCATCCTGGTCGGTGCCCACGGACGTTATATTTATTGGTCCGAGGTCTCGCAACAGACGGGGGAGTCGGTGCTGAAGGCCTACGACATGCAGTCGGGCCAGGTGACAACGGTGTTGACGTTGGCACCGGAGCCGGCCCGCGACCTGGCCCTTTCCCCCGACGGCACACGTCTGGCCTTCACCGGCTCGTCCACCTTCAGGGCCTACCTGGCTGACCTGACGGGCCGCGCCGTCTCGGAGCTGCCCACTGGGGGCCAGCCGGCCCTGCGCCCCGCCTGGCTGCCCGATGCCAGCGGGGTCGCCTTCGGCCTGGCGCCGGGGGCTGGCCAGCGTGGGCGCCTGGCCCTCTTCCAGCAGGGCACGGCCCGCGACCTGGTCTCCCTGGAGGCGGGCTTCCTACAGCCGCTGGTCTGGGCACCCGATGGCACGGCCCTGCTGTGCTACTACTACACCGGCACCCTCAGCAACCCTGGAACGCCAGCCCTGGTGACGGTGGGACGGGATGGCCGCCAGGCCCCCCTGTCCCTGTCGGGGGAGGTGGAGGTAGTGGGCTGGGCACGCGGACGCCTCTGATGCGGTGGCTGCTGCTGGCGACGCTGGCCCTTCTGCTGCCCCTGCTGGTTCTGGCAGGGGAGGCGGGGCCTGTCCTAGCCAACCACAACGTCCCCGATTGTGCCCTGGACATCAACCCCGACCCTAACGCCTTCGAGTACATCCAGGCCTACGAGCACAAGGACTATCCCTGGGCCTACGCCCCCGTGTTCGAGCTGGCGGGCTTCAACCAGCTCTTCCCGGAGGTGCCCGGCTTCGGGCTGCCCGCCCTGGAGACGGGGCCCCGCAGCGCCGGCTCCAGCCGCACCGTAGCGCCCTACATACCGCCCACCCTCCTGAAGGCCATCGGCTGGATCGAGAGCAGCTGGCTTCAAGCCAGCACCCATCCCCCCGTATGGTACGGCGAGGTGGGGCCGGCGCTGGTGTCCTTCGACTGCGGCTACGGCATCATGCAGGTCACGTCGGGGATGCAGCCGCCGGCCGGGGCGGCCCCCCGCTCCTATCCGCCCACCATGGAGCAGGCCCTTATAGGGGGGCACTACGCCTTCAACATCGCCCGTGGGGCGCTGATACTGGCCCAGAAATGGAACCTGGCGCCCGAGTTCAACCCCATCGTGGGCGACCGCGACCCGCGGGTGGTGGAGAACTGGTATTTCGCCGTCTGGAGCTACAACGGCTTCGCCTGGGTCAACCACCCCCGCAACCCCGAGCTCCCCTTCCCGCGTCCGCCCTACAAGGGCTGTGACCCCAACTTCGACGGCCCCGCCGACAACCGCGGCAACTACCCCTACCAGGAGCTGGTCTACGGCTGCATGGCCTATCCGCCGGTGTGGGGCGGACGGCCCCTCTGGACGCCGTTGCAGGCGGCCCTGCCCGACTACACCCAGCCGGCCTTCACCGACACCAGCCGCTTCTTCAATTGTGCCCGGGGGCTGGGCTGCGCCGGCATGGACATACCCACGCCGACCCTTTCGCCGTCGGCCACGGCCACTCCGACGCCGACGGCCACCCCCACCGCCACGCCTACCGTCACGCCTACGGCGACGCCCACGCCCACCCCCACCGCCAGCCCGACGGCCACCCCCAGTCCCACTCCCAGCAGCAGCGGCACCACGGCCATATCGACCACCGGCGCCATCGACCCCACCACGCCGAGGGTGAGCCGAGGCGCCTTGCTGGGGCTGCCCTCGGCCGCGGCCTCCCCCAGCAACATCAACCTGCGGGTGGTGGCCGGCCTGCAGTCGGACTGGGTCAACGTCACCGTCGCCAACCCGGGGACGGGCGTCTTCGCCTGGTATGCCACCGCCGACGTCCCCTGGCTGCAGCTCTCGCGCATCCAGGGGGTATCCCTGGGCGGCGACCTGGGGAGCCGCCCGTCGGGCCTGGCGGTGCGGGCCTCGGCCGAGGGGCTGGGGGTGGGGACCTACTTCGGGCGCATCAGCATCCGCTCTTTCTACGGCGGGTCGGCCGAGGTGACGGTGACGCTGACGGTGGTGCCCGGTCTGCCCATGAGCTCCTGGAACGCCGCCGACTTCAGCGGCGATGCCCGCGGCGACCTGGCCGTGGCCAGCAGCGACACCGTCCTGTCCACTTGGCTCTCCCAGGGCGACGGCAGCTTCCTCCAGCGCAACTTCAGCGCCCCCTACCCCCTCTCTCAGGGCACCTGGCTGGCGGGGCGCTTCAACGCCGACCGCATCGCCGACCTGCTGCACGTGGCCCCCGACCGGGCCGTGACCTGGTTCTCCTGGGGCGACGGCACCTACCTGCCCTGGCAGGCCAACATCTCCCCGGCCCAGGGCATCTGGCTGGCGGGGCGCTTCAACGCCGATGACCTGACGGACGTCATTCACATCGGCAGCGACCGGGCCGTGACCTGGTTCAACTGGGGCGACGGCACCTACCTGCCCTGGCAGGCCAACCCCATACCGCCCCAGGGCGGCACCTGGCTGGTGGGCGACTTCAACGGCGATGGCCTCAGCGACCTGGCCAACGTCAGCATCAGCAGGGTGCTCCTGTGGCTCAACTGGGGCAACGGCTCCTACCTGGTGACCACGGCCAACGCCGCCCCGCCCTCGGGTGGCCCCTGGGTGGCAGGCGACTTCAACAATGACCGCCTGACAGACCTGTTCGTGGTGACGGGAACCAACACCGTCCAGACCTGGCTGGACCGGGGCAATGGGGCCTTCCAGACCGTGACCTTCCGGGCCACCTACGACCTTTCACGGGGCACCTGGCTGGTGGGCGACTTCAACGGCGACGGACTGGCCGACCTGCTGCACGTGGCCCCCGACCGGGCCATGACCTGGTTCTCCTGGGGCGACGGCACCTATGTGACCTGGACGGCCAACATCGCCCCCGCCACCCAGGCCACCTGGCTGGCGGCCGACTTCGACGGCGACCGCAAGACCGACGTGGCCCGGGTGACCGTGGACCGCATCGTGGCCTGGCTGAGCCGTGGCGACGGCTCTTACGCCCAGCGCTAGGCGGGGGAAGGGGAGCGGGACAGGCTCTCGGCGTAGAGCCGGGTCACCTCGTCGGGGCGGCCTTCGGCCATCAGGCGGCCCCCGTCCAGCCAGAGGGCCCGGTGGCAGAAGAGGTTCACCAGCTCCAGGGAGTGGCTCACCAGCACGATGGTCACCCCCTGCTCCTGGAACTGGCGCATGCGCGCCAGGCACTTCTCCTGGAAGGCCAGGTCACCCACCGCCAGCACCTCGTCCACCAGCAGGATATCGGGGTCGCTGTGGACGGCCACCGCGAACCCCAGCCGCACATACATGCCCGATGAGTAGCGCTTGACGGGCACGTCGATGAACTCGGACAGCTCGGCGAAGGCGACTATGTCATCGAAGCGGTCCCGTATCTGGCGGTTGCTCATGCCCAGGATGGAGGCGTTCATGTAGACGTTCTCCCGCCCCGTCATATCGGGGTGGAAGCCTGCCCCCAGCTCGATAAGGGGCGAGACGCGTCCCCTCACCACCACTTCGCCGCTGGTGGGGGCGGTGACCCCGGCTATCATCTTCAGGATGGTGCTCTTGCCGCTGCCGTTGCGGCCGACGATGCCCACGGTCTCGCCCCGCCGCACGTTGAAGGAGACGTCCTTCAGGGCATAGAACGGCTCCGAGAAGGCCTCCCCCCTGAGCAGGGCGGGCACGAACTCGCGTAGCGTCCGGTGGTGGTGGATGCGGAACCGCTTGCTCACCGACCGGAACTCGATGACCACCTCAGACACTGTCGGCAAACCCCGGCTCCATCTTCTTGAACAGATAATAGCCCACCACGAAGGTGGCCAGGGAGATGGCCAGCCCCATCAGCACCCGCTCGGTCCCCGGACTGATGCCCTGCAGAACCACCCGCCGATAGGCCTCGATGAACAGGGAGTTGGGGTTCAGGTCGAACAGCCACTGATAGCTGTCGGGGACCCGCGACAGGGGGTACAGGACAGGCGTCAGATAGAACCATAGGGTGAGAGCCACCCCTACCAGGAAGCTGACGTCGTGAAAGTACAGGTTCAGGGCCGCCAGGGGCAGCGAGATGCCCACCGTGAACACGAACTGGACCAGGAACAGGAGGGGCACCCAGGCCGAGGTCCAGGCCGGCGGGTGACCGAAGAAGACCATCAGCCCCGTCAGGATCAGCAGCCCCACCAGGAGGTCCACCACCTTGGTCAGGATGGCGGCAATGGGCAGGATCTCCCGCGGGAAGTAGACCTTGGTCACCAGCCCGGCAGCCCCCGACACGCTGCCGGTGGCCGAGGAGACGGCCGCCGAGAAGAAGTTCCAGGGCAATAGCCCCATGAACAGGAACAGGGTGTAGGGGACGCCAGGAATGCCCGTGGGCACCTGGAGGATGCGCGAAAAGACGAAGGTCAGGATGAGCATCTGGCTGAGGGGGTTGACCAGCGTCCAGGCGTAGCCCAGCACCGACTGCTTGAACTGGCCCTTCAGGTGGCGGACGGTCATGTGGGCCAGCAGCTCCCGCCGCTGCCACAGCTCCCACAGGGCCGGTGGTAGCTGGGCCACGGTGAAGGGGCTGCGCAGGCCCGTGATCTGGACTGTGGCGGATGAGGGCGGCATTGGCCTTCAGGTGCCGTGCGGTCGGGGAAGGCCGGGTAGCGGCGGCCTCCTTCCCGCCCGTGCCACAGCCTTGCCCCACACAGGGCTACCCTAGGCCCGCACGCGTGGAGCGTGGGCGGAGCCGTTGGTGATGGGCTCCTCTATGTATACGTCCCCGTTGCGGATCTTTATATTGAACCCACAGGTGGGATTAGTGCACACCCACGCCTTGAAGTAGACCGCTGCCCCGTGGCCGCCGTAGTCGGACAGGGGCACCAGGTCCCCGGTCTGGCACTTCTGGCACTTGGGAAAGCTGGTCACCACCACTATAACCCTCCCGCCTTCAGGCTTGGGCGTCTGCAATTCGACCAGGGAGTGTAACAAAAGGGCCAGGACAAGGCAAGAGGGGGGACGGCCGTATCGTCAAATTGGCGGCCCCTTTTTTCACATTTCTCCAACTATGACGGCCGTCCTCGCCTCAGCTCAGCGTAGCTCCTCTCTTCACCAGCCAGTATTCCAGGCTGTCGGCCAGGGCCAGCCAGGACGCCTCGATGATGTCGGTGGAGGCCCCCACCGTCGTCCAGCTCTGCTCACCGTCGGTGGACTCGATGAGGACGCGCACCGAGGCGGCGGTGCCGTGGCCCGGGTCTATGATGCGGACCTTGTAGTCCACCAGCTTCACCGCCTCCAGGCTGGGATAGAACTGGAGCAGGGCCTTGCGCACGGCGGCGTCCAGGGCGTTGACGGGGCCGTTGCCCTCGGCGGCCGTGTGGATCACCTCGTCGCCCACCCGCACCTTGACCATGGCCTCAGCCAGCATCTCGCGGTCGCCCGGGCCGTGGTGGCGCCGTTCCACCACCATGAAGTCCTCCAGCTCGAAGGGCGGCTGGTAGCCGGGACGGCTACGCCGCACCAGCAGCTCCAGGGACGCCTCCGCCCCCTCGTACTGGTAGCCGCGGCTCTCCATGAGCTTCACCTGCTCCACGATGCGTCGCGCCTCCTCCCGGTCCACCTCCACCCCCTGCTCCCGCAGCTTGGCCAGCACGCCGTGGCTGCCCGAGAGCTCCGAGACCAGGAAGCGGGTCTCGTTGCCCACCAGGGCGGGGTCGATGTGCTGGTAGGACCAGGGGGCCTTGGCCACACCGGCAGCGTGGAGGCCCGCCTTGTGGGCGAAGGCGGCCGAGCCCACATATGGCTGGCGGGGATTGGGCGGCAGGTTGGCCACCTCCGACACGAAGCGGGAGACCTCCGTCAGCTTGCGCAGCTGCTCGTCGCTCACCACGTCCAGCCCCATCTTCAGCTTGAGGTTGGCGATGATGCTGATCATGTTGGCGTTGCCGCACATGTCGCCGTAGCCGTTGATGGCACCTTGCACGTGGGTGGCCCCCGCCTCCACCGCCGCCAGGGTGTTGGCCACCGCCAGGTCGGCACCGTTGTGGGCATGGATGCCCACGGCCGTGTCCACCGCGGCCACCGTCTCTCTGACCACCCGGTAGACCTGAGAGGTGATGGTGCCGCCGTTGGTGTCGCACAGGACCACGCAGTCAGCGCCGGCGCGGGCCGCTGCCCGTAGGCACTCCAGGGAGTAGTCGCGGTCATAGAAGTAGCCGTCGAAGTAGTGCTCGGCGTCGAAGAAGACGGTGAGGCCGTGCGACTTCAGGAAGCGCACCGAGTCCGAGATCATGGCCAGGTTCTCTTCGGGGGTCGTCTCCAGGACCTCGGTGACATGGCGGAGGTGGGCCTTGCCGACGATGGTCACCACCGGCGTGCCGGCGTCGATGAGGGCGCGCAGGTTGGGGTCCTGCTCGCAATGGGTGCCGGCGCGACGGGTGGAGCCGAAGGCCGCCAGGCGGGCGTTCCTGAGCTGGAGGGAGCGGGCGCGGACGAAGAACTCGGCGTCCTTGGGGTTAGAGCCGGGCCAGCCCCCCTCAATGTAGTGGACGCCCAGCTCGTCCAGCTTACGGGCGATCTTGAGCTTGTCCTCGACGGAGAGGCTGATGCCCTCCATCTGGGTGCCATCGCGCAGCGTCGTATCGTATAGCTCTACCCTAGCCATCTCCGCTTTCCGCCCCCTCGATATTGATGCGCCTGGGCCGCCCAAGGCCGCCGCCGTGGGCCCTCAGGTCTGCCCCAGGCCCCTGTCCCATTCCCGAGACATCCCCCGGGGCCCGAAGCCACAGCGCCCCGCCCCTCGGAGCTGCAGGTCCTCAGACCTGGACCGTGCGCGTCGCAAGTTGGCGAGCAGGCCCCGGGGCCTGCAGCTACGTTCTCCCCTTTCCTCCGGCAACACCGCTACCCCTCCACCGCCTCGGCCACCTTCTCGCCCATCTCCTGCGTGCCCACCAGCCGTGTCCCCTCCTGGGCGATGTCGGGGGTCCGGTAGCCCTGGGCCAGCACCCGCTCCACCGCCCCTTCCACCGCCTGGGCCTCGGCCAGCAGCCCCAGGGAGTGGCGCAGCATCATGGCCACCGAGAGGACCATGGCCAGGGGGTTGGCCACCCCCCGGCCGGCGATGTCGGGGGCGGAGCCGTGCACCGGCTCGTAGAGGCCCAGGCCGGTGCCGTCGCGCCGTCTGCGCCCCAGGCTGGCCGAGGGGAGCATGCCCATGCTGCCCGCCAACATGGCCGCTTCGTCGGTCAGGATATCGCCGAACATGTTCTCGGTGACGATGACGTCGAAGTCGGCCGGCCGGCGGACCAGGTGCATGGCGCAGGCGTCCACCAACATGTGGCGCAGCTCCACGTCCGGGTACTCCTGGGCCATTTCCTGGGCCAGGGCCCGCCACAGCCGCGACGACTCCAGGATGTTGGCCTTGTCCACGCTGGTGAGGCGCTTCCGACGCGCCCGCGCCAGCTCGAAGGCCACCCGCAGGATGCGCCGTATCTCGGCCTCCGAGTAGCGCAGGGTGTCCACCGCCTGCCAGCCGCGGCGGCTCTGCCAGCGGCGTTGGGGGCGGCCGAAGTAGATGCCCCCCGTCAGCTCCCGCACCACCACCATGTCCACCCCCTCCAGCACCTCCGGGCGCAGGGTGGAGGCACCCGCCAGGAAGGGGTAGACCTTCACCGGCCGCAGGTTGGCGAAGAGCCCAAGCCCCTTGCGCAGGGCCAGCAGCCCCTGCTCGGGACGCACCGGCGCTGAGGGGTCGTCCCACTTGGGCCCGCCCACCGCTGCCAGCAGCACGGCGTGGGCCCGGCGACAGCGCTCCAGGGTCTCGGGGCGGATGGCCACCCCGAAGCGGTCGATGCAGACGCCCCCTACCAGGTCCTCCTCGACCACGAAGCGGTGGCCGAAACGGCGCTCCACGGCCCGCAGGACGCGCAGCCCTGCGGCCATCACCTCCGGCCCCACGCCGTCGCCGGGGAGGGCCACGATGCGATAGGTGCCCATGTCTCCCTACGATGTCCTTCGGCCCTCACGGTGCCGCTACTCTCTGGCTCAGCAGCCTGGCTGTCCGTAGCGCCCGCAGCAGTTGCGCGGTGGCGCACCCAGGCGTCGGGCCAGGTTGCGCAGGGCCACGGCCAGCCGCCGCCAGAGGGGTAGGTCCGAGCTCCCCCAGTTGGCGATGAAGGCGCCTAGGCTGGGCCGCCTCCCGGACGTCATAGCTGACCCTGCCGGGGCCGCAGACGGGGCCGCGCCAGCTCCCCGAACACGGCCCTGAAGCTGATCAGCCCCCCGCACACGACTATGAACAGCAGCGGCCACAGCCGCGGCCGTCCCAGGCTCTCCCAGCCGATGTTGCGCAGGGAGGCGGCCGCCGCCGCCAGTCCCGGCAGGAACCAGAGGGCGGCAAAGGTGCGGGAGGCCAGACCCAAGGGGGTGCGACGGATGCCCATGCCCGCCTCCCCCACCAGCAGCCAGAGGGCCGAGGCCAGTCCCAGCAGCCCCAGCACCCGCTCGGCCACGTTGGCCTCGTTGGCCTTCCACAGGGTGAGGAAGGAGTTGAGGAGGACCACCAGGGTGTTGCGGCCGGGTGGCTCCTCCTGCCGCTCCTCCTCCTCCGTCAGCTCGAAGAGCTCGTCCTCGACCCTGGTGCCCAGACGGCGCAGCCGCTGCCAGATGCCTCTCATCTCAGCCGAGCCTCTCCCCTGCCACCCGCGGCAGCCAGCGGGGCCGCCGCTCCTCGAAGGCCCTGATCTTCTCCTCCTGCAGCAGCGTCAGAGCGATGTCGTCCCAACCGTTGAGAAGCCGCTCCCGAGCCGAGGGGTCGATGTCGAACTCAGCCCGCAGCCCCTCCCCGTCGTAGATGAGCTGCTGCTCCAGGTCCACCGTCAGCCGATAGCCGGGCGCCTCCAGGGCGCAGGCGATGATGCGCCGCACCACGTCCTCCTCCACCCGTGCCGGCAGGACGCCGTTCTGGATGCAGTTGGAGAAGAAGATGTCGGCGAAGGAGGGGGCGATGATGGCCCGGAACCCATACTCCCTCAGCCCCCAGACGGCGTGCTCGCGGGAAGAGCCGCAGCCGAAGTTGCGCCCCGTGGCCAGGATGGTGGCCCCCCGGTAGCCGGGGCGGTTCAGCTCGAACTCGGGGTTGGGGCTGCCGTCGGGCAGGAAGCGCCAGTCATAGAACACGAACTCCCCGAAGCCCGTGCGCTCGATGCGCTTCAGGAACTGCTTGGGCATGATCTGGTCCGTGTCGACGTTGGCCCGGTCCAGGGGCGCCACGATGCCGGTATGGACGCGAAAAGGCTCCATCTCAGTCCTCCCAGTCCCACTGGCGGATGTCCACGAAGTGGCCTGCGATGGCCGCCGCCGCCGCCATCTGGGGGCTCACCAAATGGGTGCGGCCACCGCGCCCCTGCCGCCCTTCGAAGTTGCGGTTGGAGGTGGAGGCGCAGCGCTCGCCGGGCTGCAGGATGTCGGGGTTCATGCCCAGGCACATGGAGCAGCCCGACTCCCGCCACTCGAAGCCCGCCTCCTTGAAGATGCGGTCCAGCCCCTCCCGCTCCGCCTGCAGCTTCACCTGGGTGGACCCGGGCACCACCATGGCCCGCACCCGGGGGTGGACCCTCTTCCCCCTGACCACCTCGGCGGCCGCCCGCAGGTCCTCGATGCGGGCGTTGGTGCAGGAGCCGATGAACACCCGGTCTACGTGGATGTCCACGATGGGCGTCCCTGGTTCCAGGCCCATATACCTGAGGGCCCGCTCGGCCGCCTCCCGCTCCTCGGGGGTGGGGAAGGAGGACGGGTCAGGGACGCGGCCTGTCACCGGCACCACCTGGCCGGGGTTGGTGCCCCAGGTGACATACGGCTCCATCTGGGAGGCGTCCAGCACCACCACCTTGTCGTACTTGGCGCCGGGGTCGCTGGGCAGCGACTGCCAGAACTCCAGGGCGTCCTCCCAGTCCTTGCCCTTGGGGGCGAAGGGACGGCCCTGCAGGTAGGTGAAGGTGACGTCGTCGGGGGCGATCATACCCGCCCGGCCGCCGGCCTCGATGCTCATGTTGCACACCGTCATGCGTCCCTCCATGGACAGGAAGCGCACTGCACTGCCGGTGTACTCGATGACGTGCCCCACCGCCCCGTCCACGCCGATGCGGCCGATGATGCCCAGTATCATGTCCTTGGCCGTGACGCCCCGGGGAAGCTGGCCCTCCACCCGTATCTCCATCGTCTTGGGACGCTTCAGCTTGATGGTCTGGGTGGCCAGGACGTGCTCCACCTCCGAGGTCCCGATGCCCAGGGCGAAGGCCCCGAAGGCGCCGTGGGTAGAGGTGTGGGAGTCGCCGCAGACGATGACCATCCCCGGCTGGGTCAGGCCCAGCTCGGGCCCGATGACGTGCACGATGCCCTGCCGGTCCGATTGCAGACCGAAGTAGGTGATACCGAACTCCTGACAGTTGCGCTCTAGGGCCTCGATCTGGCGCCGGGAAATCTCGTCGGTGATGGGCTGGCTGCGGGGCCAAGTGGGCACGTTGTGGTCGCAGGTGGCCACCGTCAGGTCGGGCCGGCGGACGCGCCGCCCCGCCAGCCGCAGGCCGTCGAAGGCCTGGGGCGAGGTCACCTCATGGACCAGGTGCAGGTCCACGTAGAGGATGGCCAGGCCGTTCTCCTGGTGGACCAGGTGCGACTCCCAGATCTTCTCGAACATGGTCTTGGGTGCCATCCTTCCAGCCTCCTCCAGCCGCCTAAGGGTTGGCCCAGGCCCGTTCCTCCCTCGGCACCCGCGTCAGGGCGCGGTTGAGGGCGTCCATGAGGGCCTTGGCCGAGGCCACCACGATGTCGGTGTCGGAGCCGATGCCCACGAAGGTGTGGCCGTCCACCTCGATGCGGACCGTCACCTCGCCCTGGGCGTCGATGCCCTCGGTGACGCTCTTGACCTGGTACTCCAGGAGCCGGTTGGGGACGCCGACCAGGGCGTTGATGGCGCGGTAGGAGGCGTCCACCGGTCCGGTGCCGGTGGCGGTGGTCTGCAGCACCTGCCCCTCGGGGCCCAGCAGTCGCACCGTGGCCGTGGGCACCAGCTGATTGCCGCAGCTCACCTGCAGCAGGTCCAGCTTGTAGACCTCCACGCTGGCCCGCCGCTCCTCCATCACCAGCATTTCCAGGTCGCGGTCGTCGATCTCGCCCTTCTTGTCGGCCAGCTCCTTGAAGGCGCGGAAGACCCGGTCCAGCTCCTCCTCGGCCAGCTCGTAGCCCAGCTCCCGCAGCCGCGCCCGCAGGCCATGGCGGCCCGAGTTCTTGTTGAGGACGATGATGCCGCCCCGGGGCAGGCCCACGTCCCGCGGGTCGATGATCTCATAGGTCTCCCGCAGCTTGACGATGCCGTGCTGGTGGATGCCCGACTGGTGACGGAAGGCGTTGGCCCCCACGATGGCCTTGTTGGGCTGGACCGGCACCCCCGTCAGCTGGGAGACCAGCCGGCTGACGCGGTATATCTGGGTGGTGTCCAGCCCCGTGTCCACCCCGAAGAAGTCGCGGCGCGTCTTGAGGGCCATCACCACCTCTTCCAGGGCGGCGTTGCCGCCCCGCTCGCCGATGCCGTTGACGCACACCTCCACCTGCCGCGCCCCGGCCTTCACGGCGGCCAGCGAGTTGGCCACCGCCAGCCCCAGGTCGTTGTGGCAGTGGACGGAGATGCGCGCCTTGTGGATGTTGGGCACCCGCTCCAGGATGCTGCGGATGAAGGCGGCGAACTCCTCGGGGATGGCATAGCCCACCGTGTCGGGGATGTTGACGGTAGTGGCCCCGGCGTCGATGACCTCCTTCAGCATGCGGTAGATGTATTCCGGGTCGGAGCGGGTGGCGTCCTGGGGCGAGAACTCCACGTCGGGACAGTACTTGGCCGCCCGCGCCACCATGCTGCGGGCCATCTCCAGCACGTGCTCCCGGTCCTTCTCCAGCATGTGCATGATATGGATGTCGGAGCTGGAGATGAAGACGTGCAGGCGGGGGCTCGCGGCCGCCTTGACCGCCTCCCAACCGACGTCGATGTCCTCGGGCACCGCCCGACAGAGGGTGGCGATGATGGACCCCCGCACCTCGCGGGCGATGCGGCTCACGGCCTCGAAGTCTCCCGGGGAGGAGGCAGCGAAGCCTGCCTCGATGACGTCCACCCGCATCCGCTCCAGGGCACGGGCGATCTCCAGCTTCTCTTCGGCGTTGAGGGCCACCCCCGGCGTCTGCTCGCCGTCACGCAGGGTGGTATCGAAGATGAGGACCCTGTCTTCAGCCATTTCGCTCAACCTCCCTTGACCGTCGTCTAGTGGACTGCCGGACGCCCTCGCCCGGGCCTAGCGCCCGGGGAGGGCTCGGGAAGGTTGAGGGCCAGGCTCTTTCCGCGGCCAGGGCCCCGCGGCCCGAGGGCACGCGCAGCGGTCCCGCGGCCCTCCGTCCGCAGGGCACCCTCTTCCCGGCCTTGCCCGGCCTGGTGCGATGGCGTTTCAGCCATGGCCTCTCCCTACTTGCCCAGGATGCTCTCCAGGTCGCGGGCGTGCTCCTCGGTGTCCTTGAGGATGTCCTCCAGCAGGCGGCGGGTGGCGGGGTCGTCCTCCTTCTCCGCCTGCTTGATGAGGCGTCGGTACATGGCGATGGCCTCGTATTCCAGCTCCAGGTTGTCCTCCACCATCTGGCGCAGGTCGCCCCCGATCCTGATCTCGCCCACCTTGGTGGTGGGGGTGCCGCCCAGCAGGTCGATGCGCTCGGCCAGCATGTAGGCGTGGCGCATCTCGGTCATGGCCAGCTCCTTGAACTTGTCGGCGATGGGTGGGCTCTCCATCCCCCGCGCCAGGATGTGGTCCCACATGTACTGGAAGATGGAGGCCATCTCCTCCGAAAGGGCCTCGTTGAGCATGTCGATGAACTCTTGGCTCGCCTTGGGCCTGCCCATTTCCGCCTCCTACTTGGTGCCCTTGAGCCAGGGCATCATGCTGCGCAGCCGCCGCCCCACCTCCTCGATGGGGTGATGGGCGTCCCGCTCCCGCAGGGCCAGGAACACCGGCCGCCCGGCCTGGTTCTCCAGTACCCACTCGCGGGCGAAGCGACCGCTGCGGATCTCCTCCAGGACCTCCCTCATGGTCTGGCGCACGTGGCCGTCGATGATGCGGGGGCCGCGGGTGTAGTCGCCGTACTCGGCCGTGTCGGAGATGGAGTAGCGCATGTAGGATAGGCCCCCCTCATACATCAGGTCGACGATGAGCTTCAGCTCGTGCAGGCACTCGAAATAGGCCACCTCGGGCTGGTAGCCGGCCTCCACCAGGGTCTCAAAGGCGGCCTTGACCAGGGAGCTGACGCCACCGCACAGGACCACCTGCTCGCCGAAGAGGTCCGTCTCTGTCTCCTCGGCGAAGGTGGTCTCGATGACGCCAGCCCTGGTGCAGCCGATGCCCTTGGCATAGGCCAACGCCAGGGGACGGGCGTTCTCGCTGGCGTCCTGGTGCACCGCCAGCAGGGCCGGGGTCCCCAGGCCCTGCACGAACAGCTCCCGCAGGCGGTGCCCCGGCCCCTTGGGGGCCACCATGGTCACGTCCACGTCCGGGGGCGGCACGATCTGGCGGAAATGGATGTTGAAGCCGTGGGCGAACATGAGCATCTGCCCTGGCCGGAGGTGGGGGGCGATGCTCTCCTCGTAGATCTGGCGCTGGACCTGGTCCGGGGCCAACATCATGACGATGTCGGCCTGGCGCACCGCCTCGTCCACGGTGGTCACCTGGAGGCCCGCCTCCTGGGCCCGCTGCCAGGACTTGGAGCCGGCATACAGGCCCACCACCACGTCCAGGCCCGAGTCCTTCAGGTTGAGGGCATGGGCGTGCCCCTGGGAGCCGAAGCCGATGACGGCTATCTTCTTGCCCCGCAGCAGCCCCAGATCGGCGTCCTGGTCGTAGTAGACCTTGGCCATGCCTTCTCCTCCTACCACGTCTCCTGGCCAGGGTAACGGTCGTAGGGCTCCTCTTGGGCCACCGGGTGGGAGGCCTCGGCCCCCCGCAGCATGGCCACCCGGCCGGTGCGCACCATCTCGATGACGCCGTAGTCCTTCAAGAGCTCGAACATGGCGTCGATCTTGCCCTCGTCCCCCGTCACCTCCACGATGACCGACTCGGGCGACACGTCGATGATGTTGGCCCGGAAGATGTCCACCACCTCGATGATGTGGCTGCGGTTGCCGGCGTCGCAGCGGACCTTGATGAGGGCCATCTCCCGGGCCACGATGTCCTCGTCCGAGACGTCGCGGATGTCCACCACGTCCACCAGCTTGTCCAGCTGCTTCACCACCTGGTCGGCATCGTGGCTGGCGTCCACCACCAGGGTCATGCGCGACAGCCCCGGCGTCTCCGAGTGGCCCACCGCCAGGCTCTCGATGTTGAAGCCCCGCTGCCGCCACTTAGAGGCGATGCGGTTCAGGACGCCCGGCCTGTCCTCCACCAGGGCGATGATGGTGTGAAAGCGTCTGCCGTTGCCCTTGCCGTCGCTCACCGTCCCACCTCCGCCATCTGGCGCCTACGCACCAGCTCCACGTATTCCTTGGGCAGGCCGATGGTCTCCTGCAGCGACGCCCCCGGCGGCACCATGGGGAAGCAGTCCTCGTCCTGCTTGACGTGGAAGTCGATCAGGACTGGCCCTTGGTGCTCCAGGGCCCGCTCCAGGGCCGGCACCACCTCCTCGCGGCGGGTGGCCCGCAGGCCCAGGATGCCGTAGGCCTCGGCGATCTTGACGAAGTCGGGGTTCTTGAGGGGGCTGGCCACCAGGTTGCCCCGGTAGAAGAGGCTCTGCCACTGGCGCACCATGCCATGGTGGCCGTTGTTGATGATGGCGAACTTGATGGGCAGGCCGTATTCGGCCACCACCCCCAGCTCCTCCATGGTCATCTGGAAGCCGCCGTCGCCGCAGATGGCCCACACCAGCTCCCCGGGCTTGGCCACCTGCACGCCGATGGCCGCCGGCACCTCGAAGCCCATGGTGCCCAGGCCGCCCGAGGTGACGAAGGAGTTGGGCTTCTTGGACCAGAAGAACTGGGCCGCCCACATCTGGTGCTGCCCCACCCCCGTCACGAAGTAGGCGTCCCCGCCCGTGAGCTGGTAGATCTTGTGGATGACGTATTGGGGCAGGGCCTGCTCCGTGTCCTCCGGGTAGACGAGGGAGGGGTGCTCCCGTTTCAGCTCGTCCAGGCGGGAGAACCAGTCCGGCCGCTCCCTGTGCTGGACCAGGCGGTTGAGCTGCTGCAGGCAGATGCGGGCGTCCCCCACCAGCGCCGCCGCCGGCCGCACGTTCTTGCCCACCTCGGCCGGGTCCACCTCGATGTGCACGATCTTGGCCTGGGGGGCAAAGTCCTTCAGCCGCCCCGTCACCCGGTCGTCGAAGCGCATGCCGATGCCGATGAGCAGGTCGGCCTCCGATATGGCCAGGTTGTTCCAGTGCATGCCATGCATCCCCGGCATGCCCAGGTAAAGGGGGTGGTCCGGCGGGAAGCTGCTGATGCCCAGCAGGGTGGTGATGACGGGGACGTTGGTCTTCTCGGCCAGCTCCCTCAGCTCGTAGTAGGCCTGAGAGATGATGACCCCGTGGCCGGCCAGGATGAGGGGACGCTCTGACTCGTATATGAGGCGGGCCGCCTTCTCCACCTCGGCCGGATCGGGGTAAAGGCGCGGCCGGTAGCCCCGCAGCTCCACCTTCTCGGGCCAGTAGAACTCGCCCCGCTCCTGCTGGACGTCACGGGGGATGTCGATGAGGACCGGCCCCGGCCGCCCCGTGCTGGCGATGTAGAAGGCCTCCCGCATGACCCGCGGGATCTCGTTAACGTCCCGCACCAAATAGTTGTGCTTGGTGATGGGTATGGTGATACCGGTGATGTCCGCCTCCTGGAAGCCGTCGCGGCCGATGAGGGGGCGAATGACGCAGCCAGTGATGGCCACCAGGGGCACCGAGTCCATCCAGGCGTTGGCGATGCCGGTGACCAGGTTGGTGGCGCCCGGACCCGAGGTGGCGAAGCAGACGCCCGGTCGGCCGGTGACACGGGCGTAGGCGTCGGCGGCGTGGGCCGCCCCCTGCTCGTGCCGCACCAAGTAGTGGCGCAGCTTGGGGTAATAGCGGGGCAGGGTGTCGTAGAGGGGCAGGTTGGCCCCGCCGGGCAGGCCGAAGATGGCCTCCACCCCCTCACGGGCCAGGCACTCCAGCACCATCTCGGCTCCTGTCATCTCCATGGCTAGCGCTCCTTCCTGCTCTCTGCCTCTCGTCGCAGCTATCCCTCGGCTGCAGGCCCCTAGCGGTCACCCCCCAACAGCGGGGGGCATACGGCACCCTGGGAGGCGGAGCCTACCAGGGAGGCGTACTTGGCCAGGGCGCCCCAGCGGTAGCGGGGCGGTGGCGGCGTCCACTCCTGCCGCCGCCGCGCCATCTCCTCCGGGGGCACCCGCGCCTCGATGAGGCGGTTGGGGACGTCGATGGTCACCTCGTCCCCGTCCCGCAGAAGGGCGATGGGCCCACCCACCATGGCCTCGGGGGCCACATGCCCCACCATGAGGCCGCGGGTGGCCCCCGAGAAGCGGCCATCGGTGATGAGGGCCACCTGCTCCCCTAGCCCCTGCCCCACCAAGGCGGCGGTGACGGCCAACATCTCCCGCATGCCCGGCCCCCCCTTGGGCCCCTCGTAACGTATCACCACCACGTCGCCGGCCCGGATGCGCCGCTGGGATATGGCGGCGAAGGCGTCCTCCTCCGAGTCGAACACCCGGGCGGGGCCCGTGTGGACCAGGTGGCGCACGCCGGCCGTCTTGACCACCGCCCCCTCGGGGGCCAGGTTGCCCCGCAGGACGCAGACGGTGCCCGTGGGGCTGATGGGGTCGCTGATGGGCCGCACCACGTCCTGGTCCACCTCGGGCAGCTCCACCTGGGCCAGGTTCTCGCGCACGGTACGCCCCGTCACCGTGAGGCAGTCGCCGTCTATGAGGCCGGCTGCCAGCAGCTCCCTCATCACCCTGGGGATTCCTCCCACCCGGTGCAGGTCGAGCATCACGTAACGGCCACCGGGGCGCATGTCGGCGATGTGGGGGGTGCGCCGGGACACCCTGTCGAAGTCGTCCAGCGTCAGCTCCACCCCCGCCTCCCGGGCGATGGCCAACAGGTGCAGGACGGCGTTGGTGGAGCCGCCCACGGCGGCGTCCACGGCGATGGCGTTGAGGAAGGCGCTGCGGGTGAGGATGTCCCGCGGCCGTATCTCCATCTCCAGCAGGCGCATCACGGCCTGGCCGCTCCGGCGGGCCACCTCGTCCCGTTCAGGGGACGGGGCCGGGGGCGAGGCGCTGCCGGGCAGGGCGATGCCGAGGGCCTCCATGGCCGCCGCCATGGTGTTGGCCGTATACATGCCGGCACACGACCCCTCCGTGGGACAGGCGGAGCACTCCAGCTCATAGAGGTCCTGGTCGGAGATCTGGCCGGCAGCGTAGGCCCCCACCGCCTCGAACACGTCCTGGATGGTCACATCGCGCCCCCGGTAGCGGCCGGGCATGATGGTGCCCCCGTAGACGAAGACGGCCGGGACGTTGAGGCGGGCCATGGCCATGGCCATTCCGGGCAGGGACTTGTCGCAGCCGGCGATGGCCACCAGGGCATCATACTGATGGGCGTGGACCATCAGCTCGACGCTGTCGGCGATGACCTCGCGGGAGACCAGGGAGGCCTTCATCCCCTGGTGGCCCATGGCGATGCCGTCGGACACGGCGATGGTGACGAACTCCCTGGGGGTGCCGCCGGCGGCCCGGATGCCCTCCTTGGCCGCCCTGGCCAGCCGGTCCAGGTGCAGGTTGCAGGGGGTGGCCTCGTTCCAGGAGGAGGCGACGCCCACAAAGGGCCGGTAGATGTCCTCGTCGCTGAGGCCCATGGCACGGTACATGGCCCGGTGGGGCGCCCACTGGGGGCCCACCTTGACGGCGTCGCTGGGGTGACGTCGTTGCCCGCTGGCCATGGGCCTTCCTCCTCCGGTTCAAAAAAGCCCCGGCCCCGAAGGGACGGGACTTGGCAGTCCGCGCGGTACCACCCTTCCTCCCCAGGCCACTAATGCAACGTCCCGCCCTGAAGGGACCCCGCAGGGCGGGACGGTACCACCCTTCTTCCCCGAGGCTGCTGGCCTGGGGCCCTCTGGCGCGCTAACGGGCGCACCCGTCCCGGCCTACTCGTGGCGACAGTCGTCGGCCTTTCGACCGGGAGGCTCCGGGGCGAGTTCGGGGCGTCCTTGCCGCCGGGCTTCCACCGTCCCCGACTCGCTATAGGCAGGCCCCGCCCCTACTACTCCCCTTCGTCGCCTCTGCCGTATAGACGCGGCTCAACTTCTCAATATAGCCGCGCGGCCCGGACCTGTCAATCGGCTGCGGGCTTGTCTTGCAAATAGCGGTGCTAGCTGAGGGTGGCAGGGATGGGGGGCCGGGGCAGGAGCGGGGGCAACAAGAGGCGCAGCAGCAGCCGTAGGTTGTAGGCGGTGGCCTCCAGATAGGCCCGCTTCTGGGCCATGGA
>DATLZD010000075.1:0-64140 GCA_035574155.1 Dehalococcoidia bacterium | reverse complement strand
TACGGAGGGCCCAGATACCCCTGGCCTACTCGGGGGGCAACAGCCCCACCCCCCGCCTCTCCCTGGCCTCGCCGCTGCCGGTGGGCGTCACTTCCTCGGGCGAGCTGATGGACGTCTTCCTGACGCGGCGGGTGGCCCTGCGCGACTTCCTGCGCCAGGTCAACGCCCAGGTGGTGCCGGGCACCGAGGTGGTGGCCGTGAGGGAGGTGGGACTGCGGGCTCCCGCCCTCCAGACCCAGGTCCGCTGGGCCGAGTACCAGGTCCAGGTGGAGGCCGAGGGCCGCGACAGGGCCGAAGTGGAGGAGGCCATCGCCGCCCTCCTGGCCGCCGATTCCATCCCCTGGCAGCACCTGCGCCAGGGGCAGGTCCGCCGCTACGACCTGCGCGCCCTGGTCTACGACCTGTGGCTGGAAGAGGAGCAGGACGGCGCCTTCCTGCTGGGCATGCGCCTGCGCACCGACCAGCACACGGCCGGTCGGGCCGAGCAGGTCACGGCCGCCCTGGGCTTCCGTCAGCCGCCGCGGCGCGTCCACCGCGTGCGCCTGTTCCTGGACGAGCGGCCCCAGGTGGCACGGCCGCTGCGGGCCTGACCCCCGTTTCCGGAGGCGCAGTGGCCTATATAATGGACTGCGAAGGAGGACGAGGCGGATGCGTCTGGCCGTGGGCAGCGACGAACGCACGCCCCTGACTGACTACGTGGTGGAGGAGCTGCGGCGCCGAGGCTTCCAGCTGCGGCTGGTGGGGCCTCTGGCCGGGGAACCGCTGCAGTGGGCCGACGTGGCCCGGCAGGTGGCCGAGATGGTGGCCAGGGGCGAGGCAGACGAGGGCATACTCTTCTGCTGGACGGGCACGGGCGTCTCCATTGCCGCCAACAAGGTGCCCGGCATCCGAGCTGCCCTCTGCCACGACGCCGAGACCGCCCGGGGGGCCCGCGCCTGGAACCGGGCCAACGTCCTCTGTCTCAGCCTGCGCTCCACCTCCCAGGCTGTGGCCAAGGAGATCCTGGACGCCTGGTTCAACGCAGAGCCGGACCCCAGCGAGGCCGAGAACATCGCCAAGGTGGAGGAGATGGACCGCCTCTATCGCCAGCCAGCGGAGGCGGCCCCATGAGCCGTCGCGAGCGGCGCCGCTCGCGACGGGCCCAGCAGCGGCGGGAGGACACCCACCCCCTTTCCTTCTGGCGGCGCGGCCAGCCCCGCACCGGCCGTCCGCCCCAGCCACGGACTCCCCAGCCCCGTGCGGGGATCGCCATCTACCTACCCCCCTGGCTGCCGGTGGCCATCATCGCCGTGGCGGTGGTGGCCATCTTCCTGGCGCTGGTGCTGTTCCGGGAGGCGGGGGCTATCAGCCCCAAGATGGGCGACCACTGGCACGCCCGCTACGAGATCTGGATATGTGGGGTGAAGCAGCCCAACATACCCGTCTTCGCCGGCGGCGTCCACACCCACGGGGACGGCTACATCCACATCCACCCCGAGAACGCGTCGGAGGAGGGGCGCGGCGCGCGTCTGGTCAAGTTCTTCGAGTATGCTGGCCGGGCCCTGGGCAGGGGCGGCATCCTCACCCCCGATACGCTCCAGGTCCCGGGCGACACGCGGGTCTTCCGCAACGGGGATACCTGCGGGGAAGGGCCCTTCCAGGGCCAGCAGGGGCAGGTCCAGGTCCTGGTCAACGGCCAGCCGCGGGCAGACTTTGAGGACTACGTGCCCCGTGACGGCGACGAGGTCATCATCGTCTTCGGGCCGCCGGGGGCCGCCCCCACCCCACCGGCCGGCCCCACACCGCCCCGCGCCCCCGACTAGGCCCGCTCGGGGCTGAGGCCCCGCCCGCGGACCGATTCGGCCGTCACTTGGTCGGGTAAGCGGTAGGCCCGGAAGGTCAACAGCCCTAGCAGGCAGGCCAGCCCCGACACCGGCCCCACCAACCGGATGCCCAGGGGGTTGTCGACGCTGGCACCCAGGGAGAGGAGCAGGGCCAGCACCGCTGGATAGAGGGCCGAGGCCACCTTCTCCAGGGTCGCCTGAGTGGCGTAGTAGATGGCCTCCCGCCTCTGGCCGGTCAGCAGGTAGTCGTAGTCCACTATGTCGGCCTGGATGGCGTTGGGGAAGGTGTAGACGGCGGCCATGGGCAGGCCGATGAGGGCCACGAAGAACAGCGCCTGCAGGAAGGGGTCGATCCCCGGTACGAACCCCATGAAGGCCAGCCAGGGCAGATAGAGGGAGCCATAGAGGAGCGCCCGCGAGTAGACCCACGCCTTACCCCTCCACACCGCTAGCCTGTAGACCAGGGGTAGGGAGGCCAGGACCACCAGGATGGCCGCCCCCGTCAGCAGCCCCACTGCCGTCCCCACGCCCACGCCCACCTCCAGGGGCCCCACCTGTAACGTCAGCTCGTGGCCCGTCTCCAGACGTGCGATCTCCGGCTCCAGCCCCCGCAGCAGGACCACCGAGGCCCAGTAGGGCAGGGCCGAGGTCAGCAGGGAAATGGCGGCGTTGAACAGGATGAAGGTGGGCAGAAAGGCGCGGAACTGGCTGTTGGCCAGCGTCGACCGGACCGCTTGCAGGAAGTCGATGCGGGCCGGCTCCACGTCGCGCCGGGCATGGCGCCAGGCCCCTGCCAGCCCCACGTAGCGGGAGACGAAGGCCAGCACCGCCATGGTGATGCCCATGGCCTGGAAGCCCGCCACGTCCACGATGACCCCGCTCACCACCAAGGCCACGAAGGCGCCAATGGTCCCGAAGAACACCTGCCAGGTGACGATGCTGACCCGGTCCTGGGAGCGGGGCGCTATCTCGGGCAACAGCGATTCGAAAGGTCCCCCCGACAGGGTGCTGAACAGGTGAAATGCCTCCAGGACAATGAACAGGTAAGCGGCGTTCAGGGCGCTCTCGTGGGGGTCAGGCGGCGTCCACAGCAGGGCAGCGAACAGGGCATAGAGGGGGGTGGCGAACAGCACGAAGGGGATGCGCCGTCCCCAACGGCTGCGGGTCCGGTCGCTCCACCAGCCGATGAGGGGATCGTCCAGGGCCTCTATCACCCGCGCCGCCAGCAGCAGCGCCCCCAGCACCAGCACCGGCACGCGCCGCGGGATATCGGCATCAGCGGGAGGGGCGTAGAAGTAGATGAGCCACAGGTCGCGAGAGCGCGAGAGGACGTTGCCCCCGAAGCTGGCAGAGGCATAGAGCAGGCGGTCGCGCAGGGGCATCGTCGGCAGGGGATCGTGGGCGGCCATCCCTCCTCACCCTAGGCCAGGTGCCCGCCCCGCTCCAGCAGCCGCTGCAGGTCAGCGGCATAGTCGCCCCAGAGGCCCCTGGGCAGAAGAGAGCCGATGGCCAGCATGGCCTGGTCCCGGGCCCGCCGGAAACGCTCCTCTTTCTCTCCCTCGCTCCGCAGCAGGAGGGGAGGGCCAAAACGGGCCACCAGGTGCCCGTCCTCCTCGAACAGGCCGGCAGGCAGACAGGGAACGCCCCGTTCGCTCAGGGCCAGCAGCAGCAGCCCCACCCCCTCCGGGGGCCGCAGCAGGCGACCGCTCCCGATCCCCTCCGGGAAGAGGGCCAGGGGGCGCCCCTGGGGCGATGCAGCCTGGAGGACGGCCCGGAGGGCGGCCGCCCGTCCCACGCCCCGCTCCGGCGCCCGGGGCACGATGACCAGGTCGTAGACCCTGGCCAGGCGGCGGAACAGCCAGCGCAGCAGCCAGACCGGCACCGGCAGCGGCCCCAGGCGGAAGTTGTACCACTCGCTGGTCATGAGCCAGCGGGGCGACTGGCCCCGCCGTCGCCAGACGGCGGCGGTGAGGAGCATGCCGCCCCAGAACACCTTCAGTCCCGGACGCTCGTAGTGGTTGGCGACCAGGACGAAAGGGCCCCGCAGGGGGATGTGCTCCTCGCCCACCGTGCGGTGGGGCGGCCCGGCCCGCTCCAGCACCGCCGCCGCGTCCGGACCCACCTCACGTCGGCGTCCCAGGGCCACCGCCACGGCGAAGCGCAGCACGTAGGACAGCGGCAGGCGGTAGGACTGAGCGCCCTCCATGGGTCACCCAGCCCATTGTAGACCACTGCTCTCCCCCATTCCCAAGGGTAGCGGGAGACGCTATGCTAGGTCGTTGCGGAGGAGAGGGGAAACAGAAGGGATGCCCGTCATCACCGTTTCAGGTGCCGCCGGGTCGGGCGCCCGCGAGCTGGGGCTCCTGGTGGCCCAGAAGCTGGGGATCGACCTCATCGACCAGCAGATCCTGGTGGATGCCGCCCGCCGCCTTGGCGTGCGGGTGGAGAGGGTGGCCGAGCGGGACGAGCGCTGTCTGGGGCTGAGGGAACGTCTAGCGTCCCTGCTGCGGGGCTTCCTGGAGCGCTCTGCCCTCCTGGGCACCGACCCCCTCACCGGCGGCACCGGCCTGGAGGTCATATTCTCCCGCAGCTACACCGAGATGGCCACCCAGCTGGAGGAAGGCCAAGAGACGGACATCGACGATGCCCTCTACGTGAAGGTGCTGACGGGCGTCTTCCGGGAGCTGGCCTACCGGGGCGACGTGGTCATCATGGGCCGCGGGAGCCATGTGGCCCTGCGCGACTTTCCCGGCGCCCTGCACGTGCTGGCCCTGGCCCCCAAGGAGACCCGGGTGCGACGCTACGCCGAGAGGGAGGGGCTGGGCCTGGAGGAAGCGGCCCGCCAGGTGGCCCAGGCCGACCGCGGCCGCACCCTCTTCTACCGCCGCCTGTGGAAGGTGGAGCCGGACGACCCCCAGCACTACCACCTGACCATCGAGACCGCGCGACTGCCCCTGTCGCTGGCAGCCGATGTGGTGGCGCTGGCCAGCCAAGGCCTGGAAGGCGCCCGCCCCTAGTGGGCTTGCCTGGGGGAAGGGCTACGGGGCCCGCGCCTGTCGTTCCAGGCCCTCCAGCAGCTGACGAAGGTAGCCCTCGGCACGGTCCAACCGCGCCCGCAGCCCCCATTGGTGGTCGGGCGCTAGGGGCACCCCCCAGCCCCGCTCGGCAGCGCCGGTGCCCACGATCTCCAGGAACCCCCTCGCCTCGGGTGAGTCCTCGCCGAACAGGGTCATGAGGGCATGGTGGGTGGCATCCACCCACTGCCCGTAGTGGTAGGAAACGGGGCCGCGGCCTCGCAGCCACGGCACCTGCTCCAGCTGTCGACGCAGTCTGGCTATGGCCTGCTCCACGCTGGCTGCCACCTGGCACCTCCTGCAGCTACAGGTCCATCAGGATGTGGGCCTCTCCTCGGCGCTGGCGGTAGAGGGCCTTCAGCTCCTCCAACCGACGGGCCACGGCAGGGGTGTGGAGGCCGTCCAGCGCCATGACGTAGGCATCCTCCAGGTTGTCGGAATAGTAGCGCGGGCGCAGACCCACCTGTCGGAACCCGTATTTGTAGTAGAGGGCCTGGGCAGGCCCGTTGGAGACCCGGCACTCCAAGGTTGCCAGCGTCCGACCCTCCCGTCGCGCCAGCTCCAGGCCGGCCATCAGCAACAGCTCCCCCAGCCCCTGACGGCGATAGGCCGAGCGCACGGCGATGGCGATGATGTGGGCCTCATCGGCCGGCAACCACATGCCGAGGTAGCCCAGGACCCGCTCCCGTGGGGTATCCTCGCCGCTCAGGGCCCGTCGCAGCCCCACCAATACCCGCCCCAGGCCGACAGCGGGAGGCGGCGGCACCTCCTCATCTTGCCCCAGCTCCTCCACCGCCACCAGGTAGCGCGCGATGCGGTTGTGGCGCAACTCGTGTTGAAAGGCAGAGGGAGGCCAGCTGCTGGGGAAGGCCTCGCGCTCGATCTCCTCGACCTGAGGGATGTCGGCTAGGGACATGGGCCTGACCAGTCGGCGGACGCCGGTGGCCTTCATGGCGCAAGGCCATTCTAGCACAGGCCCCTCTCAGGGTCTCTTCTCCTGGTGTCGAGGTTGCCAGCCCCGGCCGCTCGTGCCACACTGTAGGCGTGGCCATGCTGGACAGGGAAGAGCTGAAGCGGCAGGAGCAGTCGCTGGACGACCTCTACCGCGACATCATCCTGGAATACTACCGCAGCCCCCGCAACCGGGGCCGCCTGCCCTCGCCCACCATCAGCCGCGAGGGACAGAACCCGCTGTGCGGGGACGAGGTGTCCCTGGACCTATTGGTGGAGGACGGCGTCATCAAGGAGGCCCGCTTCCAGGGACAGGGCTGCTCCATATCGCAGGCCTCGGCGTCCATGCTCACCGAGGCCGTGCAGGGCCTCACGCTGGAACAGGCCGAAGACCTCTATCAGCGTTTCCACCGCCTCATGACGGGCGACGAGACGGTGGACCCCTCGGAGCTGGGAGACCTGGAGGCCCTCTCCGGAGTGAGGAAGTTCCCCGTGCGGGTGAAGTGCGCCACCTTGGCCTGGCACGTGCTGGACGAGGCCATCAAGGCCCTTCACCGAGGCTGAGAACCCCAGGACGGTAACGGCGGCGCCCCCTCCAGCAGCGCCATGAGGGTGGCCATGGGATCGGCCCCCAGGAACAGGAGGGCGTGCAGCCCCGTCAGGACCGGCAGCGGCAGCCCCAGGGGGCGCACCAGCCGCAGGCAGGCCTCCACCGCTGCAGGCCCCTCCACCGTGTTGCTGGCCAGGAAGTGACGCCAGTCCTCGCCCCGCCCTATCTTTTCACCCAGGGTCCGGTTGCGGCTGTGAGGGCTGTAGCCCGTAGCCAGCAGGTCGCCTAGGCCGGCCAGGCCGTAGGCCGTGTCCCGGTGTCCTCCCAGGCAGACCACCACCTCGGCCATCTCGGCCAGGCAAGTGGCCGTCAGGGTGGCCTTGACGTTGGCCCCCATCCCTAGACCGTCGCACAGCCCCAGGGCGATGGCGTAGGCGTTCTTGAGGGTGGCAGCGACCTCGACCCCCACCACGTCGGGGCTGACGGCCACCCGCACCCAGGCGTTCTGCAGGCAGCCTTGGACCAGCTCGGCCACCTCAGGCTCGCGGGCCGCGGCCACCAGGGCAGTGGGACGGCGCCGGGCCATCTCGCGGGCGATGGCCGGCCCTCCCACCGTGGCGATGGACCCCCGCACCGCCACCGGCAGCTCCTGCTCCAACACCTGTGACATGCGCAGGGAGGTGCCCTCCTCCAGACCCTTAGCGGCGTTGGCCACCGCCTGCCCTGGCGATACCGTCCGTGCCAGTTGCCGCGCCACATCCCTTACCGCCCGCGACGGCACCGCCACCAGCACGAGTGAGGCCCCCGCCACCGCCTCGGTCAGGCCTTCGCAGGGCTGGATGCGCCGATGGAGGCGGACTCCCGGCAGGTAGTGGCTGTTGCGGCGACGCTGACGGATCTCCGCCAGGACCGGCGCCTCGATGCTCCAGAGGCGGACCTGGTGACCAGCGTGGGCGGCAGCCTGGGCCAAGGCGGTGCCGAAGGCCCCGGCCCCCAGGACAGCCACGACCTCCCCCATCCCCTTCTCCTCACCCGCCGCCGCGGCCGAAGCGGTAGGTCTCCAGGTCGCGCAGCACCGCCGTGTTGGGCAGGCCGCCGGCGCCGAGGCCGTCGTCACCCAAATGGGTCAGGAGCAGAAGGGTGCTCTGGGGCAGCGAGGCCCGCAACAGCCGCACGTCCTCCAGCCCCATATGCTCCGGCCCTCGCGTCGGGTAGGTGCAGTCGACGACGAGGACGTCGGCGCCCCTCGCCAGCTCCAGCAACGACGGCGACCACTGGGCATCGCCGCTGTAGGCTACCGTGAGGCCCGCCAACTGCAGCCGATAGCCGAAGGCCTGGAGCTTGTCGCGGGCATGTTCCATGGGCACCGACCAGAAGCGGACGCCCGCCACCTCCTGGGGGCCACCGGGCCGTGCCTCCACGTAGATGCGACGGTAGCCGGCCTCGCGCCGCGACAGGTCGGGGAACATCTGGTCGACGAAGGACTCCAGGAAGGGGCCACCCCCCGGGGGCACCACCACCTCCAAGTCCCCTTCCCTGGCGCTCAGATAGGCATATTCCAGGACCAGAAAAGGGTAGCCGGCGAAGTGGTCGCCGTGGAAGTGGGTGATGAAGATGGCATCCACCTGCTGGGGGGGCACACCCAGCCGCTTGAGGTGGGGCAGCGCCGTCGGCGGGCAGTCCAGCAGGAGCCTGCCGTCCAGCAGGAGGCCACTCCAATAACGGCTGGGCGTGGTGAAGGCGCTACCGGTGCCGAGGGGGACCAGATGCACCATGGGGCCTGTGGGCATCATACAAGGCCATCACCTGCAGGACAAGGGCGGACGGGTCGGCCCCAGCGACGCAGCACGGTCGGGGGCCTGGACTGGGGGACTCGCCCCCGACCAGGCCCCCGACCAAGGACGCCTGATGTCCCCTGCGCCCCGCCCCTCGCTACCTCCAGGGACAGGTGCCAGGGCGGCAATCGAATCCCGGCAGGTTGCCCCTCAGGCCCCTGCCCTTGCTGGTCTCGTAGTCCAGGGTGCCCAGCACCTGGAAGCGGCGGGAGGCGTTCTGCCACTGGGTGATGAGGTAGGTCTCATTAATCCAGTGGTCCTGAGGGTTCATGATGGTAGGGGCGAGGCAGGCCGAGCACTGCCAGCTGCCATCGAACCCGTTGTTGAGGGCCTCGATGAAGCCTTCCCTGGTCAGGTCAGGACCGGCCATCTCCAGGGCCCGCACCAGGTGCTCCACCGCCATCAGCGCTTGGACCGACAGGAAGGGGTTATAAGGTACGCCCTCCTCCTGGGCTACGGCCTGCAGGCGCTGGAAGACCTGGCGGTCGGGGCAGGAGAACTGGGAGCAGAAGAAGGTCACCTGGTAGGTCCCATCCATCAGGGCATCGCTGCCGGGGTCACCGGTAGGGACCCAGCCCCACTGGAAGACCCGGATGTTGCTGCCCAGGTCCCGCAGGGCCTTCACCAGCGAGATGGACTGGGTGATGGAGCCATGATAGAGCACCCAGTTGGCGCCGGAGCGGATGACCTGCTGGGCGATGGACGTCAAATCGAGTTGGGTCAGGTCGTGGGACAGCTCGCCCACCAGGCTCTTGCCCTGCTTCTGGACGCCATAACGAATGCCGTCGCGGCCGGCCTGGGAGGCGGGGAAGTCAGCATAGACCAGGATGGGCCGGGCATTGGGGTCGATACGGAACAGGGCCTCGGCCATGGCCAGACCGCTCATGTGGTCCGAGTTCTGGCCGTTGTAGTCATAGGGCGACGTCTCCGGCTCCATCCCCAGGGGAGAGGCGTCGAAGTAGTAGAAGTTGGGCACCCGCCGCTGCACGTGGTAGTCGTGCACGGCCGCGTGGGAAGGGGCACCGATGCTGAAGAACAGGGCGAAGACGTTGTCCTGCTCCACCAGTCTGCGGGTGACTTGGACGGCCAGGGCCGGGTCAGACTTGTCGTCCACTGTCACCAGCTCGATACGTCGGCCGTGGATGCCGCCCGCATCGTTGATCCTCTTGATGAGGGCCTCCAACATCCGCCCCCAGAAAGGCTCGTAGGGGGCGAAGGGGCCCGACATGTCCGCTGTTCGGCCCAGCTTGATGGTGGTGGACGTCACGCCGGTGCGCGTCTCGCTGGCCGGACGCTGCCGGAACATGGCCAGCCCATCGTCCAGCGTGAGGATGCCCTCCAGCCCCCGCACCTGGCGCGGGTTGCTGGGTATGCCCGCCGCTCCCGGCCGCACCTGCTGCTGACCGCCCGCGCCGGGGGTGGGAGTGGCAGGGGCCTCCTCCTCTCCCTCACAGGCAACGGCCAGGAGGAGCGACGCGGCAACGACCGCCAGCGCCGCCGGTAGCCTGAGCTTGTGCCAGAGCGCCATGATGACCTCCTCTTCTGTCCTCGGCTCTCAGGAGCCGTCCTTAAAGACCGGGACTATCTCCCTGGCATACCACTCCAACCAGTCCATCGCCTGCTCGGGGCTGCGGGTGCGGGGGAAGTTGATGACCACCCCCGTCACACCCACCTCCTTCCACTGGCCGATAGCCTCGACGATCTCGTCCTTGCCGCGGGGCATCACCGTCGGACCCAGCTCGCGGTGGGAGTAGTCCTCTACCTGGAAGCGGGCCAGGGGCACGATCACGTCGAACCCCTTGCCGTTGGGGAACCTGCTCTGGAAGCCTGGCTGCGAGAAGATGTACTCCAGGCACTGGGGCATCTGCTCGGGGCCGATGAGCCACGGTATCCAGCCATCGCCCAGGTTGGCCGCCCGCCGCATGGCAGGCTTGGTGTTGCCCCCCAGCCAGATGGGCGGGTGTGGCTTCTGCACGGGCTTGGGCTCGAAGCGGATATCCGAGAAGCGGACGTAGCGGCCCTCGAAGCTCGGCGAGTCCTGGGTCCACAGCTCCTTCATGGCCAGCAGGTACTCGTCCATGAGCTTGCCTCGCTCGTGGAAGGGCACCCCCAGGATCTCGAACTCCCGCTGCATGTGGCCCACGGCGGTGCCCACCAGCACCCGCCCATTGGACAGGAAGTCCATGGTGGCTATGGTCTTGGCAGCCACTATGGGGTTCCGGTAGGGCAGCACCAGGATGTAGCTCAGGACCTTGATGTTCTTGGTGGCCCCGGCGATGAAGGCCATGGCCGCCAGGGCATCCGGGTAGCGGGCACCCATGGTCTCCAGCATCTCGTTGGGGATGACGATGTGCTCGGGGATGATGAGGAAGTCGAACCCCAACTCATCGGCCTTCTGGGCGATCTCGGTCGCGACCGACGGCGGCGCCGTATACTCCCACTGGTTGGCGGTCACGGGGTAAAGGTGGACTACCGGCAGACCGACTCCGAACTTCATGGCCCACTCCTTATTGCGCTGGACTACCTCTTGAGGACGATGGCGCTGCCGTTGGGACCCAGGCCCAGGGTCTGGGCCAGGCCCGTCTTGGCCCCCGGCACCTGCCGGGCGCCGGCCTCCCCGCGCAGCTGCAGGGCCACCTCGTACACCTGCCACACCCCCATGGCCGTTGTCGCCTCGCCGAAGGACAGGAAGCCGCCGCTGGGGTTGACCGGCGTCCTGCCGGTGGGGAGCGTCTCGCCGCTCTCCAGCATCTTCTCGCCCTCGCCCGGCTCCCAGAAGCCCCACTCCTCCGGCAGGGCCAGCTCGTAGTAGGGGATGTTCTCCTGCAGCTCGATGAGGTCGATGTCCTTGGGCTCCATGCCGGCCCGCTCCAGGGCCAGGCGGACGGCCTTGGCCACCTCGCTGTGGTAGGCCCTGGGAGCGCAGCCACCTATGGCCGACACGCCCCTGGGCAGCCCGTCCCCCAGCTCGGCCGTGCAGATGGCCGCGCCCGCCACCCAGACGGGGCGGCTGGTCCGCTTGCGGGCCTCGTCGGCGGAGGCCAGGACCGCCGCCGCTGCGCCATCGCTGATGGCGCAGATCTCGAAGAGGTGCAGGGGATAGCACACCATGGGCGAGTTGAGGACGTCCTCGACGGTGATCTCCTGACGGTACCTAGCTATGGGGTTGTGGGCGCCCAGGCGGCGGGCCTTGACCACCACCTTGGCCAGCTGCTCCTCGGTGGTGCCGTAGTCATGCATACGCCTCCTGGCCAGCATGGCCCAGAAAGCGGGGCCGGTGAGGCCGGCACCCACCACCTGCAGGAACTGAGGGTCCAGGGGATCGGCCTCGTCCCGGCTGAGGGGGAAGAAGCCCCGTGGCGGCTTCTCACCGCCGAAGACCAGCACCAGGTCGTGCATGCCGCTGGCCACCAGCGTGTAGGCGATGTTGAAGGCGCTGCCGCCAGCGGCACAGGCGGCCGTGAGGTTGTAGACGGGGATACCGCTGAGGCCCATCTCCGCCGCCATCTCGTTGCCGTTGAGGGCCCAGCCGTAGCCGCCCGAGAAGCGGGAGCCGCCGGCGACGACGGCCTGGATCTCCCTCCAGCTCACGCCGGCATCCTTGAGGGCTGCCTCGATGGCCACGCGACACATCTGGGACAGGGGGATCGCATCGAACCTGCCCCAGGGATGGGCACCGACCCCGAGCACTGCTACCTCTCTCATGACCTACCTCCTCAACGCACAGGCCGGAACTTCCAGGTGACCACCTCGTTGCCGTCCGCGTCACGATACAACATGTCAATTACCAGTTCAACCTCCATGTCCGGCCGTAGGACGTCCAGGTCCGCCTCCGTCAGCATGCCGATGATCCGGACCCCGTCCATGTCCACCATCCCCACGGCGTAGGGCCGGAAGGGCTCCTCGACCCGTATGGGAGGAGGGGGCTTGAAATACTGGACGCTGTAGCTCCACAGCTTGCCGCGGGGCCCCAGCAGCATCTCCTCGGTGGTGCTCATGCAGCTGGGCACCCGGCACACGTCCGCCTTAGGGAAGAAGACGGTCCCGCAGGCGGGGCACCTGGAGCCGATCAGGCGTGGGCCTTGTGGGGTCTCCATGAAGGCGCCCTGGGTGAAGGGGACCCGTTTCGTCCCCTGGGTCGCCTCTTCCGCTCCGGTCATAGGATCACCCCCTTGTCCTTGAATCGGATCACGTCGTCCCAGGAGTAGCCCAGGACCTCTACCAGCACCTGCTCCGTGTCCTGGCCCAGCTCCGGCCCCAGGTGCCGGATCTGTCCGGGGGTGCGGGAGAGGGTCAGGGCCATGCCGGGGACGTCCACCTCCTGGTCTATCTCCGGGCAGTAGGCCCGCATCAGGTAGTCGTTGGCCCACGCCTGAGGGTCGGCAGCCAGGTCGGCCAGGGTGTTGACCGGAGCGCAGGGAAAGCCCCGCTGGCGCCACCGGCGCAGCCAGTGCTCGGCCGGCCGCGAGCTGATGACGTCGTCCAGGGCCTCGGTCAACGGGCGGCAGTTCGCCTCCCTGGACTGGGGAGTGGCGAAGCGCTGGTCGGCGGCCAGCTCCGGCCGCTCCAGCGTCTCGCACAGGGCGTGCCAGGCACCGTCCTCGTTGGGCAGGCACAGGACCAGCCACCGGTCGGAGCTGGGGAAGACGTTGTTGAGGGGGTTCACGGGCTCCAGGCGGGAGCGCTGCCGGCGTAGGCGGTCGTCGCCGCTGGCCAGGTAGGCCTGCAAGGTGGGAGCGCCCAGATAGAGCTGGGCGCCGTAGAGGGACACCTCCACTAGCTGTCCCCGGCCCAAGTGGCTGCGGGCCAGGAGGGCCATCATCACCCCCCCGGCCAGCAGCAGCCCGCCCATGGCGTCGCCCGAGCCCATGCCCAGGTAGATGGGAGGCTCGCCTGGCTCGCCCAGGCGGGCCATGACTCCCGTCAGGGCCTGGACCGTCAGGTCGAAGGCGGGGCGACGGGTGGGCGTGAAGCGGCCGTAGCCGCTGGCCATGCCGTAGACCAGGCGGGGGTTGATGGCCCGCAGGTGCTCGTAGTCCACCTTCCAGCGCCTCAGGTGCTCCGGGGCCAGGTTGGTGACGAAGGCGTCCGACTCCTGGACCAGGCGATGGACGATGGCCTGCCCCTCCTCCTGGTTCAAGTCGACAGCCACGCTCTTCTTGTTGCGGTTATTGACCAGAAAGTACTGGTTCCAGTCCCCCACAGGGACGGCCCTGATGGTCCTCACGCCGCGGGCCGGGTCGCCGCCCTGGGGCCTCTCCAGGTGGATGACCTCGGCCCCAAAGTCGGCCAGCAGTCGGGTGGCTATCGGCCCCTGGAACCATACCGTCAGGTCGACGATGCGCAGGCCTTCGAGAGGCAACATGTCGTCTACCGTCAGGGCCTGATGACGCCCTTCTCCTGCAGGGCCACCACCTCCTCCTCGGACAGCCCCAGCAGGGAACGCAGGGCCTGGGCCGTGTGCTGATGGGGACACGGCGCCAGCCGGTCCAGGGAGGCGGGGGTCTCGCTCATGTAAATGGGGAAGCCCAGCAGCTTCAGATCCCCCATTAGGGGATGGTCCAGCGATAGGACGTAGCCGTTCAGGCGGGCGAACTCGTCGTTGGCCGGGTATGAGTAGTCCTCGATGATGTCGCCCGAAAGGTCGTGTTCTTCCATGGCCTCCTTCCAGTAGTCGGACGGGGCGCGCCGGAAGGCCTCCTCCAACAAGCGGATCAGCTCCAGACGGTTCACCTCGCACCGCTTTTCGTGGGTGTCGAAGCGGGGGTCGGCCGGGTCCAGCCCCACCAGGGGGGCTAGCCGAGGCCAGTAGCGGTCCGTGTCGGGCATGGTGAGGGTCAGCCAGCGACCGTCGCTGGTCAGGTAGTAGGTCCCGCTCATGGGGTTGCCGGCATCGTAGCGGGAGATGGGGCGCAGGAAGCGCTCGCTGCGCATGGCCAGATACGCCTGCACGTCCAGCGTCGCGCCGTACATGCCCGCCGCCAACAGGGAGACGTCCACCCACTGGCCCTCGCCCGTCCGCTGGCGGTGCCAGAGGGCGATGCTGGCCCCCAGCAGCAGGAGGCCCGAGGCGTAGATCTGGCCGTGGCCGGGATACACCGGCGGCCTCCCCGGCTGGGGGAGGATGGGCATGAGGCCGATGCGGGCCGCTGCCAGCTCCTCCAGGTTCGGGAGGTCAGCATCGGGCCCCTTCTGGCCGAAGCCCGAGGCCGTGACGTAGACGATGTCCTCCCTCCTGGCCCGCAACGACTCGTAGTCCAGGGCGAGGGCCTCGAGATCGCGGCGGGGCCAGTCGCTGACGAAGACGTCGGCAGCCGTCGCCAGCCGGCGCAGCAGGTCCTGGCCCTCCTGCCCCGACAGGTCTAGGGCGACGCCCAGCTTGTTGCGCCCCACCAGATGATAGAGGTGCTTCACGTGCTCCGGGGGGACATCGCGATGGGCCTTCGCGAGGCCGTCCAGGGGGGAGGCACCGGCAGTGACCTTTACCACCCGGGCGCCGAAGTCGGCCATAAAGGTGGTGCCCAGACCGGCCCAGAAGCCGTCCACCAGCTCCACAACGGTAACGCCCTGGAGGGCCTGCGCCATCAGGATGCCACCGCCCCGGTATCTCAGCTACCCAAGTCCTCTCTGGCCCACTGGTCGATGAGCTGCTGGGTCCGGTCCTCGAACTCGTAGGGCTGCCCCGCCAGGGGCTGCCCTAGCCACTGAGCATAGAAGGTGTCGATGTCCGGCAGGAACTCGAAATCGGGGGGGCAGCCCCTGGGGACGGCCTCCACCTCCAGCTGGGTGGCGCAGCCAGGGCAGTAGTATTCGCGGACCTGCACCCAAGTGGGATCGGGCATCTCACGGCCCCGGTAGACCTCACGCATCTGCTCCTCGGTCTCCCGGACGTAGACCAAGGCGTGGAGCTTCCAGTTGATTCGGTAGTCGTCGAACTCATAGCCGCAGCGGCACTTGACCAGGCGGCGGCCGTCCTCCTTCTGGACGATGAAGAGGGCCGTGGTCAGGGGCAGAAGGATGCGGTCGGGCCAGGGCACCCGCGACTGGAGGATGCGCAGCCATTTGAAGAAGCGGTCGGGGTCCTTGGGCAGGCGCATGATCTCCTGGACGCGGGTCCAGGGGAGCTTGCCGTCGGCCAGCTTCTCTATCTCGCTGATGTCGTACTCGGACATGGCTCACCACCTGCAGCGGTATGTTGTCGCGCCCCTCAGCCCTGGAAGCTGAAGTCCTCGGGCAGCTTCCAGAAGGCCTTCAGGTCCCGGCCGTAATCGGGCGAGAGGTCGCAGGCCGTGGCCCACATGGTCTTGACGGCATCGGCCATCCCCTCCCGACGCTGCACCTTTTCCCGCTCCTGCTTCCACCACTGACGGAAGGGGATGCCCCTGGCCCGGCGCCGTTCGCGGATGGCCTGTCGCTGGCGCTCGGTGGCCTCCAGGTCCACCACCCACTCCTTGGCATCGGCATCATAGGTGGCCACCACGCCGTAGATGTCCCGGGCCACCCACTCCCTGGTCCAGCCGTTGTTCAGATCGTTCCTGACCAGCTCGGGGTCCCGCTCCAACGGGTCGCCGATGGCCTGGGCGCCCGATATGGGGTGGAGGATGATGTCGTACTCGTGCATTATCTCCGGGGTCACGAAGGGGGCGATGGCGTTGGTCTCCAGGATGCGGGCCTTGATGTTTTTGGCCAGGTCGGGCTCTTCGGGGTCGCCGCGCTCGTGCACCAGGGGCTTCTTCTGCTCGATGAGCTCCCTGACGTTGGTGTCGATGGCGTAGCTGCCACGGTCGGGCCAGCTGGGGTAGGCGCCGAACATGCCGTGGTTGCCGACGATCTTGCTGCGCAGGCCGGCGCAGCCGCACTGGTACTCGATGCCGGGGGTGTTCTTGACCATCCAGACGGCGGTGTGGCCCAGGCCGCCGCGGTACTTGCCGTAGCCGCCCGAATCGGGCTCGATGTTCCTGCCCAGGTAGACGATGGGATAGTAGAGCTCTGTGACCTCGGCGTTGCCGAAGTCGGCGTTGGGTGTGTAGATGCACCAGGCGCTGGTCTCCCCGTCGGCGATGGCGCGGGCCGGGCCTCCATTGCTGGCCTGTTCCAGGGTGAGGCCAGCAGTATAGAGGCCATACTGGTTGAAGCCCGAGAACTCGGCCGTCATGGTGGTGGCCGCCCCCGCCGCCACCTCCTCCACATAGCCACGGCTGTAGAAGAGGCGCCCGAAGACCTCATACATGGAGCTGAGCCACATGACGGCCGGCGCCCAGCCCACGCCCGTGGCGGCGAAGTAGTTCTGGGGGTAGGGGTTGCACCACGAGCCCGGCGGCGGCTCCTCCAGCTCCCAGCTGGCCATGATGCCCCAGTTGAACATCTCGAAGCCCACCATGTGGGAGAAGGCGTTCATGGCCGCCGAGCGCAGGGCCTCGGGGGTCAGGTTCTCGCCGAAGGGTACCCAGCCGCTGGCGCCCTTCAGCGAAAAGCGGACCTTGCCGTCGCCGGTGATCTCCAGCCGCATGGGCAGGTTGAAGAGGACGTCGATGTTCTGGTGGGGGAGGATCACCCGCTTGCCTTTCATGGCCAAGTCCTTGAAGTTGGACTTGCGCATGACGCCGGGTATCATCTGGGTCCTGACCCGGGACAGGCAGAACCGTCGTCCGTCCTCCACGTATTCCTTCAACACGTCCCGTATGTAGTCGATGCCGTACTTCTCCACCAGCTCCAGGAACTTCTGACGGATGGTCAGGCAGCCCGCCAGCCGCCCGCGGGCGTCGCCCAGCACCCATTCGGGGATCCTAGTCCTGGTGCGGATGCGCTTCTCGTACCACGGGTAGTAGCTGTCCTCCTCGCCCACTTTCTCCATGGCGAAGGAGATGCCGTCGGTGAACACGTCCGGGTTGAGGAAGCCGATGGAGCCGGGCATGACGAAGCCGGCGTCCATGACGTGGCTGACGGCGGCGGCCCAGGCCACCAGCTCCCCGTTGTAGAAGATGGGCACCACCGTCTGGAAGTCGGGCCCGTGGATGCCACCGAAGTGGGAGTCGTTGTTCTCGAAGATGTCGCCCGGGTTGATGCCGGGGTCCACCTCGTACTCGTGGTCGATCATGCGCCGGATGAGCATCGATAGCAGCCCCGGGTGGGCGGTGATACCCCGCGAGCTGCACACCACCTCCCCCGTAGGCACGTGTAGGCACCAGACAGCATCGCCGCCCTCGACGGCGATGGGGGAGGACGACACCTTGCAGCCCACCGCCCAGCCGGTGTTGACGGCGTTCAAGAGCATATGCCACACGGCCTCGTAGGTCCCGGGGTCCTCCTTCTTGCGCTTCAGCTCGGTGAGGCCGAAGAGACAGCCCGTCTCCTGCAGGAGCTTGTCATACTGGGCCGCCTGTTCCTTTAGGGTGGCGCGTCCAACGACCATGCTCTCACTCCCCCTGCCTTACTTTCGTTCCAGCCAGTAGATCTCGTATTCGTCGATGCGCACCCGCCACTGCTCGGGCACGAACAGGGTGGTGCTGGGCGCCTCGATGACGGCCAGGCCCTCGATCACGTTGCCTGGCCGCAGCTCCGACATCTCGTAGATGTTGGCCGGCTGCCAGCGGCCGCCCTGGAACACCTGCCGCCTCTCCTTGAGGGCCTGCTTAGGCGGCTCAGGGCCTTCCAGGTCGTAGCGGCGCACCACGGGCTTGGGGGTGTCCACCTGGGCCACCACCGCCACCTCGGTGACGGCGTAGGTGGGATAGCTGGGCTTGCCGGCCAGGGTATACATGCGCGTGAACAGCTGCTCGAACCGCTCCAGGAGCCTGTCCATGTCCTGGGCACCGGCCAGGCGGGGCAGGGGCGACTCCACCTCCACGTCGAAGAGGTGGCCATAGTAGCGCACATAGGCTATCTGCCGGAAGCTGATGCGGTCCCGGGGGAAGCCCTCCTGGGTCAGCTCCTCCAGCAGCTCCTGCTCCAGGGCCTCCCAGGTGGAGGTGATGATGCGGCCGGCATACTCCTTCTCGGCCTCGCCGGCCCCGAAGGGCACCACCGCCGATATGCTGCGGTGGCGGCGGTGGGAGTAGTCCATGCAGGCGCAGCCCCAGGCCGAGAAGGCGGCAGCCCAGGGCACGGTGGCCACCCCCCGCCAGGGGTAATCGCCGGCGTAGCCGGCCAGGTGCATGGGGCCGGCGCCGCCGTAGCCCAGCAGCACGTAGTCCCTGGGGTCGTAGCCCAACATGACCGTCCGCACCAGGTGCTCCCTCATCACCAGGTTGATGAGGTCGACGCAGGCCTCGGCCGCCGTGTAGACGTCCAGGCCCAGAGGGTCGGCCACCTTCTCCTTGAACACCTCGAAGGCCAGGTCCTTGTAGACCTTGATGCGGCCGCCCAGATAGTTGTGCTCATTGAGGATCCCCAGGATGAGGTCGCAGTCGCCGACGGTGGGCGTCAAGTTCCCCATGTTGTAGAAGACGGGGCCCGGATAGCCGCCGGCGCTGTCGGGCCCCAGGCGGATGCGCCGTGTCTCGGGGTCAACCCTGATATAAGTGCCGGTGCCTGCCCCAATGGACCGGATGTCGATCATGGGCACGTTCACATACATCTGCTGGAAGGGGGGCTCCCGGTCCATGGGCAGCACGCCGGCGGTAATGCAGGCCACGTCAAAGCTGGTGCCGCCCATGTCGGAGCAGACCAGGTTCTCTATGCCCAGGGCATTGCCCAGGTGATAGGCCCCCATGACGCCGCCCACGGGGCCCGAGACGATGGTCTCGAACAGGCGGTCGTAGCGGATGTTAGTGACGCCGCCGTAGGAGAGGACCGTCCGCAGGGCCCGCTTGTGGCCGTACTGCTGGATGCGCGCCTCCACCCCGAACAGCTGCTTGCGGGCGGGCTCGGCAGCGAAGGCCTGGAGCACAGTGGCGTTGGCCCTGGACACCTCTCTTATCACCGGGGACACCTGGCTGGAGGCGATGACAGGGATCTCTACGCCGCGGCGCCTTAGGACACCCTCCACGATCTCCTTGGCCCGCAGCTCGTGCTGCGGGTTGACGTAGGACTGGAGGAAGACGATGGCCAGGGCCTGGACGCCCTCGTCCAGCAGCTCCTCCACGGCCCTCTCCACCTCGTGTTCGTAGAGGGGGATGACCACGTTGCCGAACATGTCTATCCGTTCCGTCACCCCCCTGGTGAGTCGACGGGGCACCAGCGGCTGCCGGTGCTTGCGGTACTGCATGTGGGTAATCTCGGGCCAGTCGGCGCCGATGAAGGACTGGGAGCCTCTGCCCTGCACCAGCACGTCCTCGAAGCCGCGGGTGGTGATGAGCCCGGTCTTGAGGCCAGACATGTTGATTACCGCATTGAGCATGCTGGTGCCGGTGTAAATGGCCGAGTCGGTGGCCTCGCAGACCTCGTGGCCCTCCTTTTCGAGGCTGATGCCCCAGTAACTGAGGGCGTCCTCCAGGGACTCGGCAAAGCCCTGGCTCTCGTCGAAGGGGGTGGTGGGGGCCTTGCCGATGACGAAGCGGCCGTCCTCATGGACGACGATGACGTCGGTCATGGTGCCGCCGGCGTCACAGGCGATTAGATAACGAGCCATCTACACACCTCGTTTAAGCCCGTCCCGCTGCGTCACCGCCTGGGCAGCATCATAGGCAGGACTGTCGGCCGGGTTTGGTCGGGATTATAGCACCAAGGCGACGACATGTTCAACACGTTGCAGCGGGCCGACGCAAAGGGGCTGGGCCATGGGGGGGCGGTCCAGCCCGGGGCCGCCCTGGGCCCTTCCCGTCCGCGCGCCCCGCAAGGGCCCCGCCCCACGCCCAGCGGCCACCGCGGCCCCCACCATCGCTGGCTGCTGTGGCGCCCAGCACGGCCTCTCCCCGATGCCGTTGACACATTCATGTTGTCTGGATACATTATGCAGCGACCAAAGCGGGCCTAGGGTCGAGCCAACGGCCGTAGCTGTGCGGGAGAGGAGGGACATGGCCCTACTGGACGGGATCAGGGTCATCGATATAAGCACCGGCGCGGCGGGCCCTTTCACGGCCAGGATCCTGGGCGATTACGGCGCCGAGGTCATAAAGGTAGAACCCCCCTTCCTGGGCGACATCTGCCGCCACTGGGGGCCCTTCCCCAACGGGGCCCCCGACATGGAGGCCAGCCCTACCCATCTGTTCGTCAATGCCAACAAGAAGGGCATAACCCTCAACCTGGGGAGCCGCACCGGCCGGGAGCTGCTGCTCAAGCTGGTGGCCAAGGCCCACGTCCTGGTGGAGAGCTATCCGCCCGGCAGCCTGGAAGAGATGGGGCTCGGCCCCGAGGTGCTGTGGGCCCTAAACCCCAGGCTGGTCATCACCTCCGTCACCCCCTTTGGGCAGAGCGGCCCCTACAGCCTGTTCCGCGCGTCCCACCTGGTGCTGGCGGCCCTGGGCGGCCATGTCTACATGCTGGGCGAACCGACCCGACCGCCCCTCCACATCGGCAATGAGGCCTTTTACTTCGTGGCCGGCATGGTGGGGGCAGCGGGCACGATGATGGCCCTCTACGAGGCCGACCAACGGGGTGCCGGTCGCAGGGTGGACGTCTCCATCATGGAGACGGTCACCTCCTGCCTGGTGACGCCCACCGTCATATGGTCCTTCCAGACCAAGCTGGCCTCGGTGCCGCTGCCGCCGGTGATCCCGGGGACCATACGCTCGGGACGGCCCTTCGTGGGCGAGTTCCGCTGCAAGGACGGCTACATCGGCGTCTACCTTTTGACCTTCAAGCATTGGCAGTCCATGTGTCGCCTGACGGGCCACGAAGAGCTGCTGGAGAACCCTGAGCTGCTGGCCCTGGACGTCCGCTGGCGGCGCCGCCAGGAGTTCTACGAACTCTTCGCCCCCTGGTTCGTGGACCACACGCGGGAGGAGGTCTTCCGTATCGGGCTGGAGCAGCGGATACCCATGGCCATGCTCCATACCCCGGAAGACGTCCTCAACTTCGAGCCGCTACTGGCGGTCCAGCTCTTCAGGCGCCTGGAGCACCCCCGGGCGGGCGTGATAGAGAGGTTCCCCGGGGCGCCCTTCCAGTTCCTGGGGTATCCCTGGAGCGTTCGGTCGCCGGCGCCACAGCTGGGCCAGCACAACCAGGAGGTCCTGGGAGGGGAGCTGGGGCTGGACAGCGAGGCCCTGGCCCTGCTGCGTCGGGGAGGAGTGATATGAGCGTCGAGGCCCAACGAGGCGACCCCAGGCCCGACGGGCGCTTGCCCCTGGCGGGCGTCCGCGTGGTGGACTTCACCCATTACTGGTCGGGGCCGCTGGCCACCACCATCATGGGCGCCTTCGGCGCCGAGGTCATCAAGGTGGAGTCGCCCACCTACCTGGACGGCTACCGCCTGGCCTCGCGGCCCCTGGGGGACGTGACCGGCTGGGAGACCAGTCCCCTCTTCAACCCCGTGAACCTGAACAAGCTGGGGCTGGCGGTAGACCTGAAGCGGGAGGAGGGGCGGGAGATCTTCCTAAAGCTGGTGTCGGTCTCGGACGTGGTGGTAGAGAACCATGCCAACCACGTGATGCGCTCCTTCGGGCTCACCTACGAAGACCTGCGCGCCGTCAAGCCCGATATCATTATGGTGGCCATGCCGGCCTACCCCAGCTGCAGCAGGCTTGCCGACTACGTGGGCTTCGCCTTCACCTTTGAGCACCTGAGCGGGGGGAGCGACGCCACGGGCTATAGCGACGACGAGCCGCCGTTCTCCATGGGCGCCATGTCGGACCCCAGCCTGGGCTACACCGCCGTCTTCGCCACTATGATGGCCCTCTGGCACCGCAACCGGACCGGCCAGGGCGCCTTCATCGAGATACCGCAGACCCAGGCCTTCACCTACCTGATGGGCCGGCGGGTGGTGGAATACCAGCTCTGCGGCCGGACCCACGGGCGTATGGGCACCAGGCACCCGTATATGGCGCCTCATAACGTCTACCCTTGCAGGGACCCCGATACGTGGATCGCCATCACCGTGGCCGACGACGAGGAGTGGGGACGGCTGGTGCGGGCCATGGGCAACCCCGAATGGGCGCTGGAGACGCGCTTCGCCACGGCCACCGGCCGGAAGGCCCACGAGGATGAGCTGGACTGCCTCATAGGCGAATGGACCCGGCGCCACTCCCATCTGGAGCTGATGCACCTGCTGCAGGAGGCGGGTGTGACGGCGGGAGCGGTCCTGAGACCTCAGGACCTGATGGTCGACCCCCACCTTAGGGCGCGGGACTTCTTCGTCTCCCTGCCCAGGGACATCGTGGGCGAGCACGAGTACCCCTGGATCGGCTTCCGCCTGGAGGGCGTCGCCGCCCACCACCGCAAGGCCGCCCCCCTCTTTGGGCAGGACAACGAGTACGTGCTGAGGGAGCTGCTGGGCCTCCCCCAGGAGGAGATCCAGAGGCTGGCACGAGAGGGCATCATCGGCTGGGCGCCCGACCTGAACAGGCTGGAGCAGTAGGCGGCGTCGGGGCCCGACGCCGCCGGGGGTGGACCCTGCGCCGGCGGCGCGAGGCCTGGCACCCCAGACGCTGCCGTCCGCCACCAGACCAGCACCAGAGGGGGTGAAGAGGTGGACTGGCGCAGCATGGTGGCCGACAAGCTCGCCACGCCCGAGGAGGCGGTGAGGGCCGTTCGCTCGGGCGACAGCGTGGCCGTGCAGGGCTTCACCCCCATGCCCTTCGCCCTGTGTCAGGCGTTATACGAACGGCGGCGAGAGCTGCGGGACGTCACCGTCGTCTACACAGGCTTCTTCCCCTGGATCAGGGAGGAGGCCGACTGCGCCAGCTTCCACGTCATCAGCAACTACGCCACGGCGGTGGACCGGGACCCCATCAATGCCGGCCTGGTGGACTACATCCCGGTGGCGGCCTGGACGATGGACGACCTGCCGCCGGGCTACGTGCAAGAGCCCGACTTCTTCCTGGTGCCCGTGTCCCCGCCCGACCGCAACGGCTACTGCAGCTTCGGGTCGGGGGTATGGTATGCCCCCACCTGGTGCCGGCGGGCCAAGCGGGTCATAGCCGAGGTGCACGAGGACTTCATAAGGACGGGGGGCAAGAACTACGTCCATATGTCGGACATCGACGTCTTTGTGGAAGGGCAGAAGCCGCCTCCCCTGCCCATCCCGGCCCGCTCGGAGGAAGAGGTGGCCGTGACGGAGGTCATCTGCACGCTGGTGGCCCAGGAGCTGGTCAGGGACCGGGACACGGTGCAAGTGGGCATCGGCACCGTCTCCTCGGCCCTGGCCCTCTACTTGGGGGACAAGCACGACCTGGGCTTCCACACCGAGGTGATCACCGGGGGCGTGCCCCAGCTGGTGGCCAACGGCGTGGCCACAGGCAAATACAAGGGCCTGCACGAAGGCAAGGTGGTGGCCAGCGGCTGCGTGGTCCTGAGCCCGGAGGAGCTGTCCATGATGGACGGCAACCCCGTCTTCGAGCTTTACGAGTTCGGCTACGTTACTGACATGCGGGTCCTGGTCCAGCAACGCAACTACGTGTGCGTCAACAACGCCCTTTTCGTGGACCTCACCGGGCAGGTGGTCTCGGAGACCATCGGCACCCGCATCTGGGCCGGGGTGGGAGGGCAGACGGCCTTCATGGTGGCGGCCCAGTATACCCCCGGGGGCCGCTCGGTGATGGTGGTGCCCTCCAGCCACCTGGTGCAGGGGGAGCGTCGGACCAGGATCGTGCCCGTGCTACCGGAGGGGTCGGCGGTGACGGTGCCCAGGACCTTCGTCGACTACGTGGTGACGGAATACGGCATCGCCACCCTGCGGGGCAAAAGCATACGTCAGCGCATCGGCGAGCTCATCGCCGTGGCCCACCCTGACTTCCGCGGCGAACTGCGCCGGGAAGCGCGACGCCTCTACGGCGTGACCGTCTAGCGCGCTCGCAGCCGGGGCCGCCGCAGTCTGCCCAGGGCAGCTTCGGGACTGACGCTGGCCGAGGGCGGGCCTATAATGGCCCTGCAGGGCGGTGGCGGCTGATGGCGACGGCGGCCAAGACCATTCCCCTGGACAGGCGCCTCTGCATCCTACGGCCCGGGGTGGTGGACATCCGCCCCTCGCGCAGCGCTGTGGTGGGCCCCCTATCGGTGTTGTCCTTGGCGGTGGGCCTCTTGGTCCTCCTGGCCTTCACCATGGACCGGCTCCCGGCAGCAGCAGCGGCGGTCGTCCTGCTGCTGGCGCTGGTCCTCACGCCCATCGGCGGCATGGGCACCGTCTATTCGCTGTTCGGCTCCCACGTCCTGTTCGACGCCCGCAAACAGTCGGCCCGCTTCCAGCAAGGGGTGCTGGGGCTGGGCCTGGGCACCGTGGAGCTGGTCCCCTTCTGGAAGATCGACCACATCGAGCTGGCCGACTGGGAGGCGGGGGAAGCGGAGGGCCGCGGCCCCGCCTTCCCCTTCGAGCTACGCGGGTGGGAGATAGTCCTGGTCAAGACCAGCGGCAAGCGCCTCTCGGTGGGGCAGGTCATCGTCCCCGAGGAGCAGGAGCTGGTGGACGAGGGCTTCGGGCGGGCCTACCAGGTGGCCCAGGCCATCGCCGAGCTGACGGGCCGCCCCCTGCGCATCACGGCCGCCCTGGAGGAGCCGTCAGAGGAGACGGCCGAGGCGTCCCCTCCTTCCCCCGTTGACAAGGCAAACGCTAAGTTTTTAGAGTGCGCTCAGACAGAAGAGCAGGGGCAGAAGGCCAGCAAGGAGGCGCCATGAGCTACGGTCCCGTCCGCTACGAGGACTTCGAGTCGGCCATCGGCCTCAACTGGTACCTAGTGGACCCCAACCTGCGCTTCCTGATGGACCGCCACCTGCCGCAGGAGCGGCGGGAGTGGGCAGAGGTGCACCTGGTGCGCTGGGGTGAGCTGGTGGGCGGCACCATCGCCCGGCGGTCCGAGACGGTGGACAAGAGCCCACCCCGCCTTGAGCGCTACGACCCCTGGGGCCGTGAGGTGTGCCAGGTGGTACACCACCCGGACGGTCTGGCCAACAAGCGGGACGTCTGGGAGCAGGGGCCTCACGCCCTGCAGGCGCGGGGGGAGGAGGTGCCGTCGGTGCTGGGCGCCGCCTTCACCTACATGCTGAGCCAGGCCGACACGGGCCTCGTCTGTGCCACCGGCATGACGGGGGGCGTGGCCGACCTAGTCTCCCGCTACGCGCCGGCCGAGGTCAAGGCCCGCTTCCTGCCTCGGCTGCTGGCCCCTTCTTTCGACCAGGGCTGGGACGGGGCCATGTTCATGACCGAGCTGGAGGGCGGTTCCGACCTCTCCCGCACCGCCACCACCGCCCGGCAGGTGGACGGCGACCGCTGGCTGCTGAACGGCTCCAAGTGGTTCTGCTCCAACGTGGATGCCAGGGCCATCGTCACCCTGGCCCGGCCCGAGGGCGCGCCGGAGGGCCTGAAGGGCATCGCCCTCTTCCTGGTGCCGGCCCTGCGGGCCGACGGCTCCCGCAACGGCATCGTCATCAAGCGCATCAAGGACAAGCTGGGGACGCGCTCGGTGCCCACGGCCGAGGTGGACTTCGTGGACGCCGAGGCCTATATCCTCTCTAGCCCCAGGGCCGATTCCTCCGAGGCGAGGGGCCTCAACCGCATGATGAGCATGGTCAACGGCTCCCGCCTGGGGGTAGCCAACATGGCGCTGGGCATCATGCGTCGCAGCTTCCTGGAGGCGGCCATCTACGCCGCCCATCGCCGCGCCTTCGGCCGCCTCCTGCATGACCTGCCCCTGGTCAGGGAGACGCTGGTGGAGATGGCTCTGGAGGTGGAGGCGGCGGCGGCACTGGTCTTCGAGACCTATGCCCATTCGGGACGCCGCGGCGATGAGGACTCGAGGCGCCTCTACCGCATCCTGGTGCCCCTCTCCAAGTTCCGGGCCGCCCGCCGGGGGCTGGAGCTGGCCAGCCAGGGGCTGGAGATCATGGGTGGCAACGGCTACATCGAGAACTTCCCCATGGCCCGCCAGCTGCGGGACGCCCAGTGCCACACCATATGGGAGGGCACCGAGAACATCATCGCCCTGGACGTCTGGCGGGCCATAGCCCGGGAGGGGGCCCACGAGGCCCTCTTCGCCCGCCTGGAGACGGCCCTGGAGCGGGCCGACCACAGCCTCCTGCAGCGGCCACGGCAGGTGGCGGCGGGTGCCCTGGCCCAGGCGAGGGAGGCGATAGCCTTCCTCTCGGGGGCCGACGAGGAGCTGCGTCAGCTCCATGCCCGTCGGCTGGCCTCCCTGCTGGCCGACGTGGCCCAGGCGTCCCTGCTGCTGGAGGAGGCGGCAGCGGAGCTGCAGGGCCCAGGCTCGGCCCGCAAGGCGGCGGTGGCGGGGCTGTTCGTTCGCCGACGGCTGCAGTCGGCTCCCCTCGGCGGCATCGACGACGACCGCACGGTGCTGAGACTCTTTCCGGCCGTCGTCCGCTACGAGGGGCTGGAGCCCTCGGCGCTGGCCTCGGCCTGAGCCAGGGCCTCCAGCACCACGATGCCCGAGGGGCGGATGGCCACCTCCAGCTCGCTGTCGGGCACCAGGGCCAGGTCGGCGTAGGTGCTGGGGGGCGAGCGGACCTCCAGTTCGGCCCAGGGCGGGCCGGCCGTGCGTACCCGCACCAGGCGGGCATCCCGAACGAGCCTCTGCTCCAACACCCGCACTCGCAGGCGGTTGTGGCGCACGGCCGCCGACAGGGGGCGGTCGGGATAGATAAAGCGCACCTCCTCCGGGCGGATATAGGCCAGGACCTCCTCCCCTGGCGATAGCTCCCTGGGGGCAGCCAGCAGCTCCTGGCCGTCCCAGTCCAGGTGGAGGCCGTCGGCGCTGGCCCGCCTCACTCGGGCCCGCACCAGGTTGGGCAGACCGAAGGCGCGGGCCACCTGCCAGTTGGCAGGGTGGGCTACCACCTCCGACAGGGGCCCCACCTGCTGGAGCCTTCCGTCAGCGATGACGGCGATACGGTGGCCCACGGCGAAGGCGTCCTCCAGGCTGTGGGTCACATAGACCACAGGCAGCCCCAGCTCCCGCTGCAGCTGCCGCAGCTCCTCCTGGAGGCGCCGCTTGGCGTCCAAGTCCAGGGCCGAGAAGGGCTCGTCCAGGAACAGGACCGAGGGTGCCGTGGCCAGGGTGCGGGCGATGGCCACCCGCTGCCGCTGGCCGCCCGACAGCTGGGACGGGTAGAGGTGGGCCACGTGCTCCAGGCGCATGCGCCGCAGCCAACTCAGGGCCTCCTCCCGCCGCCTCGGCCCTCGCAGGCCGAAGGCCACGTTCTCCAGGGCCGTCAGGTGAGGGAAGAGGGCGTAGTCCTGGAAGACGTAGCCGATGCGGCGCTTATGGGCGGGCACGTTCAGCGGCCGGCGGCCCCCATCGCAGCGGAACAGCGGGCGACCGTCCAGCCAGATCTCGCCTCGGTCGGGACGCACCAGCCCCGCAATGGCCCGCAGGGTCTGGGTCTTGCCGGCCCCTGAAGGCCCGTAGAGCACCAGCACCTCTGTCCCCACCGCGAGCTGCACCTGCAGGCGGAAGCCCGGGTAGCGCTTCTCTATGTCGACGACCAGGCGCGGGTCCATCGTCAGCGACGGGCGGGCTGCTCCAGACGGCGGGTCAGGGCCAGGGCAATGAAGGCGATGCCGCTCAGCAGGGCCGAGGTCTGGGCGGCCAGGGCCAGGTCGCCGTTGAGGGCGGCGTCGTAGACCACCATGGGCAGTGTGCGGGTGCGGTCGGGGATGTTGCCTGCCACCATCAGCGTAGCGCCGAACTCGCCCAGGGCACGGGCCGCTCCCAGGAAGAGGCCGGCCAGGATCCCCCGGTGGGCCAGGGGCAGGGTCACCCGCAGGAGTATTTCCGGCTCGGAGCGGCCCAGGGTGCGGGCTGCGTCCTCCAGCTCGGGGTCCACGGCGGCGATAGCCGCCCGGGCCGATTGCAGCATCAGCGGCAGCCCCACCACCGAGGCGGCCACCGCTGCCCCCTGCCATGTGAAGAGGAGGTCCAGCCCCAACCAGTCGCGCAGGGGGCTGCCACGGCCGAGGACGTAGAGCAGGAAGAAGCCCACCACCGTGGGCGGAAGCACCAGCGGCAGCGTCAGCAACAGCTCCAGCGCCGTCCGCCCGGGAAAACGGGCACGGGCCAGCAGCAGGGCGAGGAGGGTGCCGACCACCCCGATGACCAAGGTGGCCACCCCCACCACCTTCAGGGAGACCAGCAGGGCCGAGAGCACGCTACCTGCTCACCAGGGCGGGCAGGTCGTAGCCGAACCGTTGCCACACGGTGGCCGCCTCGGAGCTGGCCAGGAAGTCGGCCAGGCGGCGGGCAGCCGCCTCCCGCGGCGTCCCCCTCACCACCGCCAGGGCCTGGTCGATGGGGTCGTAAAGGTCGGTGGGGACCTCCAGCCTGGCCCCTCCCTCGTTCAGGACTAGGGAGAGGGCGGTGAAGGCCACGTCGGCATTGCCCGAGCGGGCATACTGGAGGGCCTGCTGGATGTTCTCAGCGATGACCAGCTTGGGCTGCAGGGCCTCCCACAGCCCCAGGCGCTGCAGGGCCTGGCGGGCAGCGGCACCGTAGGGCGCCTGATCAGGGTTGGCGATGGCGATACGGCCGATGCGGGCGGAGGTCAGGTCCATCAGGGAGCCCAAGGCGAGGCCCGAGCCCTCCCGCGTCCACAGCACCAGCTTGCCCCGGGCGTAGACCCGCACCGTGTCGGGCAGGACCAGCCCCTTGGCAGCCAGGGTCTCCACGTGCTGCCGGTCGGCGGCCAGGAAGAGGTCTACCGGTGCCCCCCGTTCGATCTGGGCCGCCAGCTGGGCAGTGTTGCCGTAATTTACCTGGGCCTGGATGCCCGTCCGGTCGCGGAAGGCGTCCAGCAGGGGAGGCAGCACATCGGCCAGGTTGGCCGCCGCCGAGACCAGCAGGGTAGTCTGGCCGTCCTGAGCGCCAGGGGCCGCAGCCTCCTCCTGGTCAGCGCCGCAGGCGGTCAGGGCGAGGAGCGGGAGCAGGAGCAGCAGGACCGGTACTCGGCTCATGGACACCCCCTGACATGTAGCGTTGCAGCCATTGAAGGGCGGCCTCGGTCATGGCAGCGCGAAAGTCGAAGACGGAGCGGGCGAAGGGGTCCTGGGCCCGGTCGTAGGCCTCCCGCCAGGCGGCCAAGCGACGCCCCAGGGCAGCGGCCTGGGCCTGCAGCAGAGGGCCCTGCTCCTCTGGGGCCAGGATCCGGGCGAAGTATAGGCGCCCCAGGAGGCCCAGGCGCATGTCCCGCAGCCCTTGGACGGGGCGCCACAGCCACTCGCGCAAGGCGGCCTCGCCCCGAGGCGTGAGGCGGAAGACGGCGCGACGGCGTGGCCCCTGGGCCGGCCCCTCCTTTTGCACCCAGCCCTGGGCCTCCAACTTGGCGAGGATGGCGTAGACCTCGTTGCGGCGCAGGCGCCACACCTGGCCCAGGGGGGCTGACGGCCCCAGTTGCCTGGCGATGGCGTAGCCGTGGCGAGGCGCCTGGGCCAGCAGGCCCAGGACGGCGTATTCGGCGTCGGTGTTGGGGCGCATAGTCAAAATCTGACTATCACTTATAGCTGTCGGGGGCGTCGGCGTCAACCCCCACATCCTCCCACCCGCGGCGGGGACTACGGTCCCCTCGTTGCCTTACCTGCCTCCATGGGGACGGGCAACGCTGGGTCGGGGGCCCTCTGCTACAATGGCAGAGGCATGAGCGTCCGCGTCCGCTTCCCTCCCTCCCCCACGGGGGAGCCTCACGTGGGCAACCTGCGCACCGCCCTGTTCAACTGGCTGTTCGCCAGGCACCACGGCGGCGCCTTCGTCCTGCGCATCGAGGACACGGACCGTGAGCGCCTGGTCCCCGGAGCGGTGGAGGCCATCATGGATGCCCTGCTGTGGCTGGGCCTGGAGTGGGACGAGGGACCCGACCCGCAAGACCCGTCGCGTGACGTCGGCCCCTACGGTCCCTACGTCCAGTCCCGACGCCTCGACCTCTACCAGCGGGAGGCGCGCAGGCTGGTGGAGGCGGGCCACGCTTACTACTGCTACTGCTCGCCCGAGCGGCTGGAGCGGGTCCGCCAGGAGCAGATGGCCCGACGCCAGCCGCCGCGCTACGACCGCCGCTGCCGCGACCTGACGGACGGGGAGCGCAGGGAGATGGAGGCCCAGGGCATAACGCCCGTGGTCCGCTTCCGCACGCCCCTCTGGGGGGAGACCGCCTTCCGCGACCTGATCCGGGGCCACATCACCGTGCGCAATGACACCCTGGACGACTTCGTGCTGTTGAAGTCCGACGGCTACCCGGTCTACCACCTGGCCAGCGTGGTGGACGATCACTACATGCGCATCACCCATGTGCTGAGGGGCGAGGAGTGGATCCCCTCCACGCCCCGCCACGTCTTGCTCTACGACGCCTTCGGCTGGGAGCCACCGAGCTTCGCCCACCTGCCCATGATCCTGGGACCCGACCGGTCCAAGCTCTCCAAGCGTCACGGGGACATGTCGGTGCGGGAGCTGCGGGAGAAGGGCTACCTACCCGAGGCCCTGTTCAACTTCCTGGGCCTGCTGGGGTGGTCCCTCGATGACCACACCGAGGTCATAGACCGGGAGACCTTCGTGCGCCACTTCGACCTGGACCGCGTGTCGGCCAGTCCGGCCATCTTCAACCAGGAGAAGCTGGACTGGATGAACGGCGTCTATATCCGCTCCCTCCCGCCGGAGGAGCTGGCCCGTCGCCTCCTGCCCTACTTCCAGCGCCGTTTCGGGCAGGTGGACCAGGGCCTTCTGTTGCGGGCGGTGCCCCTGCTGCAGGAGCGGATCCGCACCCTGGCCGAGGCGGTGGAGATGGCCGCCTTCCTCTTCGCCGAACGGGTGGAGCCGTCCCTGGCGGACTTGCTGGGGAAGCGCTTCGCCTCCTCTCCCCAGGAAGCGGCGCGGGCGCTGGAGGCTGCCCTGTTGAGGCTGCAGGCCCTGCCCGACTGGACAGCGGAGGCCCTGGAGGGCACCCTGCGGCCCTTGGCCCAGGAGCTGGGCCTGAAGACGGGCGACCTGTTCATGCTGCTGCGGGTGGCGGTGACGGGCCGGACCGTCTCGCCGCCCCTCTTCCAGAGCATGGAGCTGCTGGGGAGGGAGAGGACGCTGCCACGGCTGGAGGAGGCCCTCTCGAAATTGCGGAGGGAGGCCTAGGAGCGAGCGTCCCCTTGCTAAAATGAGTAGAGCGTCGAGGAGGTGGGGCGGCCATGACCAGCGGGTTCCAGGAGCACAGCCACGAGGAGATGGTCCACAGCCACCAGCACGTGCACATAGTGCACCATGTGAAGGGCGGCATCGGTGGCGAGGTGGAGCACCTGGTGGCGACCCACACCCATGAACACAACCATCCTGCGGTGACCCATTCCCACGCGCCCCATGAGAACCCGCAGCGGGAGCACGAGCACGAGGGCCACATCCACGACCATAGCCATCCCCACGTGAGCTAAGGCCGCCAGGGCTCCCCTTTGCAGCTAGCGGGGGCGGGCTGTTAAAATCGGTCTTGGCGCTGCGGGGTGGTGTAACGGTAGCACGCCTGGCTCTGGACCAGGAGGTTCTAGGTTCGAATCCTAGCCCCGCAGCCAATGAGTGGCGCCTTCGTCTAGTGGCCCAGGACACCGCCCTCTCAAGGCGGAGATCGCGGGTTCGAATCCCGCAGGCGCCACCACTTCCTCCGCCTTCACGGCGGCCCCTAGCCACTGTCCCGTGGGTGGCCACAGGCCGCCATGGCCACCGGGGGTCCCTGAACGCCGACAGCTGCCCGCTACCGCTAGGCCCGTAGCGGGCAGGGGCCTCGAGGCCTGCCCCCAGGCGTCCAGAGCGGCCCCTGCCAGCGGGCCCCGGGCCATGGATGGTGCCCAGGCGCCCTGTCCCGGCCGCCCCGTGCCGTGACGGGGGCCGACGGCGGATGATACTATAGGCCTGCTGCAGTCGGCGCCGAGGGTCGAGGCGGTGTCCCGCAGGCAAGGCCGCTACCTCATGCTGGAGCAGATGCTGGCGGCAGGCGTCCGCCACGTCTTCGGGAACCCCGGCACCACCGAACAGGCCTTCATGGACGCCCTCAACGACTACCCGCAGCTGCAATACGTGCTGGCCCTGCACGAGGGCGTGGCCGTGGGAATAGCTGACGGCTACTCCCGGCTGTCGCCGGTGCCCGCCTTCGTGCAGCTGCACATCACCCCTGGGCTGGGCAACGCCATGGGCATGCTCTACAACGCCTACTGGACGAGGGCCCCCATGGTGGTCTACGTGGGCCAGCACCCGCAGCGGGGGGGCCAGCAGGAGCCCATCCTCTGGGGCGACGTGGTGGGCATGGCCCGCAGCGTCACCAAGTGGGCGGTCGAGGTCCAGGACGCCGCCGACCTGCCCATGCTGTTGCGCAGGGCCTTCCAGGTGGCGATGGCCCCGCCCCAGGGGCCGGTGCTGCTGTCGGTGCCCACCAACGTCATGGACGAGGAGGCCGAGGCCGAGGTGGCGCCCCCCAGCTACGCCCGCACGGCGGTCCGCCCCGAGCGGGAGGCGGTGGAGGAGGCTGCCCAGTGGCTGGCGGAGGCCCAGTCGCCCGTGGTGGTGGCGGGGGCGGGGGCCGCCCATGCCCATCGCCAGTTGGCTGCCCTGGCGGATATGGTGGGGGCTCGGCTCCACGTCTCCTTCGGTGCCGTGGGGCCGGTGGGCGCCGACCACCCCCTGTACGCCGGCCCCCTCAACGTGGTATCGGCGGCGGGGCTCAAGGCCCAGCTCTCGGCGGCCGACCTGGTGCTGGCGGTGGGGACCCCAGTCTTCCGCGGGCTCTTCCCCATCCCTGAGAACCCCTTCCCCGCCGGCTGCCGCGTGGTCCAGATCGACCTGGACCCCTGGGAGCTGGGGAAGAACTGGCCCGTGCACCTGGCCATCCTGGCCGACCCAGCCCAGGCGCTGCAGGAGCTGGCGGAGGCGGTGGCCAGGCGGCTGACGCCGGGCCAGAGGGAGGCGGCCCAACGGCGGCGGGAGGCGGTGGCCTCCCTGCGCCAGGCCATGGCCCAGGCCATGGACGCCAGCGCCCGCCAACGCTGGGACGAGCGGCCCATGCCGCCGGCCCGCTTCGCCTACGAGCTGGCCCGAGCCCTGCACCCCGAGACCCTGCTCTACGACGAGTCCATCACCGTCGGTGGACAGCTGGGACGCCACCTGTCGCTGGGGCCGGGACAACACTTCCGGGCTGCTGGCGGTGGGCTGGGGCCTGGCATGCCGGCGCCCATCGGCCTCAAGCTGGCCTGTCCAGAGCGGCCGGTGCTGGCGGTGGTGGGCGATGGCTCCGCCCTTTACACCATACAGGCCCTGTGGACGGCAGCCCACCATGGCGTGCCGGTCACCTGGGTCATCGCCAACAACGCCAGCTACCGCATCCTCAAGCTCAACATGCTGGAATATCTGGGAGAGGGGGCGGCGGGGCGGGCCTTTGTGGCCATGGACCTGACCGACCCCGAGGTGGACTTCGTGGCCCTGGCCAGGGCCTTCGGCGTGAAGGGGGTGAGGCTGGAAGACCCGCAGGACATTGGGCCAGCCGTACGGGAGGCCCAGCAGGCCCAGGAGCCGCGACTGATAGACGTGGCCATCGCCGGCTCCGTGCGGGGAGGGTTCCTGTAGGTGTCCCCCGTCCCGCCCAACGAAGACCTCAAGCGGGAATACCTGGAAGCCTACCGCTCCTGGCTGCAGCAACTGGAGGCCCTCCATCGGGTCCTGTTGGAAGGGGAGAGGCTAGACCCTCCCCGCCTCAAGGGGCTACTGAACCGGGAAGCGCGGGCCAAAGAGCGTTACGAGCGGGCGCGACGCCGCCTGCTGGGCCTGTCCCCTGAGACCGGAGACGACTGATTACACTTAGACGTAACCAGAGATATGCCTCGTGCGTTTTTCCTGCTGGGGGACGCACGAGGTGTTGGCCATAGCCTTGTCCGAGCCGTTAGACCCGCCCGCCAGCGACGCGGCCCACCCCTTTTGGGCACGGGAGGCCCAGGCCCAGAAGGAGTGGGAGCTGGTGCAGCGTGCCCAGCACCTGGACGAGCGGGCCCTGGCCTGGATCTACGAGCACTACTACCCTCGCGTCTACTCGTATGCCCTGCTCCAGACCAGCGACGCCGCCCTGGCGGAGGACATCGCCTCCGAGGTGATGCTTAGGGTCCTGGAGGCGCTTCCCCGTTATCGGTTCCGCGGCACGCCTCTGGCCGCCTGGATCTACCGCATCGCCCACAACTGCGTGGTGGACCACCACCGCAAGCGCAAGCGCCGGCAAGAGGTCAGCCTGGACCAGGCAGCCCCACCCCTGGCCGACCACAACCCCGAGGCCGGCGCCGAGGCCTCCCTCCAGCGCCAGGACCTGCAGCGGGCGCTGCAGCGCCTGACCTACGAGCAGCGACAGGTCATCATCCTCAAGTTCGTGCACGGGCTGGACAACCGCACCATCGCCCGCGCCATGGGCCGCAGCGAGGGCTCCGTCAAGTCCCTGCAACACCGCGCCCTGAGGGCCCTCGAGCGCTACCTCCGGGAGGCGGAGAGGTAGGCATGCGCCGCCGGCGCCTGCTGAAGGCCCTGGACGACTGCCTGAGCGCCCTGCAGCGGGGCGAGTCGCTGGAGTCCTGCCTCGCCCGTTACCCTGACCTGGCCGAGGAACTGCGCCCCTTGCTGCTGGCCGCCCAGGCCGTCAGGGAGATGGGGGAGCCACGGCCCCGTCCCGTCGCCCAGGCCTCGGGCTGGCTGCGTTTCAGCCGCCGCGCCGCCCAACTGCGGGCGGCCAGGGTGCGGCGGCCCTGGCGGTGGCTGGCGCCTGCCGTCATCGCCGCCTGCGTGGTGGCCATCGTGGCGGGGGGCCTGACGGTTACGGTCATGGCCGCCTCTCGCAGCCTGCCCGGCGACCCCCTTTACCGGGTCAAGCTGCTGGGCGAGGAGGCCCAGGTGCTGGTCACCTGGGACCGGGAGGCGCGCGCCCGGCTGCTCCTGGACCAGGCCGATAGACGGATCGCCGAAATCGAGAGGGCCCTGGCCCGCCAGGGCCAGGTGCCGGGGGAGGCCCTGGCAGCCCTCCGCTCCCGGGCAGCCCGCGCCTCTCGTCTCCTGGAGGGCCATGACACCCCTCTGGCCCAGCAGGCACAGGCCCGTCTGGAGCGGCAGCAGGCCTACCTCATCCGCCTGGCGGGCCAGACAGGGACCGGGGCACGGGATGACCTGGTAGCCACCATCGCCGGCCTGCACAACGCCCGCCTGCGGCTGGCGGGCAGGGGCGTGGCCCTGCCGGCCGAGAGCATCGCCGGGGGCCTGCTCCAGGTAGAAGGGGTGGCCAGGGCCACCTCCGAGCCGGGCGTCTGGCTCATCGGCCCCTACCAGGTCCGGGTGGGCGACATCACGCTGGGCGACGTCCCCATCGAGGAGGGGAAGCTGGTGCGGGTCCTGGTGGGCCGCGACTCCGACCGGGTCATGCGGGCCCTCACGGTGGCGGTGGTGGGCTCTCCGGGGCAGGAGCTCATCATCCGCGGCGTGGTCCGGAGGGTCGAGGGACAGGAGCTGGACGTGGACGGCAGGTTGGTGCGCCTCGCCAGCGGGGCTGCCCTGGACACCGTGACTGTGGGCGACACGGTGCAGGTGCGGGCCTATGTCAGCAGCGATGCCCTGGTGGCCACCGAGGTCCGCCTGCTGAGCGGCCCCGCCCTGGTCTCCACCTTCTCCCTGGATGGGACAGCCGAGGAGGACCTCTCCCTATCTTCGGGCGGCACCCTGTGGCGGGTGGCCGGCCAGCTGTTCCGCGTCACTCCTTCCACCGTTATCGAGGCCCAGGCCGGCGAGCCGCGACAGGGGGCCTTCGTCCGGGTCCAGGCCCAGCGGCGGGGCGATGAGCTGGTGGCCATCAAGGTGACGGTCCTCAGCGCCGCCGCCCCCACCTCCGGCAGCCTATGGGTGCAGGGGCTCTACCAGGGCTCCAGCGGCGGCAAGTGGCTGGTGGGGGGCACGGCCGTGGACCCTCCGCCCGGCGCCAGCCCACCGCCGCCCGGCTCCCTGGTCAGGGTGGAGGCCGTCCGCGAGGGCGACCGGGTGGAGGCCCGCGGGGCAGTGGTGGTCCTGGGCCAGGAGTCGGGGGTTCTGGTGCAGCTGCGGGGCACCCTGCGCGAGGTCCGCGCCGACGGCACCTGGCTGGTGGGCGACGCCACGGTGCATGTCGGGCCCGACACGCATATCGCCGGTCGCCCCGAGCCGGGCAGTGAGGTGGAGGTGCAGGCCAAGTCCACCGTCCTCGGCCTGGAAGCGGTCTACGTACAGGTCCTGACGCCTGCCGGCGGCGGGGCCCCTCCCCAGCCCGCTCCCAGCCCAACCCCCACTCCCACGCCGGGCCCCACGCCGACGCCAACCGCCGGCGCCACCGCCCCCGTAGCCACGCCGACGCCGGAGCGCTCGGTCCCTGCCCGCCCCTCCGCGTCGCCCTAGGCCAACCCCTCCCTCCTGGCCAGGGACAGGAAGCGCGCCGCGTCCTCACCCATCTGGGTGTTGTTGAACAGGACGTAGACGGGCCGACGCCCCAGCTCTAGCTCCTCCCTGCAGATGGCCAGGAGCTGGGCCAGCTCTTCGTCGCTGTAGCGATAGCGGTAGCCACCCCGACCGTGGAGGCGGAAGTAGGCGTACTGGCCCCAGGCCGGCCGCCCCTGGAAGGGGTCCACCACGTGCACTAGCCCCAGCTCGCGGCACAGGGAGGCCACCAGCTCCGGCGGCCAGCGGCCACGGGGCTCCCAGGCCAGCAGCCAGCGGCCCCGCTGCATGGCACCGAAGAAGCGGCGCAGGTTCTCCACGTTCTCCTCCTGGGGGACGAAGCTGGGCGGGCACTGAAAGACGACGGCCCGGGCGTCCAGGGCCTCGGCCACCTCCTGGGTGCGTTGCCAGGCCCGCCACACCGCCTCCGTCGGCCGGAAGAAGCCCGCCTGGGCCGCCTCCTCAGCGGACAGGGGGCGGCGCAGCCGACGGTAGGTGGGGCTGGTGGCGGGATGGGTCACCACCTGCCAGGACTTGAGGGAGAAGGAGAAGCCTGGCGGGGCCTCCTGTCGCAGCTTTCGCGCCCGCTCCAGGGATGGCGGGTCATAGAAGGTCTCCTGCAGCTCCACGATGGGGAACGTGTGGAAGTAGCGGGAGCGGGCCTGGGGCCAGCCGCAGCATCCCACCAGCAGGGAAGGGGGCCTTTGCTCCTGCTCCATCTCTGCCCTAGAATGCGGAAGTGGGCCCCCGTCGTCTAGAGGCCCAGGACGCCACCCTTTCAAGGTGGAAATCGCGGGTTCGAATCCCGCCGGGGGCACCAGGCGCCGGTCCTTTCCTCACCCTCGGCCTGCGGGTGAAGGACCATGAACAAGCCCAAGAAGGTGGCACGCAAGAAGCACCACAAGAAGATGAAGAAGCTCAAGGCCAAACGGCGTGCGGAGCAGGCGGCCGAGGCGGCCCGCCGCACCGCGACCCGTTGAGCCTCCGCCCCATTTACCCACCGATGGCGGATGGTATGATAAGGCCCGTGATGCGACCCCGTGAGGGCAGCGGGGGCGGGTTTGCTGTGCCCGACGCACCCTCCCGACCCGTTGCCGCACTCCCCGAACGGAGGTAGTGAACCATGGAGCTGGTCTGGATAGTGCCCGTGGGCGGTCTGGCCGGCGTCCTCTTCGCCGCCTGGCTGGCCTGGGACGTCCTGCGACGCGACCAGGGGACGCCCCAGATGCGGGAGGTGGCGGCCATGATCTTCGAGGGCGCCAACGCCTTCATGCGCCGCCAATACCTCACCATTGGCCTCCTGTCCTTCGTGGTGGCGGCCGTCGTGGGCCTGCTGGTGGGCTACTTCGACGAGGACGCCGAGATGGGCCTGCTGACGGCCATCGCCTTCCTGGTGGGGGCCTTCTGCTCGGCCCTGGCCGGCTTCATCGGCATGTATGTGGCAGTGCGGGCCAACGTGCGCACCGCCTCGGCGGCCACCCGCAGCCTGCGGGAGGCCATAGCCGTGTCGCTGCGGGGTGGGGCGGTATCGGGCTTCCTCATCGTGGCCCTGAGCCTGTTGGGGGTGGCCGGGATCTTCGGCCTCTACAGTCGGGGGCTGGGGCACTCCATAGAGGAGGCCCCCTTCCTCATCGTCGGCTTCGGCTTCGGCGCCAGCTTCGTGGCCCTCTTCGCCCAGTTGGGGGGCGGCATTTACACCAAGGCGGCCGACATGGGTGCCGACCTGGTGGGCAAGGTGGAGGCAGGGATCCCCGAGGACGACCCCCGCAACGCGGCCGTGGTGGCCGACCTGGTGGGCGACAACGTGGGCGACTGCGCCGGCCGTGGGGCTGACCTCTTCGAGTCCACCGCCGCCGAGAACATCGGCGCCATGATCCTGGGGGTGGCCATCTTCGGCCTCACGGGGCAGGAGGAGTGGATCCTCTTCCCCCTGGTGGTCCGGGCCTTCGGCCTCATCGCCACCATGGTAGGGGTGTCGGCCGTGCCCCTGTTCACCCGCGAGGAGCAGGACCCCATGACCCCCCTGAACTATGCTTACTGGCTCATCGTGGCCCTGTCGGCAGGCTTCATGGCCCTGGTGACCCACCTGATGATGGGCGACCAGTGGCACTGGTTCTTCGCCGCCGGGCTGGTGGGCATCGTCACCAGCATCCTCTTCGTCTACATCACCCAGTACTACACGGCCGGTAACTGGCGGCCGGTGCGGGAGATCGTGCGTGCCTGCCTCACGGGTCCGGCCACCAACATCGTCACGGGCACGGCGGTGGGCTTCGAGACCACGGCTGCCACGGCCATCGTCATCGGGGCTGCCCTGGTGACCTCCTTCATCCTGGGCGAGCAGTCGGGGCTGCCCAATGGGGGCATCTACGGCACGGCGGTGGCCACCATGGGGATGCTCATGTCTGCCGCCTACGTGCTGTCCATGGACACCTTTGGCCCCATCACCGACAACGCCAACGGCATAGTGGAGATGGCCGGGGCGCCGCCCCAGTCGCGCCAGATAACCGATGCCCTGGACGCCGTGGGCAACACCACCAAGGCGCTGACCAAGGGCTACGCTATGGGCTCGGCGGGCCTGGCTGCCTTCCTGCTCTTCAGCGCCTTCCTGGACAAGGTGAAGGAGAAGCTCATCGAGACGGGGCAGCCCCTGCCCGACGGCCGCGTCATCACCAGCCTGACGGACCCCCTGCCCATAGACCTGTCAGGGGTGGGGGTGTTCGTGGCCGGCCTGCTGGGAGTGATGCTGGTGTTCCTGTTCAGCAGCCTGGCCATCCGCTCGGTGGGGCAAGCGGCCAGCGCCATCATCGAGGAGGTGCGGAGGCAGTTCCGCGAGAAGCCCGGCATCATGGCGGGCACCGAGCGGCCCGACTACGGGCGGGCGGTGGACATCACCACCCGCGCCGCCCTGCGGGGCATGGTGGCCCCGGGCCTGCTGGCGGTGGGGATGCCGGTGGTGGTGGGCGTCGTCTTCCGAGCCCTGCACGAGGCCGGCTGGATCGTCGATACCGGCCCCCAGACGGTGGCCGGCCTGCTGATGGTGGGCACCATCGGCGGCATCATCCTGGCGACATTCCTCAACAACGTGGGCGGGGCCTGGGACAACGCCAAGAAGTACATCGAGGCCGGCTACCTGCGCCTGCCGGCCGATGAGGCGCGACGGCTGGGGGTGGCCGTGGCCGGCTCCAACCCGGGCCACAACCCGACCACCCAGGAGCTGGTAGTGGTGGGCAAGGGGTCCGAGCCGCACAAGGCGGCGGTGGTGGGAGACACCGTGGGCGACCCCTTCAAGGACACCGCTGGCCCTTCCCTGCACGTGCTGGTGAAGCTCCTTTCCACCGTCACCCTGGTGCTGGCGCCCCTGTTCATCAGCTAGCCTACGGGGACCGGAGGGATAGAGGGGCGGCCCTGCGGGGCCGCCCTAAGTCTTCTCGAAGTGCTCTACGGGTAACACGAACACCACTGCCCCGCCTACCCTGACCTCGATAGGGCCGGCAGGCAGGGCCACATCTGGGAAGGGCAGGGCCTGGATGGGCACCATCTCAGTGCGGGCACGGCACTCGCGGCGCACCAGCTCCAGCACCTCCTCCACCCGCTCCTCCTCTACCCCGGACAGGAGGGTGGTATTGCCCCGGCGCAGGAAGCCGCCGCTGGAGCTGAGCTTAGTCACGGGGATGCCCTTCTCGCCGAGGGTGTGCATCAGACGGTCAGCGTCGACGTCGGCAGCGATGATAAGGACGAGCTTGTAGGTCTGCATGGGCCTAACGCCCAGGCCCCGGCGGTGGGAAGGCCTCGCGACGGCGTTGCTCCTCCTGCAGCCGAGGCAACAGCAGGGCACCCAAGGCGACGCCCAGGGCCAGGCCCAGCAGGAAGCCGACGACGAAGCGCATGGGACTGTTGTCCGCCGATGTCCGTATCGGAGGCGGGGCCGATACTAACAGCCGCCGCCCGCTATGTCAAGGACGTGTGCTCCCTTCCTTGACGGTGGCCCGGGGCCGGGCCTATGCTGGCCCTGCCACGGCCATGGAGGTGGCGCCATGCCAGGCCCCAAGGTCCTGACGGAGCGACAAGGCCGCATCTGGGTGGTCACTATCAACCGCCCTGAGGTCCGCAATTGCGTCGACGGCGAGACGGCCCAGCTACTTTACGAGGCGGTGGAGCAGTTCCGCAACGACCCAGACCTGGACGTGCTGGTGCTGACGGGGGCGGGCGACGAGTCCTTCTGCGCGGGCTTCGACCTGAAATATGCCCACGATTCAGAGGTCCAAATCGCGCGCCGGCCAGGCGCCGACCGCCACGGGCCCATGGGCTTCACCCGCGTCACCGACGTCCACAAGCCCACCATCGCCGCCATCAACGGCTACTGCGTAGCCGGGGGCCTGGAGCTGGCCTGCTGGTGCGACTTCCGCATCTGCGACGAGGCGGCCCAGTTTGGCGTGCTCAACCGCCGCTGGGGCGTGCCGCTGGTGGACGGGGGCACCCAACGCCTGCCCCGCATCGTGGGCCTGGGTAACGCCCTGTACCTCATCGAGACGGGTGCCCTCATCGATGCCCGTCAGGCCCTGCGGATGGGCCTTGTCCAGGAGGTGGTGCCCAAGGGACAGGCCATGCAACGGGCCCTCGCCGTGGCCCAGCACATGACTACCTATCCGCAGACGTCCCTGCGCACCGACCGCCTGGCCGCCCTTTGGGGGCTGGCCCTCCCCCTGCCCGATGGCCTGGCGCTGGAGGCCCACCTTCACCGGGAGAGCCTCCGCGCCGCCGAAATGCGGGAGGGGCTGCGGGACTACGTGGAGGGGAGACGGCCACCGCCCTTGCGCCCACCGCCCCTGCCCTGGGAGCGGGAGGGCAGCGATTAGGACAGGGACCGGAGAACGGCCACCACCCTCCCCTGCACCTCAACGTTGTCGGCCTCGGTGTATATGGGGGCCATGGCCTCGTTGGCAGGCTGCAGCCGCACCCGGTCGCCCTCACGGTAGATGCGCTTGAGGGTGGCCTCGCCCTCGCGCTTCAGCCAGGCGGCCACCATCTCGCCGTCCCTGGCGGCCGAAGTCTGCTCCAGCACCACAATGTCGCCATCGTAGACCAGGGCGTCCACCATGGAGTTGCCCCTGACCCTCACGGCGAATACGTTCTGGCGGTTGCCCACCATGTCGGCCGGCAACTCCAGGACATCCTCCCACGATGGTGACCAGGCGTCCTCGCTGGGCACGGGGATGGGCTGGCCAGCCGCGATGGTGCCCACCAGGGGGACGGGCACCAGCCTCGGCCGTCGCCTACCGGCCGGGCCCAGCAGCTCGATGGCCCGCGACACCTCCCGGTCGCGCCGGATGTAGCCCAGCCTCTCCAGGATGCGCAGGTTGTAGTCCACCACCGAGGTGGAGCTGAGGCCGCAGCCTTCCTGGATCTGGCGAATGCTGGGGGGATAGTCGTGTTCCTCGATGAAGCGGCGGATGAACTCCAGGATGCGCCGCTGCTTAGGGGTCAGCTCCCTCATTTCCCCTCCTGGAACGCCTGTTCGGTAGAACAAGTGTAGCAAGGGCGACAGCCGTCGTCAACCGCCCCCTGGCCCTGACGGCAGCCGTGGCCTCGACCCCGCCCCGGCGGTGGGGTAACATAAGAGGGCAAGCCCCACCACCGCTTGGGAGGAGGTGCCCCCGATGCCTGTGAGGATAGGCATCAACGGCTTCGGACGCATCGGACGCCAGACCTTCAAGGCCATCCGCGACTACTACCGCGATGAGCTACAGGTGGTGGCCATCAACGACCTGGCCGATCCCGCCACCAACGCCCACCTGCTGAAGTACGACTCCAACTACGGCCGCTACCCGGGGACGGTAGAGGCCCAGGACAACGCCCTCATCGTCGACGGCGACCGCATCCAGGTCCTGGCTGAGCGGGACCCGGCCAAGATCCCCTGGGGCGAGCTGGGCGTGGACCTGGTGGTGGAGTCCACGGGCCGCTTCACGGACGCCGAGCAGGCCTCGGCCCACCTGAAGGCCGGGGCCAAGAAGGTCATCATCAGCGCCCCCGCCCGGGGCGAGGACATCACCATCGTCCTGGGGGTGAACGAGGGGATGTATGACCCGGCCCGCCACCGCATCATCTCCAACGCCTCCTGCACCACCAACTGCATCGCGCCGGTGGTGAAGGTGCTGCACGATGCCTTCGGGGTCGAGCGGGGCTTCATGACCACCGTCCACGCCTACACCAACGACCAGGTGATCCTGGATACGGTGCACCGGGACCTGCGGCGGGCGCGGGCCGCCGCCCTGAACATCGTCCCCACCACCACCGGTGCCGCTCGGGCCGTGACCCTGGTGATTCCCGAGCTGAAGGGGCGGTTGGACGGTATGGCCTTTCGCGTCCCCGTCTCCACCGTCTCCGTGTGCGACTTCGTGGGCACCCTGCGGCGCGAGGCCACGGTGGAGGAGGTGAACCAGGCCTTTAAGGAGGCCGCCAGCGAGGCCATGCGCGGCATTCTGGACTACACCGAGGAGCCGCTGGTCTCCGCCGATTTTAAGGGCGACCCCCACAGCGCCATTGTGGACGGCCCCTCTACCATGGTCAGCGGCAACCTGGTGAAGGTCCTGGCGTGGTATGACAACGAATGGGGCTACGCCTGCCGCGTGGCCGACCTCTGTGCCTTCATCGCCCGCAAGGGCCTGTGAGGACGCCCCCTGGGCCACCCGCCGGGGAAGGGCCGCTGCCTTCCCTCGCTCCCATCCGGGCCGTAGACTAGAGGCTGGCTATGTTCGACGCCCTGACCGATAAGCTGCAGGCCATCTTCCGCCGCCTGGGCGGCCGCGGCACCATCAGCGAGAGGGACCTGGACGAGGCCCTGCGGGAGGTCCGCCTGGCCCTGCTGGAGGCCGACGTCAACTTTCAGGTGGTGCGGCAGTTCGTGGCCCGGGTGCGGGAGCGGGCCCTGGGCGCCCAGGTGCACCGGAGCCTCAGCCCCGCCCAGCAGGTCATAGACATCGTCCACCAGGAGCTGAAGGAGCTGCTGGGCGGCGGCCACGCCCGCCTGGAGCTCTCACCCTCGCCGGCGGCCGTGATGCTGGTGGGCCTGAAGGGGTCGGGCAAGACCACCACTGCCGCCAAGCTGGCGCTGCACCTGCGTCGGCAGGGCCAGCGCCCCCTGCTGGTGGCCGCCGACCCCTACCGGGTGGCGGCGGCCGAGCAGCTGCAGGCCCTGGGCAGGCAGCTGGGGGTGCCCGTGGTGGCCCCCGACGAAGGCCTCCCCCCCCGAGAGCTGGCCCGGCGGGCTCTGGAGGCGGCCCGCCGGGACGGGAGCACGGTGGTGGTGGTGGACACCTTCGGCTGCCTGCGCCTGGACCAAGATGAGATGGCGTCCCTACAGGACCTGCGGGAGGCCTTCTCCCCCAGGGAGGTGCTGCTGGTGGCCGACGCCATGACCGGCCAGGAGGCCGTGCGCACGGCCCAGGCCTTCCACGAGGCCCTGGGGCTGACGGGGCTGGTGCTCACCAAGCTGGACGGCGACGCCCGTGGCGGTGCGGCCCTGTCGGTCAGGGCCGTCACCGGCGTGCCCATCAAGTTCGTGGGCACCGGCGAGAGGCCCGATGCCCTGGAACCGTTCCATCCCGACCGTTTCGCCGGCCGCATCCTGGGCATGGGCGACGTCCTGACCCTCATCGAGAAGGCCAAGGAGCAGGTGAGCCGCCAGGAGGCGGAGGAGCTGGCCCAACGGGCCCGTCGGGGCGAGATCACTCTCGAGGACCTGCTCCTCCAGTTCCAGCGAGTCAAGAAGATGGGGCCCCTGCAGCAGCTGCTGGGGATGGTGCCCGGCTTCGCCGCCATCAAGGGGCAACTGCCGGCGGAGGCCCTAGACGAGCGCTATCTCAAGCGTGCAGAGGCTATAATATTGTCTATGACGCCCGAGGAGAGGCGGCGGCCGGAGATCATCGACGGCAGCCGGCGACGGCGCATCGCCCGCGGCTCGGGCACCAGCCCGGCCGAGGTGAACCGCCTGCTGGAGCAGTACTGGCAGGTGCGCCGCCTGATGCAGGCCATGGCCAAGGCCCAGGGCCGCCAGGTCCTCTCCCGCTGGCCCAAGTCCTGAACCGCTGTGCAGGAGGTGCCGACTTGCTCCGGATAAGGCTTTCCCGTATGGGCCGACGCAACCGGCCCTTCTACCGCATCGTGGTGGCCGACGCCCGCGCCCCCAGGGACGGGCGCTTCGTGGAGATCATTGGCCACTATGACCCCCTGCCCGACCCGGCCAAGGTGGAGGTGGACGAGGAGCGGGCCGTTTACTGGCTCAAACAGGGTGCTCAGCCCACCGAGGCAGTGGCCAAGCTCTTCACCCGCCTGGGCATAATGGAGAAGGCGGGACTGCCGCCCTTCGTCTACACCAAGCATCTGGCGCGCATCCAGGCCGCAAGACAGGAGTAAGGCCCCATGAAGGAACTGGTGGAGCTGGTGGCCAGGGCCATCGTCGACCACCCCGAGCAGGTGCAGGTCACCGAGGAGGACGCCGGTGACCAGGTGGTGCTGCGCCTGCGGGTAGCCGAGGAGGACATGGGCCGTATCATCGGCCGCCAGGGCCGCATCGCCAACGCCCTCCGCACCCTCCTGCGGGTGGCGGCCGCCCGCCGCGGCGTGCGGGCCGTGCTGGAGATAGGCTGACCGGCCCCTGTGAGAGCATGGCCGAGCGGGGCCCTGCTCCTCCCGACGACGTCCGTGAGGGGTTTGTGGCCGTGGGGAGGGTGGCCCGCCCCTTCGGCCTGGAGGGGGAGCTGTTGGTGGACCCCCTGGCCGAACCGGAGGTGCTCGCCCCCGGCCGTTATGTCTTCTTGGCAGGGCGGAGACACCGGGTCCTCTCCTGCCGCTGGCAACGGGGCCGCGTCCTCCTGCGGCTGGAGGGCATCGAGGACCGCACGGCCGCCGAGGCCTACCGATTCCATTACCTGGAGCTGCCCCAGGAAGAGCTGGAGCCCCTGGGTGAGGGCGAATACTATTACTTCCAGCTCGTCGGACTGGAGGCGGTCACCAGCAGCGGCGAGCGCCTGGGCACCGTCCGTCGGGTGATGGAGACGGGCGGCGGGAACCAGGTCCTGGTGGTGCGGGGAGAGCGGGGAGAGGTGCTGCTGCCGGCCGTGGAGGAGTTCGTGCGAGTGGACCTGGAGGCGGGGCGGATCGTGGTGGAGGACGTCCCCGGCCTTCTGCCCGATACCAGGTAGCCCCCATCCCTATATTCCTCATCACGAGGGGTCTTGGCCTTAAAGATTAAAGTTCTATAATCGTCGTGACGGCCGCAGGGACCAAGGCTATGACCGCGCCTAGGCTTTCGGGCATCTCCGTCGTCTTCCCTTGCTACAACGACGGCGGGACCATCGCCAGCATGGTGCTGGCCGTGCGCGCTCTGCTGCCGCGCCTGGCCGAGGACTACGAGATCATAGTGGTGGACGATGGCAGTAGCGACTATGCGCCCCAGGTGCTGTCCCAGCTCAGCTCCCTCCTGCCGGAGCTCAGGGTCATCGTCCATGACCGTAACCGAGGCTACGGGGCGGCGGTGAGGGCGGGGCTGCTGGCCGCCAGCAAGGAGTTCGTCTTCTACACCGATGGCGATGCCCAGTACGACCCTCGCGACCTGGAGCTTTTGGCCGCCGCCCTGACCCCGGGGGTGGACGTGGTCAATGGCTATAAGGTGGGGCGTGGCGATGGCCTCCACCGTCGGCTGGCCGGCGCCCTCTACAACCGGGCCGTCCGCGCCCTCTTCGGGCTACCGGTGCGGGACGTGGACTGCGACTTTCGTCTCATCCGCCGCGCCCTGCTGGGGCGTCTTGAGCTGGGGCTAGACAGCGGGGCCTTCTGTGTGGAGCTGGTGAAGGGGCTGCAGCTGGCCGGCGCCCGTTTTGCCGAGGTGCCCGTCCGCCACTATCCTCGCCCCTACGGGCGCTCCCAGTTCTTCCGGCCCGGGCGCATCCTGCGCACCCTGCGCGACCTGGTCCGCCTGCGCCTGCGGCTGGCGGCGCGGCGGCCCCCCGTCCCCGAGCCAGAGCAGGTGGCGGCCCAGCGCCTCCCTCACGGGGAGTGAGGGGATTGCAGAGAGCCGAGTTCGAGGCCACCTTCCGCCTGGAGGAGGACCACTGGTGGTTCGTGGGCATGCGCCGCATCGCCGCCGCCCTGCTGGACTCCCTGCCGGAGACCCAGGCCCGGCGGCTGTTGGACGTGGGCTGCGGGACCGGTGGCAACCTGGCGTTCCTCTCGCGTTACGCCGAGCAGGTGGTGGGGCTGGACGTATCGCCCATCGCCCTGGAGCTGTGCCGGCGCCGGGGCCCCTGGCCACTCCTGCTGGCATCGGCCGATGCCCTGCCCTTTGCCGACGGCTCCTTCGACGCCCTGGCCACCTTCGATGTGCTGTGCCAGCTGCCCCCCGGCGCCGATGAGGCGGCCCTGGCCGAGTTCCACCGTGTGCTGCGCCCGGGAGGGGCGCTGCTGGTGCGCGTGCCCGCCTACCAGTGGCTCTGGTCGGACCACGACCGCGTGCTGCGGACCCACCACCGCTACGGGGCTGGCGAGTTGGGGCGCAAGCTGCGGCGGACGGGGTTCACGGTGCTGCGTCTGACCTACGCCAACACTGTCCTCTTTCCCGTCGCCGCCCTGCGGCGGCTCCTGCAGCGGGCGGGCATCGGCGGCGGCAGGAGCGACCTGCTGCCGGTCCCGGGGCCCATCAACCGCGCCTGCCTGGCCCTGATGACGCTGGAGGCGGCCCTGGTGCGCTCCATCCGCCTGCCCTTCGGCCTCTCGGTGGTGGCCTTGGCCCGTCGACAGGGATGACCGTGGACATCTCCGCCTGGGCAAGGGGCCGCCGCGTGCTGGTGACGGGCGGCCTCGGCTTCATCGGCAGCAACCTGGCCCGCCGCCTCGCCGCCCTGGGGGCACGGGTGACGGTGCTGGACTGTCTCCTGCCCGGTCAGGGCGGTGACCCCTACAACCTGGAGGACGTCCAGGGCGACGTGGAGGTCTGCGTCGGCGACATGCGTGACGCCGACCTCTGCCGGCGGCTGCTGGAGGGGCAGGAGGCCGTCTTCAACCTGGCCGCCCACACCAGCCACCTGGGCAGCATGGAGGACCCCCTCCTGGACCTGGAGATGAACTGCCGGGCCCACCTCTGCCTGCTGGAGGCCGTCCGCGCCGCCAGTCCGGAGGCGGTGGTGGTCTACACCGGCAGCCGCTCCCAGTATGGGCGTCCCCTTTACCTCCCAGTGGACGAGGAACACCCCCAGCGCCCCACCGATGTGAACGGGGTGCACAAGAAGGCCGCCGAGGAGTACCATCTCCTCTACAGCCGAGTGTACGGGTTGCAGGTCTGCTGCATGCGGCTGGCCAACGTGTACGGGCCCCGCATGCCGGTGCGGGACGCCCGTCACGGCTTCCTGGGCTGGTTCGTGCGGCTGGCCCTGGAGGGAGGCGTCCTCAGGGTCTATGGCGACGGCAGCCAGCAGCGTGACCTGGTCTACGTGGACGACGTGGTGGAGGCCCTGCTCCTGGCAGCGGCCGACCCCAGGGCCCTGGGGCAGGTCTTCAACGTGGCCAGCGGCTCCCCCACCAGCGTGGGCGAAGTGGCCCGGCTGGTGGTCCAGGTGGCTGGGCAGGGGAAGGTGGAGACGGTCCCCTTCCCGCGGGAGGCTGCCAGCATCGAGGTGGGGGACTTCTACGCCGACTGCCGCAAGATAGCCTCCCTCCTGGGATGGCAGGCCCGCACCCCCCTGGCCGAAGGGCTAGCCCGCACCCTGGACTTCTTCCGCCAGCACCGCGAATACTATCTGGAGCGATGACCATGGTGCCGGTAGTGGACCTGACCCGTCAGTATGCAGCCCTGCGCCCGCAACTAGAGGAGGCTGTCCTCGCCGTTATGGCCAGCGGCCGCTACATCCTTGGTCCAGCAGTGGAGGCCTTCGAGGCCCAGTTCGCCCAGTATGTGGGCACCAAGCACGGCATCGCCGTCAGCAGCGGCACCGAGGCCATCCGTCTGGCCCTGACGGCGGCGAGGGTGGGCCAGGGTGACGAGGTCATTGCCCCCGCCTTCACGGCGGTGCCCACCGTGGCGGCCATCCTGGCCACCGGCGCCAGGCCGGTGCTGGTGGACATCGAGCCTGACACCTACACCATCGACGTGGACCAGGTGAGGGCGGCCATCGGGCCCCGCACGGCCGCCATCGTGGCTGTGCACCTGTATGGACACCCGGCAGACATGGGCCCCCTGCAGGAGCTGGCCCAGAGCCGCGGCCTGCTGCTGGTGGAGGACGCTTGTCAGGCCCACGGCAGCACCTACGACGGCCACCGGGTGGGGGGCCTGGGGCACCTGGGCTGCTTCAGCTTCTATCCCACCAAGAACCTGGGGGCCATGGGCGATGGCGGCATGGTGTTGACCAACGACGACAGCCTGGCCCAGCGCCTGCGCATGCTGCGGAACCACGGCCAGCACTACCGCTTCCACCACTCCTATCACAGCCTGAACAGCCGCTTCGATGACCTGCAGGCGGCCATCCTGTCGGTGAAGCTGCCCCACTTGGAGGCCTGGAACCAGCGCCGCCGCCAGTTGGCCCAGCGCTACTGCCAGGAGCTGGCCGAGGGGCCCCTCGCCCTACCGGTGGAGCGGCCCTGGGCGGTCCACAATTACCACCTGTTCGTGGTGCGGGTCGAGGACCGGGACGACTTCCGCTTCCGCCTGCAGCGGATGGGGGTGGAGAGCGACGTCCACTACCCGACGCCGGTCCACCTGCAGCCCGCCTACTGGCGCCTGGGCTACCGCCAGGGAGACCTGCCCGTGAGCGAGTGGGCCGCCCAGCGGGTGGTGACGCTGCCCCTCTTTCCTGAGCTGACGGACGAAGAGGCGGCAGCGGTGGTGGCAGGGGTCAGGGCGGCGCTGGCCGACAGCAGGCCGCCCCAGCCGCCGCCGGGCCGCGGCGGCTAGCCGCCGTAGGGCACCCCCTGCAGCAGCCGGCTCTCATACTGGCGACGATAGTACTCGCGGAAGACGGGGTCCTCGATGATGGGCCGCCACCACCAGGGGTTGTCGCGGTACCAGGTCACCGTCCGCTCCAGGGCAGTGGCGAAGTCCACCTCCCGTGTCCAGCCCAGTTGCCGCGTCTTGCTGGAGTCCAGGGTGTAGGAGCGGTCGTGCCCAGGGCGGTCGGCCACGAAGCGGATGAGGCTGCGGGGCTTGCCCAGGATGTCCAGGATGGCCTCGGCCAAGCGGAGGTTCTCCTGAGGGTTGTCAGCGCCTACGTTGTAGACCTGGCCCGGCTCCCCCTGCTGCAGGATCAGGTCCAGGGCACGACAGAAGTCCTCTACGTATAGCCAGTCCCGCACCTGACGACCGTCGCCGTACAGGGGCAAAGGCAAGTCCTGTAGGGCGCTGGTCACGAAAAGGGGCACCACCTTCTCCGGGTGCTGCCGCGGACCCACGATGTTCACCGGGCGAACGATGACCACCGGCAGGCCATGGGCGGCATGGAATGAGAGACACAGCAGGTCAGCCCCCGCCTTGCTGGCGGCGTAGGGGTTGCGCGGACGCAGCGGGTCATCCTCCCGCGCCGGATGCTGCCAGGAGCTCTCGCCGTAGACCTCATCGGTGGAGATATGGACCAGCTTGCGCAGGTGCCGGTGGCGGCGCAAGGCGTCCAACAGCACGAACACGCCGTGCACATTGGTGGCGATGAAGCTGGCCCCGTCCATGAGGGAACGGTCCACATGGGTCTGGGCGGCGAAATTGACGATGTAGTCCACCTCCGCCACCAGCTCGTTCACCAGACGCGAGTCGCGCACGTCCCCCAGGATGAAGCGGTAGCGGGGGTCGCCCTCCACTTCAAGGAGGTTGCTGGGGTTGCCGGCATAGGTGAGGCAGTCCAGGTTGATAACCTGGACGTCCTGATAGGTGCGCAACAGGTAGAGGATGAAGTTACTGCCGATGAAGCCACAGCCCCCGGTCACCAGCAGGCGCAGTCCGTTCCTCATGGCCCCCCGTCCAGCAAGCGGATTCGCGAGTGGTCTGCCAGGGCGAGGCTAAAGCGGCCGCCGTCGTCGAAGGGGCCGCTGATGGCCGCCTGGCGGCCTATGAGGCAGCCCTCCAAGGGCCAGGCTATGCGCTCCAATACGGCCCCGTCCATCACCACGCTGTCCTGTAAGGAGACCCTTTCCAGGCGGCAGTCGCGGCCAATGGCCACGAACGGCCCCAGGCTGCACTCCCGGACCTGTGCCCCAGACCCGATGACCAGGGGGCCTGTGAGGCGACTACGCTCCACACAGGCCCCCGCCTCTACCACCACCGGCCCCTCCAGCAGCGACTCGGCGTCCACGACGCCCTCGTTGCGGGCGGAGAGGCGCTGCAGGGCGACACGGTTCGCTTCTAGTATGCTTTCCAGCGAGCCTACGTCAACCCATGGCCCCTGCAATAACCTGTATTCCACGCGCTGGCCGCCGTCTATAAGCCGTTGGATGGCATCGGTCAGCTCTAACTCGTTCCGCCACGAGGGGCGAAGGCCGGACAGGGCATCCCACAACACCCCATCGAACATGTATACGCCCACGATGGCCAGGTCAGAGGGCGGCTCCTGGGGCTTCTCCACTACCCGCACCACCCGCTGGCCGTCCACCACCGCCACCCCGAAGGAGCGGGGATCGGACACGGACTGCAGCAGCAGCTGGCAGGCGGGACGCCGTTCCAGGAAGGCCTCCACGTGGGGGCGGATGCTCTCGGCCACCAAGTTGTCCCCCAGGAAGACCACAAAAGGGCCGTCCCCCAGAAAGGGGCGGGCCGTCAGCACGGCGTGGGCCAGGCCCAAGGGTGCTTCTTGCTCTATGTAGGTCACCCGGAGGCCGAAGGCCGAGCCATCACCCACCGCCTGGCGGACCTGGGGGCCCGTCTGTCCCACTACGATGCCCACCTCGTCGATGCCGGCCTCCGCCATCTGCTCCAAGGCGTAGAAGAGGACAGGCCGGTTGGCGACCGGCAGCAACTGCTTGGCCTGACAGTAGGTGAACGGGCGCAGACGGGTCCCCTGTCCCCCGCTGAGGACAAGCCCCTTCAGGGGGCAGCCTTCAGCCATGGGCACCCTCCCTCACCGGTGGTGGAGCTCCCTTCGGCCTGGCGGGGCCCCTCGGGCCGGCCCGATGGGGCTCCCCCAGGGCATCCACGGGCCTAGAGGGCCTCCCACATTAAAATAACGTATGGGGCTTCTATCCGCTTCTGCCCAGGACAACGGTTTTCGCCCCTATCTGCACCCTCTTATACAACCTGCGGGCCTCTAACGCCAGCCATAGCAGCACCACCGGTATGAACTGGACCGCCGCCATAAGGGGCCGCCCCGGGCTGAGGCCCCAGTGACGCTGGAAGTTGAGCAGGAGGGTGGGGCCGCGGTGGGCTGCCATCATACCGATAAGGGTGAAGGCCGAGGCCACCAGGGCCGCGCGGTCGGCCAGGGGCGCCGCCAGGGCCATCACCCAGGTGATGTACCAGGGGTTGAAGATGCCGGCGGCGATAACCAGGTAGAAGAACAGGGCATGGTAGCAGGCCCGCACCAGCGCCTCGCCCCCGCCCCTCAAGCGCCACAACACCACGCCGTAGGGCACCAGGAAGATGGCCAGGGCGATGCCTTGGGCAACGTCCATGGCCGCCTGCCGGGACATGACGTCGTTGAGTCCGAAATAGAGGCTCTCCGACAGGGACACGTAGAGCCAGGACCGCTCGTCGCTGGTCAGGGCCCGGAAGGTATCGGTCCCGCGCCAGAAGGGGGCCAGGGCTGCCGCCCCTACCGCCACCGCCAGGCCAGCCCCCAGGGCCAGCCTCGCCCTTCCCCGCCAGCCACCCCTTTGCCAGCCATACCAGAGCACCAGGGGCACCAGGAGCAGGGTGACATACTTGCTGAGGACGGACAGGGCCAGCACCGGCAGCGACAGGAGCCAGCGCTCCCGCACGGCGAAGTAGACGGCGAATACGGCGAAGCACATCATCACTACATCGTTGTGCCCGTCCACCGCCGTCACGAACAGGAGCAGCGGGTTCCAGGTGTAGATGGTGGCGGCCAGCCGCCGGCGCTCGGGTGCCACCTGCCCCGCCAGCAGCCAGACCCCCGCCCCCGTCAGCAGGTGAAAGGCCAGGGCCAGGGACTTGTAGGAGAGGACCACCAGGGCAGGGTCCCTCTGGGGCAACAGCTGCGGGAACCAGAGGGACAGGACCCAGACGGGACCGTAGGGGGCGGGCGAGTTCAGCCAGTCGGAGTAGGCCACGTAGCGGTCCCACCAGTACTGGCTCGGCGTCTCCACCAAGGGGTTGCCCCCGTGGAGCCAGAAGATCCGCCCCTCCATGATGTAGTGAAAGATGTCGTTGGAGGTGACGGGATAGGAGGGCAGCAGGGCCACCCCCAGCAGGGCCGCCAGGAGGAACGGCAGGACGTCCAGCCAGCGGGGGCCCCGTTGGGCGGCACCCCAGCAGGCCAGGCCATAGAGGGCGAAGAGGGCCGCCACCAGCAGTCCGAACAGGGCAGCGTCGTCCCAGTCGTAGCGGATGAGGAAGGCCAACTCCCGCCGCGGCCGGCCCAGCATGTCCCACAGCCACCAGCGACGGGCGATGAAGAAGTGGTGGAGGGCGGCGCTGGCTCCGCCGGCCACCAGCAGCGCCAGGACGCCCCACAGGGCAGGGTTGGCCCTACGGAGGGGCCCCAAGCTGACCATCTGCCCCTAGGTCCCCCTCAGCCTTATCCGCTCCGGCTGGTCCCGATGACGCGCAACACGGCCGCTCTGGCAGTCGGAGTGCCGGCCAGCCCTCGGCCATGCCCTGGAGGGGGCGCGCAGCCGGTAGCTACGGCCGGGGCCACCGACGCAGCGGACTCGTCGCCGGCCCACGACTCCAGCACGGCGATGGCCAGGACCTCGCCCGGCGCCCTTCCTCCATCATTCCAGCTCCAGGCTGATGTCCAGGGCTGGGGCCGAATGGGTGATGGCCCCCACCGATACGTAGTCCACCCCCGTCTCGGCCACCTGACGCACGTTGTCAAGGGTTATGCCCCCCGAGGCCTCCAAGACAGCGCGGCCCTTGGCCAGGGCCACCACTCGGCGCATCTCGTCCAGGGGCATGTTGTCCAGCAGCAGGGAGTCGGCGCCCGCAGCCAGCGCCTGCTCTGCCTCCTGGAACGTCGTCACTTCCACCTGCACGGGCATGCCAGGGTTGGCCTCCCGCAACAGGCGGACGGCATCGCCGATGCCCAGGCCACGGGCACGCAGGGCGGCCAGGTGGTTGTCCTTCACCAGCACGCCGTCGGCCAGGCTAAGTCGGTGGTTGGTGCCGCCGCCCACGCGGACAGCATACTTCTCCAGGGTGCGCAGGCCGGGAGTCGTCTTGCGGGTGTCGCGCAGGCGGGTGCCGGTGCCCTGCAGCCGCTCCACATAGCGGGCCGTCAGGGTGGCGATGCCCGACAGGCGCTGCAGGTAATTAAGGGCGACCCGCTCCGCCCGCAGGATGGGTGCCACCGCCCCCTCCAGCGTGGCTAGCCGTGAGCCGGGGGCCACGCGGGCCCCCTCCTCCACATGGGGGGTGAACCGGAGGGCGGCGTCCATAGCAACGAAGACGGCCCGGGCCACCGGCAGCCCGGCGATGACCCCCTCGGCCTTGGCCAGCAGGACCGCCCGTCCCCTCTGCCCCTCGGGGACCAGGGCAGCGGTGGTGATGTCGTCATAGGCCCTGTCCTCCAGGAGGGCGTTCTCGGCCAGGCGGCGCAGGTGCGCCTCATGCAGCGACAGGGCCGGAGGCGTCGTCATCGTCCCTGCCCCTCTCCGCGGCGGAAGACGATGCGCCGCCGCCACTCCTCCCGCGGCTGCGGGAAGTCACGGCGGAAGTGCACGCCCCGGCTCTCCTCCCGGAGCAGCGCCGCCTCAGCCGTCAGGCGGGCACAGGTCAGCAGGTTGGCCAGCTCGTGGGAGGCGCGGTCGGTGGCGGGCGGCAGGGCCGACTCCCACGCCCGCAGCAGGGCGACCGCTCGCGCCAGTCCCGGGCCGTCGCGGACGATGCCCACCTCCTCCCACATGAGGGACTGCAGCGCCTCCAGGGAGGGGGCCGGGGCCTCGGCAGGACCGGGCGGTGGCAGCTCCACGGCCCCCGGAGAGAGGGGGGCATGGCCGGTCGGGGCCTCGGCCGTGCGTCGGACCAGCCGCCGGGCGAAGACCACGCTCTCCAGCAGGGAATTGGAAGCCAGGCGGTTGGCGCCGTGGACGCCGGTGCAGGCACACTCGCCGCAGGCATAGAGGCCGGGCAGGGTGGTCTGGCCCCAGAGGTCGGTCCGCACCCCGCCGATGGTGTAGTGGGCGGCCGGCGACACGGGCACCGGCCGGCGGGTGATGTCCAGCCCCACCTCCATACAGGTGCGGTAGACCTGCGGGAAGCGGGCCACCACCCTCTCCCTCGGCAGATGGCTCAAGTCCAGGAGGACGTGGTCGGCCCCCACGGCCTCCATCTCGGCCACCATGGCCCTCACCACCACGTCGCGGGGGGCCAGCTCGCCTTGAGGGTGGTAGCGGGGCATGAAGCGCTCGCCGCGGGCGTTCAGCAACACCGCCCCTTCGCCGCGCACGGCCTCGGTGATGAGGAAGGGCGGCGCCCCGGGCCAACGGAGGGCGGTGGGGTGGAACTGGACGAACTCCATGTCCATGACCTCGGCCCCGGCCCGGTAGGCCAGAGCGATGCCGTCGCCGGTGGCCACGGGCGGGTTGGTGGTGTAACGGAACATGCGCCCGGCGCCCCCCGTGGCCAGCACCAAGAAGCGACAGCCGAAGGCCAGGCGCTGGCCGGTGGGCCAGTGCAACACCTCGACCCCCGCTGCCCTCCCGTCCTCCACCACGATGCGGGTGGCCAGGCAGCGCTCCCGCACCGGAATGCCGGCCGCGCGGACGGCAGCGGCCAAGGTGGCCTCCATGTGGGCGCCGGTGGCGTCGCCGCCGGCATGGAGGACGCGGGGCAGCGAGTGGCCCCCCTCCCGGGCCAGGGCCACCTCGCCCTCCACCGTATCGAAGGGGACACCCAGCCGCACCAGGTCCTGGATGGCCTCGGCCGCCTCCTCCACCAACACGCGGGCAGCGGCCTCGTCCACCAGGCCTCCGCCGGCGGCGATGGTGTCCCGCAGGTGCAGCTCAGGGGAGTCATCGGGCCCCACCGGCGCAGCTATGCCCCCCTGCGCCCAGCGCGTGCTGCCGTCGTCGATGGCCCCCTTGGTCAGGACCAGCACGGTGCCCCGCTCGGCGGCCAACAGGGCGGCATAGAGGCCGGCGATGCCGGAGCCGACCACAACATAGTCGTAGGCGGCGACCACAGCATTCCCCCCGAGGCGATAGTAGCACGTAGGGAGAGGGGAGGTCAGCCGAGGCCGCTCTCGGCCAGCCAGCGGACCAGCTGGTGCTGCTCGGCTGTCTCAGGGTAGGACCCGGCCCGCCGCACCAGGTCCAGCGCCTCGTCCAGCCCCACTCCCAGGGCCAGCAGCACCCCCACGGCGGCAGTGCCCGTCCGCCCTACCCCGGCGGCGCAGTGCAGCAGCAGCCTCTCGCCCTGTCGCAGCCTCTGGGCCGTGCGCTGCAGGAAGCGACGGAACGCCTCCGGGTCCCGGGGCACGCCCCCGTTGTCGATGGGGCAGCTCTCCACCGGGAAGGGTAGGCGGCCAGCGGCGATGGCCTCGGCGTATTCGGGGGACTTGTCGGCCACCTCGTCGGGCGGGGCCAGGCTGACGATGCCAGTAACTCCCAGCGCCAGGGCCCTCTCCACGTCGAGCTGGAGCGGGCGCTGACGGCCGGGCATGGCCATCAGAAAGAGCTGCCCCGGCACCGACGGGGGCAGCTCCACGGGGCGAATGTCGTCCCAGCGCATCGGGGCTTCCAGTTCGATTTTAGGGGGGCCAACCGGCCACAGCTAGACGAGACGCCGCCCCTCGGCCAGCGCAGCCAGAATGAACGGGTTACCCTCCGCCTTGCCGCGCTCTATCTCTTGGGGGGTGTAGCAGAAGGGAGAAATAGGCAAGTTGCGACGGTTGAGCCTGAGCACCCTCAGGGTGCGCTCGGGAAAGCGTTCATGAAAGTGGCCGATAATGAGAAGGTCAATGTCACTACCCTCGTGCACTCGCCCACGGGCAAAAGAGCCGAACAGGTAAACGGCCTCCACGGGCAGCTCTGTCCGCAGCTCCTCTAGGAACTGCCGTAGCTCTCGAAGCAGCTCGTCGCGGCGCTCAGGATCGATTCGGCGCAGGACAGACACCGCTCCGCGTCCTCCCGACTGTAGTACTCCGTCGGTGCCTTCTCGCTGACCAGGGCGTTGGGATAGCGCGTCGGCAGGTAGAAGGCGTCCAGGACTTTGGCCTCCTCCATAAGACCGGCCAGCGATGGGTGGTAGCGGGCCGCCTCCTGGACCAGGTCCACCAGCGAGTGGGTGACCACCGTTGTGCGGCCCTGCTGCAGCAGCAGCGCCTTCAGGGCCTTCTCGGCAGCCTGCTGGGCCTGGAAGCAGGCCCACTCGTGGTGGCCCGCGGCCAGCGAGTCCCTCGCCGCCGCCAGGTCAGCCCGGGCCTGTCGAAGCCACCGGTGGGGGATGGGCCCCATGCTGTTCCTTACGCCACCTGGGTCAGGTCCAGGACGCGGGCGGCCATCACGTCCACCAGGCCGCGGTCGGTGACCCTCAGGTCGGGGATGACGGGCAGCGCCAGGAAAGAGAGGACGGCGTAGGGCGCATGGACGGTGGCGCCCAGCTCCTGCGCCGCCGCCTCCACCCGCTCCAGCCCCTCCACCACCTCCTCCAGAGGCCGCGGCGACATGAGGCCGGCGATGGGCAGGGGCAGCGAGGCCAATACCCGGCCGTCGCACACGGCCGTCAGACCGCCCTGCATGCGCCATATCTCCTGGCAGGCCAGCAGCATGTCGGCGTCGTCGGCGCCGACGATGACGATGTTGTGGGAATCGTGGGCGAAGGAGGAGGCGATGGCCCCCCTCTTGAGGCCAAACCCCTTCACGAAGCCCACCCCCACGTTGCCGGTGCCCCTGTGCCGCTCCACCACCGCTAGCTTCATGATGTCCTGCCCCGGGTCGGGGAGCACGTAGCCGTCCTGTCGCGGCAGCTCCGCCTCCACCCGCCGCGTGATGATCTGGCGGGGCACGATCTCGATGACGGGCAGGGGGCCAGGCCGCGCCCGCACCCGGAAGGCCTCGGTGCTGAGGGGCACTGGGCGCACCGTGCTCAGGAGCCAGCGGGGGATGCGCCGCACCCCCTGGAAGAGGGGGCGGCCGTCCTGGGCCACCAGCTGGCCACGGTAATAGACCTGACGAGGACGCAGGTCGTGGAGGTCGTCGGCCACGATGAGGTTGGCCACGTACCCGGGCGCCACGGCGCCACGGTCGCGCAGCCCGAACCAGAGGGCCGGGTGCAGGGTGGCCATCTGGATGGCCCGCAGCGGCCGCAGCCCCAGGCGGACGGCCTTGCGGACCACCGCGTCCATGTCGCCGTCGTGTAGCAGGTCGCGGCAGGACCGGTCGTCTACCACCAGCAGGCAGCGGGGGTAGGTGTCGTCGGTGACCAGGGGCAGCAGCTCCTCCAGGTTCTTCTCGGTGGTGCCCTCCCGGATCATGAGGAACATGCCCCGCCGGAGCTTCTCCAGCCCCTCGCCCCGTTGGGTGGTCTCGTGGTCAGAGCGGGGGCCGGCGGCCAGGTAGGCGTTGAGGGCCTTGCCGCCCACCTTCGGCGCGTGGCCGTCCAGGGGGTGGCCCCAGGCAGCAGCCAGCTTGTCCAGGCAGGCGTGGTGGCCCTGGATGACGCCTGGGAAGTTCATCATCTCCCCCAGGCCGATGGCCTCGGGCCAGCGCAGGGCCGCCCTTATCTCCCTGGGGCCCAGGGTGGCGCCGGAGGTCTCCAGGTCGAAGGTGGCGGGCACGCAGGAGGGCACCATCAGGAAGACGTCCAGGGGCAGGCGGCGGGCGTCCCGCAGGTAGCGGCGGAGACCCCGCAGGCCGGCCACGTTGGCCAGCTCGTGCAGGTCCGTCACCACGCTGGTAGTCCCCCTGGGCACCACCGCCCGGGCATACTGGTCCACATACAGGTAGCTGCTCTCCAGGTGCACATGGCCGTCGATGAAGCCGGGCAGCAGGTAGGCGCCCCGGAGGTCGGCCACCACCTGCGCTTGGTAGTCGGGGCCGATGCCGGCGATGTAGCCGTCCTTCACCAGCACGTCCCCCTCCTCGATCTCGGCGGTGAAGACGTTGACGATGCGGGCGTTCTTCAGCAGCAGGTCGCCCGGCTCGTCGCCGCGGGCAGCAGCGATGACCCGCTCCAGGTGCAGGGGTGGCTGCGGTCGGGCCATACCTATCCCTCCCCGTCCAGGACGTAGACGTCGGGCAGGTTGCGGTAACGCTCCGAGCAGTCGAGGCCGTAGCCCACCAGGAAGTCGTCGGGCACCAGGAAGCCCAGGTAGTCCACCGTGACCCCCGCCTCGTGGGCACGTCGCTTCATGAGCAGGGCACAGACGCGGACGCTGGCCGGTCCCTGCCCCTCCAGATAGCGGCGCAGCTCCGCCAGGGTCAGCCCCGTGTCCACGATGTCCTCCACCAGGATGACGTGACGACCCTGCAGGTGGCAGCGGGGGGTGAGGTAGACGTGGACCTGGCCGCTGCTCTCCCGTCCCTGGCCGTAGCTGGCCGCGCCGATGAAGTCTATCTCCACCGGCAGGGGCAGCCTGCGGGCCAGGTCGGCCAAGAAGACGAAGCTCCCCTTGAGGGTGCCCACCAGCACCGGCTGCCGGTCACGGTAGTCGCGGGCTATCTCCTGGGCCAGTTCCGCCACCCGACGACGCAGCTGGGCCCGGCCGATGAGGCGCTTAAGGGCGGAACGTCTGGCCAAGGGGTCCGGACCTCCCGTCCCATTTTACGGCACGGGAGGGGCTGCCAACATCAGGGCACGGCCAGCATGCGCTCCAGGGCCACGCGAGCGTAGTGGGCCGTTTCCTCGTCCACCTTCACCTGGTTGACCAGGCGGCCCCTGGCCAGCTCCTCCAGGACCCAGCACAGGTAGGCAGGGTGGATGCGGTACATGGTGGAGCAGGGGCACACCACCGGGTCGAGGCAGAAGACCAGCTTGTCGGGGTTCTCGCGGGCCAGGCGCGACACCAGGTTGATCTCGGTGCCGACAGCCCACTTGCTGCCTGGCGGCGCCTCGGCGATGGTCCTGGCGATGAACTCGGTGGAGCCGTCCATGTCGGCCGCCTGCACCACCTCCATGCGGCACTCGGGGTGGACGATGACCTTGATATCGGGGTGCTTGCGGCGCGCCTCCTGGATCTGCTGCACCGTGAAGCGCATGTGGACCGAGCAGTGCCCCCGCCAGAGGATGACCTTGGCCCGGCGGAGCTGCTCGAGGCTATTGCCCCCCAGGCTGCCGTAGGGCAGCGTGTAGTCCCATACGACCATCTCCTCCAGGGGGATGCCCAGCTTGAGGCCGGTGTTGCGCCCCAGGTGCTGGTCGGGGAAGAAGAGGACCTTCTCGGCCCGCTGGAAGGCCCACTCGAACACCCGCTTGGCGTTGGACGAGGTGCACACGATGCCTCCGTGACGCCCGCAGAAGGCCTTGAGGCTGGCGGCCGAGTTCATGTAGGTGACGGGCAGGACGTCCCCGATCCCCGCCTCTCGCAGCTCGTCCCAGCAGGCGTATACGTCCTCAGGGTCGGCCATGTCGGCCATGGAGCAGCCGGCGGCCATGTTGGGCAACACCACTTTCTGGTGGGGCTGGGAGAGGATGTCGGCTGCCTCGGCCATGAAGTGGACGCCGCAGAAGACGATGAACTCGGCCTCAGGCTGCTGGGCGGCCCACTGGGCCAGCTTGAAGGAGTCGCCGCGTATGTCGGCGAACTGGATGATGTCCTCCCGCTGGTAGTGGTGGCCGAGGACGACGCAGCGGCGACCCAAGGCCTCCCTCGCCCGTTCGATGCGCTCCTTCAGCTCGGGGGCCGTCAGGTGCCAGTAGTCCTCGGGGATGTCCTTCTGCCAAAAGGCGAAGGCCCGCTCCTGGGCCAGGGGGCGGGTGTCCAGCTCCCGGTCCACCGGGCACTCCATGGCCTCGTTGAGCAGGTCCTCTTCGCTGATGAAGGTCAGGGGCCGCGCCTGCGTCGCCATCGCCTTCCCCTTTCGAGTTAGTGTCATTCTGACACTTTCTTGTGACGCCAGCCTACCACCCTCGGCCGTCCCTGTCAAGGGCTGCCGGGCCGTCCTGGCGAAGGGGGAGCGCTGGGGGTGAGTCTCGGCCCCTCCCAGAAGAACCGAAGGTGGCCAGCGACCAGGCCCCCTGCCGCGTGGTGGTCAGCCTCACCGAGCCAAGGTCATCAGCGGACGTCGCCGTCCCTGTTTCACGGACAGGGGTGCTGAGGGGCTGGAGGCGACGGCGGGATTCGAACCCGCGATCGGGGATTTGCAGTCCCCTGCCTTAACCCCTTGGCTACGTCGCCCCGTCTATGCCGCGGTCTGGGGCTTACGGCCCGCCCACCAGCATTATAGCCCGCTGCCTGAGGGCCTGCCAGGTGGGGACAAAACGAATTTGGAGCGGAAGACGGGATTCGAACCCGCGACCTCCTCCTTGGCAAGGAGGCGCGCTACCGCTGCGCTACTTCCGCTCCGAGGCCTTGGTGCCGAGGGCGGGATTTGAACCCGCACGCCCTTGCGGGCACCGCCCCCTCAAGGCGGCGCGTCTGCCATCTTCCGCCACCTCGGCACGGGCGGCCATATCCTAAGTTACACCTTCCGCTCCCCCTGTCAACTGGCCTCGCGGCGTCGACGGGGCCCGGAGCGGGGCAGCTCCACGTGGAAGGTGCTGCCCTTTCCCGGCTCGCTCTCGACCCAGATGCGTCCCTCGTGGGCCTCCACTATGCTCTTGGCGATGGCCAAACCCAGGCCGGCGCCACCGTCCTGGCTGCGGGCCCTGTCCACCCGGTAGAACCGGTCGAAGATGCGCGACTGGTGCTCGGGGGGTATGCCGATGCCCGTATCGGAGACCGACAGCCTGGCCCGGCCGGCAGCCTCGGCCACCTGCACCGTCACCCGGCCCCCGGCGTCGGTGAACTTGAGGGCATTGTCCAGGAGGATCAGGAGGACCTCCCGCAACCGGGCCTCGTCGCCGCGGACGCGGACGGGGCCGTCGGCCTGACAGGCCAGCTCCAGGCCCCTGTCGCTGGCCTGCTGGCCCAACTGCCTCACCACATCGCGGGCCACAGCCGCCAGGTCCACCCTCTCCAGGTTCAGGGAGAGGCGCCCGGAGTCGGCCCGGGCCAGCACCAGCAGCTGGCCCACCAACCGGCCCAAGCGCTCGCTCTCGGCCACGATGTCGTCGACGGCCTGCCGGTGGGCGGCGATGGGCTCCTCGGGGTGGCGCCGCAACAGCTCGGCGCTGGCCCGGATGAGGGCCAGGGGCGTGCGTAGCTCGTGGGAGGCGTCGGCCACGAAGGACCGCTGGCGCTCGAGGGCCTGGCGGATGGGACGTAGCGCCAGCCCGGCCAGGAAGTAGCCGCCCACCGACGCCATCGCCAGCCCGGCGGCCCCGCCCCCCACCAGCACCAGCAGCAGCCGGCGGAGGGCGTCCATCTCCGGCTCGCGGCTGCGGCCCACCGCCAGCACGTAGCCCCCCCGCGGCCCGCTGAGGGGCAGCAGGTAGACGCGCATGTCCTCGCCCTGCTGGTCACGGGTATTGACGAAGATGGGGTCGCCGTTGACCGCCTCGCGGGTGGCCTCGGCAGGGGGCAGGGCAGCGGGGTCGGTGTTGGCGCTGGCCGATAGCACCTGGCCATCGGCACGGAGCAGGGCGTAGAAGTAGGGGGCTGAAGGCCGCTCAGGGCCCACCCGCACCTGGTCCAGCGGGAGCTGCCGCCGCGACGCCTCCGAAAGTCGGGCCACCAAGGAGACGACCTCCTTGCTGGCCCGCGAACGGAGGTCAGCGTCCAGGCTGCTCAGGAGCGACTGCCGGGTGGACAGGTAGACGGCGCTGCCCATGGCTACCAGCACTAGGGCCAGCACGCCGGCAAACCAGAGGGTGAGGCGCAGGCGGGCAGAGGAGAACACGGCACCCCCTCCGGCCCCATATTACTCCGAGAGCATGTAGCCGTGGCCACGAACGGTGTGGATGAGGGCCCGCGAGTGGCCCTTGTCCACCTTACGCCGCAAATAGGCGATGTAGACGTCCACCAGGTTGGAGTCGGGCGCGAAGTCGTAGCCCCAGACGTGGTCCAAGATCTGGCTGCGGGTCAGCACCCGCCCCGCGTTGCGCATCAGGAACTCCAGCAGGGCGAACTCCCGCGGCGACAGCTCGATGACCTTGCCCCCACGCTCCGCCCGCCGCCGGCGCAGGTCCAGCACCAGGTCGGCCACCTGCAGGCGGTCCGGCTCCCGCGGGTCCACGCGGCGCCGTCCCAGGGCCCGGATCCGGGCCAGCAACTCCTGGAAGGCAAAAGGCTTGGGCAGGTAGTCGTCGGCACCGGCGTCCAGCCCCCGCACCCGGTCCTCCACCGAGTCCAGGGCCGTCAGCATCAGCACGGGCACGTCCACCCGGGCCCGGCGGAGGCTGCGGCACACCTCCACCCCGTCCAGCTTGGGCAGCAGGATGTCCAGGACGATGACATCGTAGCTGCCATCTACGGCTAGGGAGAGGGCCTCCTCGCCATCGTAGGCCAGGTCGACGTTGTGGCCCTCCTCCTCCAGGACGCGCCGCACCACCTGGGCCAGTCGACGCTCGTCCTCCACCACCAGCACTCTCATGGCGCCCTCATTTTAGGCTGGCCTGGATTAGAGTTCGATGAGAATCGGGCCCCAGCCTGTAACGGGCGGTATATAATTGGGCCACTGGTCAGTTAGGCATGGACCAGCCTCGCAGTGAGGGCAGGAGGGATAGCCATGCTGGACAGGATGGTGCGCTGGAGCCCTTGGTTGGGCCTCGCCGGCCTGCTGACCATGCTAGTGGGCCTCGTCTGGGACCTCCGCCTGCACAGGCTGTCGCCCGAGGCGACGGCCCACGAGGCGGTGCTGGCGCCCGAGAACCCGGGCCACCACCTGTTCGCTGCTGGCCTGGCCCTGCTGGTGGCCGCCTTCTGCCTGTTCCTGGTGGGTAGGCTGCGAGAGGGCCGCCCCGGCCCGGTGGCCCGCCTGGCCCTGGCAGGGGCTCTGGCCGCGGTGGCCGGTACGGCCAGCCTCGCTCTACTGCTGGGGGCCTCTGCCGGTGGCCACCAGCACGCCGAGGCCGCTGCCCAGCACCCCCCGGACGGGCACCAGGAGCAGGTGGCGGTGGCACCGGAGGCCCACCAGCACGGCACGACCCCCGACCAGACGTCCACCCTGCCGGGCGTCGAGCACCCCCACGGGACAGGCATCGCCATCACCGCCCAGGAGCTGCTGACGGCCGCCGACGTGCTACGGCGG
>DATLZD010000074.1:0-8316 GCA_035574155.1 Dehalococcoidia bacterium | reverse complement strand
GTTCTTCTCGAACCGCTCCGTGGCCTCCCGGTTGGGCACGGTGCTGAAGTAGTTGGCCAGCCTGTCCAGGAAGGTGCCCCGTGGCTGTTGCAGGGTCACCCGCACCGTGAACTGGTCCGGGGTCTCCACCCGCACCACCTGCTGGTAGAAGGACTGATGGCGGAAGGAGGCCTGGCTGCCGTCGCTGAGGCGCCCCGCCTTCTGCCGCTCGATGTGCCAGCGGATGTCCTCGGCGGTGAGCTGGCGCCCGCCGGTAATGGGGGTGTCCTGCCAGTAGACGTCGCGGCGGATGTGAAAGACGTAGTTGGCGCCGTCGATAACCTCCCAGCGCTCGGCCAGGTCGCCCTCGATCTCGCCGGTGTCGGGGTTCTTGTAGCGGACGATCTTGTTCAGGACGTAGTTGGACAGCCAGGAGGTGGGGTCGCCGAAGGCCCGATGCACGTCCACCGAGTCGAAGACGTTGCCCCCTAACAGCACGGCCCGCACGATGCCGCCGCGGGTGGGCTGGGCCGCTTGCTGGGCAGCGGGGGTGGCGCTGGGCCGCGACTCCCGGCAGCCCACCATGGTGTAGGCCAGGGCTCCGGCCCCCAGGGTGGCCGCTCCAGCCAGGAAGCGGCGGCGGGTAAGGCGGGACTTGGCCCATCGCTGCCAGTAGTTGCTCTCGGCCATGGCGGCGCCCCCTCCTATTCGTGCTGCCTTCGAAAACTTAGCAACATCGTAGTTGTAGTCGATGGACATGTCAAGGGCGGCAGGCGGCCATCGCGGCGGCTGCTTGACAGGGCGTTATGGCTGGGGCTAAAGTCGCCCTGAAGTGGCGAGCGACTAATGCTGGCCAAGGTCAACACCTGCGCCGTGGTGGGCCTCGATGGCGCTATCGTCGAGGTGGAGGTGGACATCAGCCAGGGCCTGCCCTCCTTCACCATCGTTGGCCTGCCCGACACCGCCGTGCAGGAGGCCCGGGAGCGGGTGCGCTCCGCCATCCGCAACTCGGGGCTGCAGTTCCCCCAGCGGCGCATCACCGTCAACCTGGCCCCCGCCGACCTGCGTAAGGAGGGGCCAGCCTACGACTTGCCCATAGCGGTGGGGGTGCTGCTGGCCTCGGGGCAGCTGGCCGCCGACCTGTCCCATTGCGTTCTGCTGGGGGAGCTGGCCCTGGACGGCCAGGTCCGCCACACCGACGGCGTCCTGGCCATGGCCGCCATCGCCCGTGACCAGGGCTACCGGACGGCCTTCGTCCCCGAGGTCGATGCCGGCGAGGCAGCGCTGGTGGACGGCATCCAGGTGGTGCCGGTGCCCAGCCTGGCACGGCTGGTGGCCCACCTGCTAGGGGAGGACCCGCTACCTGCCCTGGCTGGTGGGACGCCCCTCCAGGGGGGCGATGCTCCCTGGGACGGCGTTGACCTCGCCCACATCCGCGGTCAGGAGCACGCCAAACGGGCCCTGGAGGTGGCAGCCGCCGGCGGCCACAACCTGCTGTTCATCGGCCCGCCAGGGGCCGGCAAGACGCTGCTGGCCCGTGCCCTGCCCGGCATCCTGCCGCCCATGACGCCTGAGGAGGCGCTGGAGGTGACCAAGATCTACTCGGTGGCGGGGCTGCTGCCGCCTGGGCGCCCCCTCATCGTGCAGCGGCCCTTCCGTGCCCCCCATCACACCATCTCCCATGCGGGCCTGGTGGGCGGTGGCCGCATCCCCCGTCCGGGGGAGATCACTCTCAGCCACCGCGGGGTGCTGTTCCTGGACGAGCTGCCCGAGTTCCCTCACCTGGTGCTGGAGGCCATCCGCCAGCCGCTGGAGGACAGAACGGTGACGGTGAGCCGTGCCCAGGGCAACGTCACCTTCCCGGCCAGCTTCATGTTGGTGGCGGCCATGAACCCTTGCCCCTGTGGCTACTACGGCGATTCGGGCCGTCCCTGCACCTGCAGCGAGGGGGCCATCGCCCGTTACCAGCGCCGCATCTCGGGGCCGTTGCTGGACCGCATCGACCTGTTCGTCCATGTGCCAAGGGTCGAGGAGGAGAAGCTGTTGTCGGAGGAGGCCGTGGCGGAGCCGTCGGCATCCGTCCGGGTGCGGGTGGAACAGGCGCGACAGGTCCAGCGGCACCGTTTCCAGGGCACGGCCATCACCTGCAACGCCGAAATGGGGCCGGTGGAGGTGCGGGAGCACTGCCAGCGACACCTGGACGAAGGGGCCCGCTCCCTCCTGTCCCTCGCCCTGGGCCGGCTGGCCCTGTCGGCACGGGCCTTTCACCGCGTGCTGAAGGTAGCCCGCACCATCGCTGACCTGTCGGGCGCCGAGACCATCGCCGCCTCCCACGTAGCTGAGGCGTTGCAGTACCGCCAGCGGACCCCCGTCGGCCCATCTTGACGGGCGCTGTAACGACTTCCCGAGGCCGCGCCTCCTAACCTAGGAGGAGTCGTATTCGGTTCGAGAGCGCTAGGGGGCCCCGCGCCATGCGGAGACAGGCCGAGAAAGGGAGCCGGGATAGGGGGGAGGAAGGACGCCGCTCCGCTGCGCCACCCCAGCCTTCGGACTTGCACGAGGTGTTGAAGGCTTTGCTACGTCACGGGCCCTTCATGTGCGCCTTCCTACGGGGCCGCGGCGAGACGGCGGTGGTCTACGACTGCTCGCCGTCCCTGCTGGTGCGCTTGCGTCGGCGTCGCAGGGAGGTGGTAGGGAGGCCCTTCGGTAGCCTCTTCTCGCCCGTGGCGGACGAGGCCGGCCCTGCGGGACCCGACAGCCCAGTCCAGCCGCAGCGGGGCCATCTCTTCGGACAGGGGGGCGAGGCGGTGCCGGTGCTCCTGTGGCTCTCGCCCATAGACGACGAGCCCCTTCGGACTGTGGCCTTTATGGTGGACATCTCCGACCTGGACCGGGAGCAGCGGGAGCTGAGCGACAGCAAGCAATGGCTGGAGTCCATCCTGAACACCATTCGCGACGCCGTCTGGGTCTTGGACCGGGAGGAGCGCATCGTCTTCGCCAACCGCAGCTTCGCCTTCAGCACGGGGTTCCGCATGGAGGAGCTGTTGGGCCGCCACATCACGGTGGTCCTGCCCGAGGACCAGTTGCAGCGGGCACGTCAGGTGAACCGCAGCCACATCCGGGGAGAGGCCCCACCAGCTCCCTACGAGCTGGAGGTCCGCACCCGCGACGGCCGCGTGATCCCCATCGAGGTGCACATAAACCCCGTGCGCCAGGGAGGGCGAGTGGTGGGCCTCATCGGCGTATCGCGGGACATATCCGAGCGCAGGCGGTTCCAGCAGCAGTTGGCCCAGATGGCCCGCACCGACCCTCTGACGGGCGTCCTCAACCGGCGCGCCTTCATGGAGGAGGTGGAGCGGGAGATCGTGCATGCGCGCAGGGAAGGCAAGCCCTGCGCCTTGCTGTTCATCGACCTGGACGGCTTCAAAGAGGTGAACGACCAGCTGGGCCACCGGGCTGGCGACCAGCTGCTGCGGACGGTGGTGGAGCGGGTCCGGCAGTCGGTGCACCAGCCCGACGTGGTGGGACGACTGGGGGGAGACGAGTTCGGCGTCCTGCTGCCAGAGACCGATGGCCGGGGCGCGGCGGCTGTGGCCAGCCGCATCTTGGACACGCTGGAGTGCCCGGTGCTCCTGTTCGGGCAGGCGGTGCCGGCGGTGGCCAGCATAGGCGTGGCCCTCTTCCCCGACCACGCCAACGATGCCGAGGAGCTACTGGCCCGTGCCGATGTGGCCATGTATAAGGCCAAGGCGGAGGGCGGCCGGCGGGCGGTCGTCTACGAGCCGGGGGAGGCCGAGGCGCGCCGCCTCCAGTCACGCCTGTCCTGGGAGGGAAGGGTGCGCAGCGCTATGGCGGAGGGCCGCCTCCGGCTCTACTGCCAACCCATCGTCGACCTGCGCAACGGCAGGGTGGACCGCTACGAGCTGCTGCTACGCCTGCTGGAGGACGGCGAGGTCATACCGGCCGGTGCCTTCCTGCCGGCCATCGAACGCACCGACCTCATGCGCCAGATCGACCAGTGGGTGGTGGAGCAGGCGTTGGCCCTGCTGCGACGACTGGAGGCCAACGGACAGCATGTCCACCTGCACGTGGACATCCACATTAACATCTCAGGGCGGACCCTGGGCCAGAACGGGGCTACGGAGGCCATCGACAAGGCCGTGCGGGCGGCCATGCCTAGCCCCGGCCGCCTGGTGTTCGAGGTGACCGAGACGGCCGACATCGCCGACCTGGATGGTGCCCGTCAGTTCATGCTCCGCATGAAGGAGCTGGGCTGCGCCTTCGCAGCCGACGATTTCGGCGTCGGCTACAACTCGCTGCAGCGCCTCCGTCTCCTGCCCTTCGACTTCATCAAGATCGACGGCTCCTTCGTGGCCGGTCTGGTCGAGAACGAGGCCGACCGTAGGCTAGTGCGGGCCATAGCCGCCGCGGCACGGGCCGTGGGCATGGAGTCCATCGCCGAGCAGGTGGAGGACGGGCCCACCCTGGCTGCCCTGCGCAAGTGCCGGGTGGACTACGCCCAGGGCTACTGGGCCGGTCTGCCCAGGCCTGTGGAGGAGGTGTGGCCCGATGCGGTGGCGGCCCAATGACGGACGTCAGGACAGCAGTTCCCGCAGGCGGGCCGCTTCGGCCTTCCCTTGCCGGTAGCCCGCCTCGGCTGCAGCCCGCCGCCGGCGGAAGTCCATCAGGTTCAGGCCGAAGGCCTCCAGCGATGCTTCGTCGGGGCGAATGACGGACACGCGGCTGCCGGACTCCTCCAGCGCCTTTAGCTCCCGCTCCAAAAGGAGGCGGGCGTTCTCGGCCAGCGGGTCGTTACGGCGGGCACCCATGACCGACAGGACCACCACGCGGGGCCAGCCGCGGGCCAGGTCGGCGTTGGTGCCCGAGCGGACGCCGCCGTCCATGTAGCGGCGGCCGTTGATGGTCACAGGGGGGAAGATGCCCGGCACGGCGCAGCTGGAGGCCACCGCCCGCACCAAGGGGACCCCCGACTCCCGCGTCCAGACCACGAAGGAGCCGTCCTCGGCGTCCACGGCCGTGCAGCGGAAGTCGCGCTGCGGCCAGGGTGCCTCTCCCAGGGTGCGTCCGAAGCTGGCTAGCCAGGTCTCCTCGCTGATGGTCTGGGCCCGCAGGGCAAAGGCGCCGATCTCCCGTCGCAAGTCCTCGGGCCTGCCGCCGCCCAGGCGCAGACGGGTGATCATCTCCAGGAAGGCCTGCATGTTGACTTGGGCCGCCTCCTGCAGGGGCCGGTCGCCCTCGGCCCGCGCCTCGACGGCCATCTGGGCCTCCAACATCTGGGAGGGGTGACGGCCCAGGGCGAGTTGCGCCCCCACCACCGATCCCGCCGACGTGCCGATGACCAGCTCCGCCCCTGTCAGGTCCACGCCCTCCTCCGCCAGACCGGCGATGATGCCCGTTTCCCAGGCGATACCCACGGGGCCGCCGCCCCCCAGGACCAGGGCCAGTCCCTTCATGGCGCCTCCTTGTGACCCTCGCGTCAGCGTCAGGCTGCGGGGCCATTTTAGCAGGGGCCGCTGTCGCTGCCCAGGCGGACGTCTATAGTGATAGCGGGCGGTAAAAAGACATGGCTGCTCCGCTGCCCGACCCTGAGTCCATTGCGTCCCTATTGCCCCGACCCCTGGGCCTGTTTTCGGACGTAGATGGCACCCTTTCGCCCATCGCTCCCACGCCGGGGGCAGCGAGCCTGTCCTCCACCGTCCTCGGGTTGCTGGAGGCGCTGGCGGCCGCCGGCGTCCTGGTGGCGCTCCTCTCGGGGCGACGGGCGCAGGAGCTGCGACGGTGGGTGGGTCTGGAGGGCGTCGTATATGTCGGTAACCACGGCCTCGAATGGTGGGAGGGGGGACGGGTGCGCACGGTCCCTGGGTTGGCGCGGTACCGTCGCCTGGCCCGCACGGCCCTGGCCGAGCTGGGACGGCTGGAGCTGCCTGGCCTCCTCCTGGAAGACAAAGAGGTGGGCGTGGCGGTCCACTACCGCCTCTCGCCCTCCCCCGAGGCTGCACGGGAGGCGGTGCTGGCGGCCATAGCGGCCTCGCCTGCCTGCCGCTCCTTCTGGGTCCTCGAGGGGAAGATGGTCCTGGAGCTCAGGCCTCCCCTAGGGGCCGACAAGGGCACCGCTGCCCTGGACCTGGCCCGGCGCCACCGCCTGCGCGGGGCGCTGGCCTTGGGTGACGACATCACCGACGTACCCATGTTCCGTCGCCTGCGCCGGGCCCCAGGCCTGAGGGCGGTGTGCGTGGCGGTGGCAGGCCCCGAGACGCCGCCCCTGGTGCTGCAGCTGGCCCACTACCGGGTGGAGGGCGTGGAGGGCGTGGAGACCTTGCTGCGGGGTCTCCTCAGGGCCTTTGCCCCTGGCTCACCGCCCACAGGTCCCTGAGCTGGGCCTCCAGCCAGTGGAGGATATCCTCCTCCTGGACAAGGCGCCGCAGGGCATCGGCCCGTTGTCGCCGCTCCTGTCGGGGCATGGTGCAGGCCTGATAGAGTGCCTGGACCATCCCCTCCATGTCGGTGGGGCAGACGGAAATGGCTGCCTCCCGCAGTTGCTCGTGGGCGCCGGCCATCTCCGATAGCACTAGCACCCCGTCCCGTCGGTTCACCAACGGTCCCTCCTTGGCCACCAGGTTCATGCCGTCGATGATGGGGCTGACGAACAGCACGTCGTAGAGGCTCAGGGCGGCAATGGCCTGGGGGTAGTTGTGCTCGTAGAAGACGTGCACCGGCTGCCACTCCTCGTCGCCGAAGCGGTCATTGATCTCGTCGGTGAGCTGGAACACCTCGTCCACGTAGTTACGGTAGACGTCCAGCTCGGTGCGAGAGGGCACCAGGAACTGCAACAGGACCGATCTCCGCTGGAAATCGGGGTAGCGCCAAAGGAACTCTTCCCAGGCCCGCAGCGAGCGGACGATGTTCTTGCTGGGCTCGGCCCTGTCCACCCGCACCACCGTGCAGTCGGCCAGCAGCGGGGCCAGGCGCTGGCGGTAACGTTCCACCTCGGCGCTCTCGGCCAGTTCCGATAGCCCCTGCACGTCCACTGACACGGGGTAGTGGGCCACGTAGGTGGTGTGCCCCTCGTAGGTGATGGTGAAGTGCTGGTGGTCCACAGCGGCATCGGGCAGGATGTGCTCGCAGGCATACAGGAAGTTGCGGGCATCAGAGCGCGTCTGCATGCCCACGATGTCGGCAGCGCAGAGGGAGGCATGAATGGCCTGTCGCATGTGTCTGGGCAACAGTCCCCAGTAGCGCGGGGCCGGCCAGGGGATGTGGGTGAAGTGCAGGACGGTGGCCTCGGGCAGGAGGGACTTCACCTCGGCCGGCACCAGGTAGAGATGATAGTCGTGGACTATAACCAAGGGCGCCCCTCCCTGCTGCGAGGCCTCCTCGGCGATGGCGCGGGCAAAGGCCCGGTTCACGGGCACGTAGCCTGCGTCCCAGGCCTGGTGCACGGCCCGCCCGATGATGGGCGACCAAGGGGCATTCCACATATAGTGCTGCACGAACCACAGGAGGGGGTTGGCGAAGACGTAGTAGTAGCGGTGGTAGGTCCGCTCAGGCACCACCACCAGCCGCAACCGCATGTTCATGTCCTCCAGCTCGATGACGCCGCTGTGGGCCTGGGCCGCCTCGCGGTCTTTGTCGTCCATGGCTGCCGCCACCCAGGTCACGGGGACGAAGCGGGCAGCCGAGAGGAGGGCCGTAACCAGCCCGCCGCTGCCCCGCCGGGGCTGCAGGGAGCCGTCCGTCCTGCGGACGAACTCTATAGGCCCGCGGTTGCTGGCCACGATGAGGCGGCGCGAGTCCAGCACCCGCCGGCACAGCTCTTCGAGCCGCGCCAGCTTCCTGGCCAGCAGGCCCTGGACGTCCTGGTCGCCCATAGCACAGCTTCGGGGCGGGGGCTGGCGGGTGCCCCCTTCCCATGGCACCTCTAGGAAGGATGGTGCCGGCGTCCCGAGCTGTCAACCGACTGGGAGGGGGGCTGCTTGAAAGGGCAGACCGGGGGACCTTATCATTTAGCTGCGGAAGGGCGCCCCCGTAGCTCAGTGGAGAGAGCGCCGGCCTCCGGAGCCGGAGAGCGTGGGTTCGAGTCCCACCGGGGGTGCCAGGCAATCGTATCTGAGGTCCCCCCTCTGGCCTCCCTCGGCGCCCACCAAAAGTGCTGTCAAAAGTGCTGTCAGCCCCGGTCCGCCTCCCCCAGGCAGGGGCCATGATGCCACGGCCCCCGGGGTCGGTCTAGGCAACGGATGTTCTATTCGGCTGGTAAGGTGCTGCTTCGCAAAAGACACCTTTTGCGAAGTCAGGGGGCCCAGGGCCGGCCCTAGGCCC
>DATLZD010000073.1:0-9092 GCA_035574155.1 Dehalococcoidia bacterium | reverse complement strand
CGCTGGCCCGCCCCCCGCCGACGACCATCCGCCCGACCCGCCGCCCAGGCGCCGTCCCGCTGCGCGCTCGGGCACAGGCCTGCGCATCCTGCTACAGGAGACGGACGACACCCAGGCCGACCAAGAGCGGCTGCGACAGGTCATCATGCTCCTGCGCGACTACCCAGGGGAGGACGCCGTGACCCTGTCCATCCGTCAGCAGGACGGGGTGGAGGTCGACCTGGCCCTGCCACGGGCACGGGTCTGCCCGGAGCTCCTTTCGCGGCTGCGTTCGGCCGTCGGTGCCTGGGGTAGAGTGGAGGCCCTGCGAGCTACCGCCTGAGGGCGTCCTGGGCCGACATGGGCAGTCGTGGCTGGCGGCCTGCAGGCTGCCGGGAGGCCCGGGCCGCTGCCCCTGGCGGCGACACCCCCTCAAGCTCCAGGAGCCGGGCCTTAAGCTCTAGGCCCCCGCCATAGCCGGTGAGGGAGCCATCGGCTCCCACCACCCGGTGGCACGGCACCACGATGGGCAGGGGATTGGTGGCCATGGCCCGGCCCACGGCCCGCGCTGCTCCCGGCCTGCCCACCAGCCGTGCCAGCTCGCCGTAGGTCGTCACTTGGCCACGGGGGAGGCGCCACAGCGCTTGCAGCACCGCCCTCTGGAAGGGCGAAAGGTCGTCCCAGTCCAGGGGCACGTCGTGAAAGGAGACGGGCAGGCCGCGGGCGTAGTCCTGGAGTCGCCGGGCCATCTGCAGCGCCAGCCGTCCGCGGGCCGGTCGGCGGGCGCCCAGGGCCCGCACCTCGGCCTCCGCCTCCTGTCGCGATGGCCTCGGCAGGGTCACCGCCCGCAGGCCCCGCTCCGAGAAGACGAGGCCCATCCAGCCGAGGGCGGTGGGCACGACCTTGCAGGAAGGCTCCCCGTCCCTGCCGACGCGTCCTGGGCCGGACTTCATGTCCATTCCGCGCTGCGGCGCCACGGCCGTCGCAACACCTCCTGCAGCAGCGACCAGCGCAACCGGTACCAGGACATCTGCAGCTGCTGCTCCTCCTCCTGGGACGGCGGCGGGCCGCCGTAGCGGACGCGTCCGTAGACCTCGGCCATCAGCAGCAGCTCGCCCATGTGCAGCCGACGGTGGAGGCGGCGGGCGAACTCCCGCGGCGTCTCCCCTGGCCGCGGCCCTAGGGCAGCCAGGTTGGCCAGCCGCACCGTCTTCTCCCACAGACGCAGCGGCCGCGGGAGCCCCACCACGGGCCACTCCCAGGCCAGCCGCAGTGTGCCTGCCAGCACGGTCAGACCGCCCAAGGCACCCAACAGCGCCCAGAGCCAGGCCCAATCGCGCTCCGACGGGACCTGCACGGGCGGTGGCGGCTCCTCAGGCGGCGGCAGCTCCTCGGGAGGCAACAGGCCGCTCAGCCCGAAGGGGTCGAGGCCTGGCTCGACGGGGGTCGTCGGCATCACGGGCGACTGCGGCCCATACTGATAAGGGAAGTTGAAGGGCAGCTGCCCACGGGGGACCGGGCTGAAGGGGAGCCAGCCCACGCCCGGGAAGTAGACCTCCGGCCACGCATAGGCGTTGCGGGCGCTGACCCTGTAGGCCCCCAGGTCGGGCACGAAATCGTTGGGGGTCAGCACGATGCCCACCACCAACCTGGCGGGCACTCCCGCCGCCCGCAGCAGGACCACCATGGCCGAGGCGTGGTATTCCGGCGACCCGCGGCGGGACTCGAACAGGAAGTAGTCCACGGGGTCGCGCCCTGCCGGCGGGCCGGGCTGGCTCTGGTCCACCGGGTAGGTGCTGAGAAGCGTCTCGATGGCGCGGACCTTGTCATAGGGAGTGGGGGCGGTGGCCGTTATCTGTTGGGCCAGGCGTCGGACCCGCTCCGGCAGGTCGTCGGGCAGGGCAAGATAGACGTCCCGCAGCCACTGAGGGTATGAGGTGGGCGCCGCCACCAGAGTGTCGGCCGTGGCCACCGGCAGCACGCCGGCCGTCCAGTAGGACTGCCCCGCCTGCAGGCGGTCGCTGGGCACCAGGACGGCGTTGTCCAGGAAGGAGCTCAAGGGCAGCAGATCCACCTGACGCACCCTGCCCCCCTGGCTCCTCTCGGCCTGGACCATCACCCAGCCGCGGTCCAGCAGGGCCCGCCGTAGGGCGTCGTCGCTAGGGGCGGGACCTCCCAGCTGGCGCAGGGCCGCCTCGACAGCCTGGCGCGCCTGCTGGAGCTCCTGGCTGCCTGCCGGGGGTGCCGAGCCCATGTCCACCTTCAGCACCGCCCCCTCGGGCAACCGCGTCCGCACGGCGAAGTCCGACACCACGCCCGCTGGCAGGGGGCGTCCGGGCACCATCAGCAGGGAACTGATGGGACTGGACGCGTCCATCGTCACCTGGACCACCATGGGGTCCAGGTTCAGAGAGCGACGCACCTGCTGCTGGACAGCCTGGGGGCTGCCCAGCTCGGGGAAGGGCCAGTCCATCTCGACGTCGTTGTCCGAGCGCCAGCCGCCGGACGTGTAGTCGTTATAGATGGCAGCGCGCAGGATGATGGCGCTGGGCTCCATCCGCTGCAGCGTCCTTACCGTGGCCAGGTCGCCCCGCAACGGCAGAGGGAACCGCCCCCGCAAGGGGAGGAAGTCCCCCAGGTCGGCGCTGGACAGGAGCTGCCCCCCGCGGAGGGGGCCCACCAGCCGTGACCAGTCCTGGGCCAGCTCCTGGAAGGGTCCCGCCACCGCACCCCACAGCGTGCCCAGGGGCCGACCGTAGTTGGCCGGCACCGTCCAGGCCAGCATCAGGACCACCAGGATGGCCCAGAAGCTGACGTGCAGCACGTTGAGCCCCAGCAGGGACGGGTAGGGCACCCCCTCCTGCCGCCACAGGGACTGGTGGCGGGCCAGGTTGGCCCGTGCCACCAGCAGCAGCCCCACGATAGCGTAGAGCAGGAAGGCCGCTAGGACGCCACGGTTCAGGACGACGAAATTGACGAACAGGGTCAGGCCGCCCAGCAGCAGGCCCGGCCAGGGCAGGCTCCAGCGGAACAGGCAATAGGCGAACGCGAAGGCCCCCGCCCAGGCGAGGCCAGCCACCAGCACGGCGAAGGGGAGCGGGTCGTTGCTGATGCCCCCACCGACGGCGATGTCGAAGAAGGTCTGGAACCGCAGATAAAGGACGTCCACCTTGTCGGAGAAGCCGTCTCCCCGCACCAGGAAGAGGGACTGAAGGAAGGTGGACAACAAGCAGAGGATGAGGCCCAGGGACAGGCCCGCCCCTGCCCGCAGCGGCAGCTTCGCCACCAGCATCCCGGCCAGCAGTCCCCCCAGGCCGAGTAGCACCAGGTTGGGCATGATGTCGGACCAACGGGCGTGCTGGATGCTCCAGGCCACGCTCAGGAAGGCCAGGAATGACAGCCCCAGGGTCAGCCAGTCCTCCCAATTGGGGAGGCGACGCCACAGCCAGCGCAACGGCGTCAGCGCCAGGCCCGGGGCGGCAGCTGTCATCCCATCACCTCTCCTTGCCCGTCCGGTGGAGCCAGTAGGACGAGCTGGCCCCCGATGGTCCCAGCGCCAGAGAGAGATCGTCGCCGCGCCGCACCAGGTAGGTCAGGATATCGTGGGCCGCCAGGGCGCTGAAGGACAGGAGGGACGCCTCTCTGCCGCCGAAGGTGCCGGCGTCCAGCAGGACCACCGCCACCTGGACCCCCCTCTGGGCCAACGCCTGCACCGCTGCCACCCATCCCTCCTCCGGCGAAGGGGTGATGACGATGATGGTGGTGTGCCGGCCGAAGGACCGCTCGTTGGCCAGGAGCACCTGCTCCAGGGGCACGCGCCCGTTGGCCTGCAGCTCGGCCAGGGCCTCCATGATGCGCTCATACTGCTGTGGCCCCCGCGACGGCGGGAACAGGTATAGCTCCTCGCCCTGTGCCAGGTAGCCCACGCGCAGGTCGTGCCCCAGCAGGCGGTGGGCCAGGGAGCAGGCAGCCGTCACCATATACTCCTCGGTGCTGTCGTCGCCCTCGCCGGCGTGGACCGCTTCCTCCAGGTCCAGGACCAGCCAGACGTCGCTGGTGGGCGTAAAGTCGAAGGTCTTCACCATCAGCCGCCGCAGGCGCGCCGTCGTCAGCCAATGGATGCGGCTGAAGGCGTCGCCGGGGTAATACTCCCGCACGCCCGACGCGGTGGGCGTGACGTAAGGGGTGGGGCGGCTGCGGTCACCTTCGCCCGAGAGCTGGGCAGGCGGGAGCCAGAAGTAGGGCAGTTCCACCGGCGCCGGGAACACCAGGACCTCCCATGTGTGGCCGAAGGTGTGGCGACGGCGGAAGAGGCCGAAGGGGTCGCCGCTGGCCACCGATACCGGGCCGAAGGTATAGCGTCCGCGACGTCGGCAGAGGACCTCGTGCCGCCAGGTGCGGACGCCGTTGGCGGTGAGGAAGGTCACCGTCTTGGGCGACACCCCCGGCATGTTGGTGGGCTCCTCCACCTCCAGCCATAGCTTGGGGTAGCCGTTCAAGTTCTCCAGGCGGAAGTCGGAGAAGGTCCGCTCGCCGGCGTGCAGCCGGTCAGGGCCGCGCCTGACCTCCAGCTTGAGGCCCCTAACGTTGGCCCTGGCCCATAGCCAGGCAACGGGGACCAGCGCCAGCAACAGGTAGGACGCCCGGATGAGAACCCAGAAGCCCGAGGCCCAGCCGAGGAACAGGAGGGCTAGCCCTAGCCCCAGGACGATGGCCAGGTTGGGTGACTCCCGCCAGCGGGCGGTCAGGCGGCCTAGGGGCCCCGCGCGCGGACGCCGGGCACGTGCAGCCGGCCGAGACAATCCTCCACCACCTGTTGCGCCGTGACCCCCTTCACCCGGCTGGCCGCGCTGACGATGATGCGGTGCCCCAGCACGGGATAGGCCAGCGCCTTCACGTCGTCGGGCAGGACGAAATCGCGTCCGTCCAAAAGGGCGCGGGCCTGGGATCCCCGCTGCAGAGCCAGGGAGCCTCTGGGCGACGCCCCCAGGTATACCGCCTCGTGGCGGCGGGTGGCATCCACCACCGTGGCGATGTATTGCTTGATGAGGCCGTCCACCCGCACCTGTCGGACGGCTTCCTGCAGCCGCAGTATGTCCTCCGGGCCGCACACGGGCTCCAGCTCCTCTATGGGGTGGGAGAGCATCTGCCTCTCCATGATGGTCACTTCTTCGTGGGGAGAGGGATAGCCCAAGTGCACTCGCATGAAGAAGCGGTCCAGCTGGGCCTCGGGCAGGGGGAAGGTCCCCTCGTATTCTATGGGGTTCTGAGTAGCCAACACCATGAAGGGACGCGGCAGTGGGCGGCTAACCCCGTCCACCGTCACCTGGCGCTCTTCCATGGCTTCCAGCAGGGCCGACTGGGTCTTGGGGGTGGCGCGGTTGATCTCGTCGGCCAGCACTATCTGGGCCATGATGGGGCCAGGACGGAACTCGAAGTCCCCTGTTTTCTGGTTGTAGACGGCGGCACCGGTGATATCGGAGGGCAGCAGGTCAGGGGTGAACTGGACGCGACGGAAGCTGCAGCCGGTGGAGCGGGCCAGGCTGCGGGCCAGCATGGTCTTGCCGACACCGGGCACGTCCTCGATGAGCAGGTGACCGCCGCACATGAGGGCGATGACGGCTAGCTCCACCTCCAGGCGCTTGCCCACCATCACCCGCTCCATGTTCTCGATGATGCGCAGGGCGAGACCCCTAACGTCGTCCACGACTCCTCCTCTTAGCCGCCCAGTTTTAGTCAGCTCCTAGCCGTAGGGCTGCCCAGTAAGGCCCGCGTAGCCCTTGATTATACACGTCCCGCCCGGGATTTGCCACGCCCCGACACCCGGGAAAAGGTGTGGACAGGACGGGGGAAGCAGTTGACAACGGGGGCGGCCAGGCCGTAAGCTGGCCCTCGACAGGCCAATAGCTTCGCCGAGTCCGCCCCAAGGGGGCGGAGCGGGGGACCCAGCTCCTGGGGTGAATGTCGCCCGGAGGGGGCGACTAGGCTAGCTCCTTCGGCCGAACCCGTCAGCTAACCCCGTAGGCATAGGAAGGAGGGGCCTTGCACCAGCACCCTTTGGGGGCGAGGGGCTTGACCTCTCGCCCCCATGACGTGATGGAGAGGGCGGAGGGCGCCAAGGACACCGCAGGGCTGGCCCGCCGTCGCCTGCTGCGCCTCGAATACCTGCTGCTGGTGGCCATCGCCCTGGTGGTGACAGCCTTCACGGCGGCCTTCTTCTATTTCGGCGGAGATGGCGATGAGCTGCGGCGCTATGGGTATGCCGGCCTCTTTCTGGTCAACCTGCTGGGGTCGGCCTCCATATTTATGCCCTCCCCCGCCGCTGCCTCGGTGGTGGGGGGCGGCGCCTTCCTGCACGACTTCCTGGGGGTCCCGGCCTTCTTCTGGGTGGGGCTGGTGGCCGGGCTGGGCGAGGCCCTGGGAGAGGTGACCGGGTACCTGGCCGGCTACGGTGGCCGCGTGGTGGTGGAGGACCACCCTCACTATCGCCGCCTCCGCGGGTGGATGGAACGGAACGGCACTGCCACCATGTTCCTGCTGGCGGTGGTGCCCAACCCCTTGTTCGACATGGGCGGCCTGGTGGCCGGGGCGGTGACCATGCCCCTGCCCCGCTTCTTCCTGGCGGTGCTGGCGGGCAAGGTCATCAAGGACTGGTACATGGCGGGCTTCGGAGGCCTGGGCGGGGCGCTCCTGGGGCGCCTGGCCTGAGTGCGTGCTATACTGGCCCCCGAAGGCCCCCATAGAAAGACCTGCCAGTAAGGAGAGCGAAGATGGGCGTAAGCCCTATGAAAGGCTACCCGTTCGTGACGCTCCTCCTGCGGGCAGCAGGGGCCCTCTTCTTCGGCTTCATCGGCCTACGGGTGGGCCAGGCGCTGGCCGAGGGCCGCGACGGCTTCTTCCACTCCCTGATATGGGCGGTGGCCTCGCTGGGCTTCATCGCCTTCGGGGCTCTGGCCACCCCCTACCTCTTGCTGGGGCCGCTGCAGAAGTTCCAGGAATGGACACGCCAAATACGTCCCTTGCAGTTGGTGCTGGGGATCGTGGGACTGGTGTCGGGGCTGCTGGCCTCGGCCCTCCTGGCCCCCTGGCTGGTGAAGCTGCCGGGGCTGGGCGGCTTCCTGGCCCCCCTGGCCGTCAGCTTCCTCTTCGGCCTGCTGGGCGTGGCAGCCCTTGTCAGCCGCGAGGAGGACTTCGCCCAGTTCCTGGCCCGCTACTTCCCCTCGCGGGCCTTCTGGCCGCCGCAGGAGGTGATCATCGATACCAGCGCCATCATCGATGGCCGCATCGCTGACATCGCCCAGACGGGCTTCCTGCCGGGCACGTTGGTGGTGCCCCGCTTCGTGCTGGACGAGCTGCGCCGCATCGCCGACTCCCCGGACGCCCTGCGCCGCAATCGGGGCCGGCGCGGCCTGGACGTGCTGGGACGCCTCCGACGCGAGGGCTACGTGCCCGTGCGCATCGCCGACGATGACTTCCCCGACGCCGCCGATGTGGACGCCAAGCTCATACGGCTGGCCCGTAAGCTCTCGGCCCCCGTCCTCACCAACGACTTCAATCTGAACCGCGTGGCCGAGGTGGAGGGGGTAAAGGTCCTGAACATCAACCAGTTGGCCAACGCCGTCAAGGTGGTCATCCTGCCCGGTGAAGAGATGGAGGTCCACATCGTCCAGGAGGGCAAGGAGGCCGACCAGGGAGTCGGCTTCCTGGACGACGGCACCATGGTGGTGGTGGAGGGGGGACGCCGCTACCTCAACGAGCGCATGCTGGTGACCGTCACCCGCGTCCTCCAGACGGTGGCCGGCCGCCTCATCTTCGCCCAGCCCAAGGGGGCGGGCTAGGCGGGCCATGGGCGGCACCTACGGGCGGGTGGGCGCCGTCATCGTGGCTGCCGGCGCCAGCACCCGCATGGACGGCACCGACAAGGTGAGGGCAGACCTGGGCGGGCGTCCCCTGCTGGCCTACCCGCTGCAGGCCTTCGAGAGCTGCCCTCAGGTGGACGCCCTGGTGCTGGTGGTCTCCACCGCCAATCTGGCCTGGGCGCGGGATCTGACGAGGGTCCTCGCCCTGGGCAAGCTCCGGGAGGTGTGCCCGGGCGGTCCCCGGCGGCAGGACTCGGTGCGCTTGGGCCTGGAGGCCCTCGGCCCCTGCGACTGGGTGCTGGTGCACGATGGGGCCCGGCCCTTCGTTTCCCCTCGCCTCATAGAGGACGCCCTTGCAGCCGCCCAGGACACCGGGGCGGCGGTGCCCGCCCTTCCCCTGGCCGACACGGTGAAGGAGGTGGAAGGGACGCAGGTGCTGCGCACCCTGGACCGTTCCCGCCTGCGGGCCATCCAGACACCTCAGGCCTTCCGCTATACCCTCCTGCTGGAGGCCCACCGGCGGGCGAGGGGTGAGGCCACCGATGATGCTGCCCTGGTGGAGGCCCTTGGGGCGACGGTGCGGGTCTTCCCGGGCTCGCCCTACAACCTGAAGGTAACCACGCCCCCTGACCTGGAGCTGGCCCGTGCCCTGCTGGCCACAGGAGCGCTGGAGCATGACGCTCAGCATCGGCATCGGCTATGATATACACAGGTTCCAGGAGGGGAGGCCCCTGAGGCTGGGCGGGGTGCCGGTGCCCTGGCCCCGGGGCCTGGCCGGCCACAGCGATGCCGACGTCCTGCTCCACGCCATCATGGACGCCCTGCTGGGTGCCGCCGGGCTGGGGGACCTGGGCCAGCACTTTCCTCCCCACGACCCGTCATACGCTGGGGCCGACAGCCTGGGGCTCCTGCAGCGGGTGCGCGAGATGGTCTGGGAGGCCGGGCTGGCACCGCTGAGCGTGGACGCCACGGTCATCGCCCAGGAGCCGCCCCTGGCCCCCCACCTGCCGGCCATGCGGCGCACCATCGCTGCCGCCCTGGGCCTGGAGGAGCGGCAAGTGAACGTGAAGGCCAAGAGCAACGAGGGTCTCGGTGCCGTCGGCCGCGGCGAGGGAATCGCCGCCCTGGCCGTGGCCCTGCTGTCGCGGAGGGAGCCATGACGCCCAGTTCCCCTCGGCCCTCCGCCAGACGACCTTCCCTCCCCAGGGGCGGGCGCACCTGCACCTGTGCTTAGGCCCTGGCCCCCTGCGGGCC
>DATLZD010000072.1:0-50610 GCA_035574155.1 Dehalococcoidia bacterium | reverse complement strand
GGCCGCCCGGGCCTCGGCCGGCGCCTCCTAGAGCGTCCGTCTAGCCATCCCCGCCGGGATGGCTTATCCTAGGGTTCGACCATGGACATCACCACCGTCCTCAACCTGGGGATGATCCTCATCTCCCTTGCTCTCATTGCTGTCGTCCTGTTGCAGGTGCGGGGCGAGGGGCTGCGGGCCTTTCAGGGGACGTCCCTGACGCGGACCCGGCGGGGGCTGGAGAAGGTCCTCTTTCAGCTGACCATCGCCCTGGCCTTTCTCTTCGTCTTGGTAGCTGCCCTGAACGTGACCGCCAACCGCTAGGCCGTCATGGCCATACGCCCACCCGACAGCCGCCCGGGACGGGGCCAGTGGCCCTTGCTGCTGGCCCTCTTGGGGGGCGTCGTGGCCTTCGTGGCCATATGGGCGGTGAACCCCTTTGCCCGCGGCCAGGACCGGCCGGAGGTGGTCCGCTACGTGGAGGCGGTGGTCGGGGTGCCCAGGGCCGTGAACCCCCTCCTCTCTTCCCTCAACGAGCCCGACCGTGACCTGACGGCGCTGGTCTTCTCGGGGCTCACCCGCCTGGGGGCCGATGGCGACGTCCTGCCCGACCTGGCCCTCAGCTGGGAGATCAGCCCGGACGGGCTGACCTACACCTTCCACCTACGCTCCGACGTCCTCTGGCACGACGGGACCCCCTTCACGGCCCGCGACGTTCTTTTCACTTACTCCCTGCTGGCTGACCCCCAGTTCCCCGGCGACCCGTCCCTGCCGCAGTTCTGGTCGCAGGTGAAGTGCGAGGCCCCTGACGACTACACGGTGCGCTGCCGGCTGCCGGAGCCCTTCTCCCCCTTCCTGGCCTATGCCAGCATTGGCCTGCTGCCCGCCCACCGTCTCGGGGGGATCAGGGCGGCCGACCTGGGCAACCTGGCCTTCAACAATGCCCCCGTGGGCACCGGGCCCTTCCGACTGCTCCAGGTGGACAGCCGTCGCGCCCTCCTCGCCCGCAACCCCACCTACCACCTGGGGGTGCCGCAGATAGAGCAGCTGGAGCTGCGCTTCTTTCCCGACCTGCACGGCGCCCTTACCGCCCTGCACCGGGGTGAGGTCCAGGGCATCCTGTTGGGACCCCTGGCCCCCCGCGACGAACTGCAGTCGGTGGCCTCCGAGGGCCAGTTCCGACTGCTGGAGGCGCCCCGCACGACCTACACGGCCATCTTCTTCAACCTGGACTCGCCGCTGTTGAGCGACGTGAGGGTGCGGCAGGCCATCTCCCTGCTGCTGGACCGTCGCGTCATCACCGATGAGCTGCTGGGAGGGCGGGCGGTGGCAGCCGATACACCCATCCCGCCCCGCACGTGGGCGGCCTCCACCCCGACCCGTCCCCTAGAGCCGGACCCACGCCGTGCCCAGCAGCTCCTGCAGCAGGCGGGATGGCAGAGGGGGGCCGACGGACTGTGGCGGCAGGGCGATCGCCCGGTGGTGCTGCCCCTCTTGACCTACGACGACCCCATGCATATGGCGGTGGCGCGGGAGGTGGCCCGGCAGCTGGGCAACCAGGGCCTGCTGACGGAGCTGCAGTTCGTCAGCCCCCAACGCCTGGTGGACGATTACCTGGGCCCGCGTCGCTTCACGCTGGCCCTCTTCTCCTTCGACCCCGGTCCCGACCCGGACCCCTATCCCGTCTGGCACAGCAGCCAACGGCCACCAGAGGGCCGCAACTACAGCGACTACCTGGACCCCGAGGTGGACCGGGTCCTGGAGGAGGCCCGCCGCACGGCTGACCGTGCCCAGCGCCAGGCCCTCTATGCCCGCTTCCAGGAGCTGTTCCGCGAGGACATGCCGGCGGTGGTCCTGTTCTACCCCCAATACACCTATGCGGTGGACGAACGGGTGAAGGGGGTGGCCCTGGGCGCCCTCTTCGATCCCGCCTCCCGCTTCGCCTCCGTCTGGCAGTGGCAGATGGACCCCAAAGGGCCGCCCTCCCTGCGGCGGCGCCCCGGCGATGCCTCCTAGGCCCGTCGTTGCCCTCCTGACCGACTTCGGGCTGGGCGACCCCTATGTGGGGACCATGAAGGGCGTCATCCTGTCCCTGAACCCGGACGCCGTCCTGGTGGACATAAGCCACGGGGTGCGGCCCCAGGCCGTGGAGCAGGGCGCCTTTCTTCTGGAGCAGGCCCATCCCTACTTCCCGCCCGGGACGGTCTTCCTGGCGGTGGTGGACCCAGGAGTGGGGACGTCACGCCATGCCCTGGCGTTGCGCACGCCTCATGCTTTGTGGGTGGGGCCTGACAACGGCCTCCTGTCGGCCGCCCTGCCCGAGGCCACCCGCCAGATGGCGGGCGAGGGCCTCGGTCCGGTGCCCCTCCCGGAGGGCTATGCCGCCGTCTCCATCGAGAACGAGCGTTACTTCCGCCAGCCGGTCAGCGCCACCTTCCATGGCCGCGATATCTTCGCGCCGGCGGCGGCCCACCTTTCGCTGGGCATGCCCCTGGAGGTCCTGGGACCGCCGCTGCGGGAGGTGATGGCGCTGCCGCCCTTCAGGGCCCGCCCCCAACCCGATGGCTCGCTGCTGGGGAGGGTAGTGCACGTGGATCGCTTCGGCAACCTGGTGACCAGCGTCCGTCGCCAGGACCTGCCGGAGGGCCCCCTGGAGGTAGAAGTGTGCGGCCGACGGCTGCCCGCGCTGGTGCGGACCTACGGTGAGGCCCAGGGCCTCTGCGCCCTCATCGGCAGCGCCGGCTACCTGGAGATAGCGGTGTCCATGGGTTCGGCTGCCGAGGCCCTGGGGGCCAGTATCGGCACGCCGGTCCTAGTGCGCCCGCTATAATTCTGCTCGTGGACAGGGGCCACCACCTGCTGGACCCGACCGAGGGCGACGTGCTGCACGCCCGTAGCGACCTGGAGAGGGGCTTCCACGGCTCGGCCGCCTTCTCTGCCGAGCAGGAGTCGGGGAGGGTCCTCCGGGCGGTGTTCCAGCGCCTGGGGGGCAAGGCCCGGGGACGCCCTGGGGTCGACCTAGTGCAGGAGCCGGCCTCCGGCCGCGGAGCGCAGGAGTAGGGGCAGAGGCCTCAGCTCATGGCCCTGGTGTTCATGGGCACCCCCGAGTTCGCGCTGCCCAGCCTGCGGGCGCTGCACGAGGCTGGCTACCGGATAGCCGCCGTCTACACGCGGCCCGACCGCCCGGCTGGCCGCGGCCTGCGCCCACGCCCTCCCCCCGTGAAGGAACTGGCGCTGGCCCTGGGACTGCCGGTGCGCCAGCCTGACAGCCTCCGGCGTCCCGAGGCCGTGGAGGAACTGAGGGCCCTATCGCCGGAGGTCATCGTTGTCTGCGCCTACGGCCAAATACTGCGGCGGCCGGTGCTGGAGCTGCCGCCCAAGGGGGTGCTCAACGTCCATCCCTCGCTGCTGCCACGGCACCGGGGGCCGTCGCCCATCCCTGCTGCCATCCTGGCCGGCGACTCCGAGACGGGCGTCACCATCATGCTGATGGACGAGGGGATGGACACAGGGCCCATCCTCTGCCAGCGTTCGCTGCCTATCTCGCCCTTCGACACGGCAGGCACCCTGGCAGAGAAGCTCTCGCGCCTGGCGGCGGACCTGCTGCTGGAAACGCTGCCCCGCTGGCTGAGGGGGGGGATAGCGCCCGTGCCGCAGGACGAATCGCGGGCCACCGTCACCAGGCTGCTGCGCAAGGAGGACGGCATCATCGATTGGGCGTTGCCGGCGGAGGAGGTCTGGCGGCGCGTCCGTGCCTTCGCCCCCTGGCCCGGCGCCTACACTTACTTGGACGGGGAGCAACTGCACATCTGGGCCGCCTGGCCCCTGGAGGGCGACAGTGGGTCGCCTCCGGGCACGGTGGTGGCGCTGTCGCCGGAGCAGGCGAGTCGGGTCCCGCCCGCGGTGGGCCGCGCCCCCTTCGCCGTCCAGACAGGCCGGGGGCTGCTGGCGGTGACCCGCCTCCAGCGGGCGGGGCGGCGCGCCCTTCCGGCGGACGAGTTCCTGCGCGGGATGCCGGGGCTGGTAGGGCGGCAACTGGGCGCCAGGCCCAAGGCCTAGGCCAGGGCCGCTGCGGCTACTCTTCCTCTTCCTCCGGTTCCTCTTCGCGGCGGGAGCGGACCACCTCGGGCTCGGCAGGGGCGGCCTCCACCTCGACTGCCTCCTCCTCGGCCGGTGCCGCCTCCACGACAGCCCTGGCCACCACCACCTCCGGGTCGGTGACGATGGTCACCCCCGGGGGCGGCTGCAGGTCGCCAACGTGGATGACCGAGTCGGGGGCTTCCAGCCGCGAGAGGTCCACCTCGATGAAGGGGGGCAGGGCGGTGGGAAGGCCCTCCACCAGCACCACGTCCAGCAACTGCAGGACCATGGCGCCGTAGCGGTCGACGGCCGGCGCCTCGCCCACCAGGTGGAGGGGCACCTCCAGCCGCACCTTCTCGGTGAGGGAGACCTGCTGGAAGTCCACGTGCAGCAGCTCGTCGGTGATGGGGTCCTTCTGGATGGCGCGGATGAAGCAGGGGCGCTCCTCCTCGCCGTCCACCTGTAGGTAGACGATCTCGTGGCGACCGGCGTGGCGCAACAGGTGCCAAAGGTCGTGGGTGGGCACCTGGATGGCCAGGGACTGGACGCCCTTGCCGTATATATTGGCCGGCGTGAGGCCCTGTCGCCGCAGGCGCTTGACCGCCTTGCCCAGGACCTGGCGTCGGCTGGCCTTCAGCTCCACCCGCTCTCTGGCCTGCACCATCTCCTCACTCCTCCCGAAGGGGAAGCATAGGGCCGGGCCGCCCCAGGGTCAATGCTGGCCCTTGGGTAAGCGCGGGCTGACAGCCTTCCAGGGATGCTCAAAGGCGCTGTCCGAAGGCACGCCTGCAGGCCGTTTAGGCGAAGGCGGATGGTTGACCTCAAGAACAGTAGCGATGATCTCGCAACGAGGCACGACCATGAAAGGCGTCTACCGTTGAGGAAGCCTGAGCCTAGCGCGCCCTGATCTCTAGGCGTTGCTGTGGTGCACCGCCTGTCGCCCCCTTTGCCCGTATATTCACCACATAATCGCCGGGGGCAATAGCGACGAAGGTCATTCTACCCCGGTCTTCGCTGGGCAGCCAGCCGTGAAAGCGGCTGGCAGGCCCGACAGCAAGCAGCCCTATGCCTGACGTGGTCGATGTCACACCAACGTCTCTAGCAGGATAGCCTTCGTTGGTCACACGGTATTGCACAGTAAACACCTGCCCAACCTTGACGCGTCGTGGGTAACCGTTCGCGTGGATGGTCAGACGAGGGGGCCCTAGTCTACCTTTGGAAACGCTTGACCCTGGCTCCAGCGTCACGGAACGAACCACTATGCCCTGTAGTTGCTCAAGCTTCAGAGTGAGCACGTTTTCCCCGGGTCGGACGCCCTCGATCTGCAAGTAGTTGCTGAAAGAGAGGGTTAGCGAAGTCCCGAACGCTATGCCGTTGGATGAGCCCGTAAACAGTTCGGCCGTGCTCCAGCGCACCGCTGGGTAGCCGGCTATCCGGTCAGAGACGAATTTTATTTGCGCTGCCGCACGACCGTTCGTGCTGACACTGACGTAATTAACCGCACCCAACGGGGCTTCCGGGTGAATGGCGAATGTCAGCTTAACGTCCAGAATATACCATCCGTCACCACCCTGCCTTGCCGATGATGGGAGGTCATACCGGACGCTATTGCTTACCGCTCCCCCGAGTCCGGCAACGGAGAGGGGCTCGGCAAGTACGAATACGGGGGTGAACCCCGATGACGATGGCGACCTCTGGCTATTCAGCTCGCCAGCGCAGCCAACGATGGTCAACACTCCTAACATCAGCGCTGGCCAAGCAAGCGCTCTCAACCAACAAGCCATGCTGCAGCTCTAGGCTCAACTATGTTAAGGGATGTTGACAGCCGAGGCCCAGCCGTTGTTATCCCAAAAGTGATTGCCCTCCTCACGATAAGGCTCGTAATTCCAGAAGTAGGCCCAGTCATGCTGAGCCGCATAGCCAAAGAACAGAGCAACGTCTACGAAGTATTCCTCCGCCCGCTCGCTGTCGCCATGCCACTTCCCAAACCCGCACTCTCGGACATCGTAGTGGGTAGAAGCTAGGACATAGTAGCCCCAGTAGATGTTATACAAAGTGTCATCTGAATCGGCGTAGAAGCGCATGTGGGGGGTTTCTCCAAACACTGGGCACCAGTGACCCTTCTGTCCGGCGTCGCTGTCCCATACGTCACCGAAGCCTTCGTTAAGATAGGCGTACTTGGCACCTCCCGGATAAGGGCAGCATGCCCACCTATAAAAGTCTTTGACTTTATCGACCTCAGCGTTGTTCCAAAACAAGATGGTGATAGGCCAATCTACGTTAGTTGCGGAGTCCAACTGGCTGTTGAAGTCGTAGTTGCGGAACCTGTCTTCGCCGATATAAAGCCACGTCAACTGGGTCGTGGAGGCACCCTGTCCGAGGTGGCTCAGCTCGTGGCCGCCTACTAGCCCCGCCGTCACTCCTATAAGCGCACCAGCCCCCACCAAAGCCAACAGCCGTGCGCGTGACCGTAACAGACCCATGACGGCACACCTCCTGGACGCTGATCAACCGCACCTGCATTGAGCCTCGGCAGCGCCGGAGCTTTCAGTCGTCGCCAGGACGGGGCGGTGGTGGAGTGTAACCCGGCGGGAACTCTATCCCCCCTCCGGTGTTGCGCCAGGATCAGGGAACAGGCTCACCACCTCTCCCCGCTCCAAGTCGACAGACACGTGGATGTAACGCACATTGCTGAATTTGGCTCGCAGCGGCACGCTGAGGTAGGGGGGCGACCTAGACTCGTCCCAATCCATGGCCAGCCATTCGCCTTCCAGGGTGGTGGGGCTGGGCAGCACTACCCTTGCCCCTGCCCCGATCACCCTCCCTGTGGAGGTGTGCCATACCCCGAGCTCCTCAATCTGCCACGGCCGGTCGCCCAGCAGTGCCTTAAGTCTGGGATCGGCGGTGATCAAGGCTATCGCCTGCTCCCTCTGCACGCGTGTAAGGGAAGGCACTGAGCGGGGCTGGGACTCCTCTTCCGGCCCAGGCCTAGGCGGTGGCGGCCCGGATTGCCGCGCGCCCACTACTAGAGCCGTGCCTACTCCCGTGGCTACTGCCAGCAGGGTAACTGCCAGCACGGCAACGACCGTACGCCGCATCGTCACTCACCCCCTGCCCGCCTTCTCTTGAAACGTCTCCGGTCTGCTGCGCGTCTGTCCGCCTCGTCCGCCCACTGTCCGTGTTCTGAACCATCAGTCTGTAGTGACCCTACTCTTACATGAACAGCCGGCAGGATTATAGCCCCCCAAAACATTTGTCAAGGGCCTTTAGCGAGTTTTTGGTACATCGGTGGGCTTTTTGGTGGTCAAGATCGGGGGATGGGTCAATGCTGGCCCTTGTCGGGCGGCGAGTCCGGAGGCGAAAATGGGGTCGGGATGGAGATGGAGCAGGTGGGCAAGTGGCTAATCGTGGCCGGCATCGCCCTGGCGGTGCTGGGGGGCGTCGTGCTCCTGGCCTCCAGGGTCCCCTTCCTGGGGCGCCTGCCGGGCGATATCCTTGTCCAACGGGACAACTTCACCTTCTACTTTCCCCTCGTCACCTCCATCCTCCTGAGCCTCGTCCTGACCATCGTCCTCAACCTGGTGTTCCGCCTCTGGCGGTAGCTTGACCGCGCCCTGTCCCTGTGCTGATATGGCCTTGCCCGGTGGGGGCACCATGCAGGAGAAGCTGGAGCGGCTCCGGGGCATCCTCCGCGAGATGGGCGCGGTGGTGGTGGCCTACTCGGGCGGGGTGGACAGCGCCTTCCTAGCGGCCGTGGCCCACCAGGTCCTGGGGGAGCGGGCCCTGTGCGTCACCGCCCGCTCGCCGGCCGTGCCCGCGAGGGAGCTGGCCCAGGCCCAGGAGCTGGCCCGGAGCCTCGGCCTACGCCACCTCGTCATCCAGACCCGCGAGATGGAGCGCCCCGGCTACGTGCAGAACTCCCCCGACCGCTGCTTCCACTGTAAGGACGAGCTATTCGCGGCCCTGAAGTCCCTGGCCGTCCGGGAGGGCATCGCCTGGGTGGCCGACGGCACCAACGCCGACGACCTGCACGACTTCCGTCCCGGCCTGGCCGCCGCCCGCCGGCACGGCGTGCGCAGCCCCCTGCTGGAGGCGGGCCTCACCAAGGCCGAGGTAAGGGAGCTGTCGCGGCAGATGGGGCTGCCCACCTGGGACAAGCCGGCCTCCCCCTGCCTGGCGTCCCGCATCCCCTATGGAACGCCGGTGACGGTGGAGGCGCTGGAGCGCATCGAGCGGGCGGAGGAGTTCCTGCGCTCCCTCGGGCTGCGGCTGCTAAGGGTGCGCCACCACGGCAGCGTCGCCCGCATCGAGACGGACGAGGAGGGGATGGGCATCGTGCTGGCCCACCGCCGGAGGGTGGTAGACGCCCTCCGCTCCCTGGGCTACACCCACGTGGCCCTGGACCTGGCTGGCTACCGTCGGGGCTCCCTCAATGCCGACGTAGGAGGCCGGCATCAGCGGGAGCCGTCCAGCGGCAAGTAGACCCCGTCCGAGCGGCGGGCCGGCAGGAACCGCCCCGAACGCAGTTCCCGCAGCAGGTCGTCAAGGCCCCTGATATCGGCCTCGAAAATGGTGGCGTAGTGGCCGACCTCCGTGGGTGCGTGGGCGTCGCTCGCCCCCACGACGGGCTTGCCCAGGTAGCGGGCTACCTGGAGGGCGAGCTCGTTCTCCCGGTCGATACAGCCCCCGTTGAGGACCTCTATGGCGTCCACCAGGGCGAAGACAGGGTGTCTGGCCAGCTCCTCGACCGTCAGCTCCCCGGCATTGGCCACCCGCCCGAAGAGGAGGCTGGAGGGGCCGGGGAAGTAGCGGAAGGGATGGGCCAGGATGAGGAAGGCGCCCTCGGCGTCGGCCGCCCGCCGCAGGTCTTCGGCCGTGCGTATGCCTGCCGCTGCCTCCAGCCCCACGGCGATGATGTGGCCCATGTCGGTGGACCACTCGCGGGCGGGCACCGCCACCACTCCCGTCTCCTCGTAGAAGCGCTGGGCACGCTCGCGGGGCCAGGGGGTCACGTGCTCGCTGAGGGTGACGGCCGTCAGGCCCGTCCTCTGGGCCACGTCTCCCAGGCGTTGGGGGGTGATCATCGAGTCGTAGGAGCCGATGGTGGTGTGGACGTGCAGGTCTACGATGCTGGGCATGGCACCTTCCCCATTCGTTTGTCCACAGGTCAGGATAACACCCGCCGAGGGTAGGTTACAGGGCGCTGCCTTGCCGCGGGCTGCCCCCTAAAATGGCCTCTGGTATGGGGTCCCTCCTGGGCGTGGACGTGGGCGGCACCTTCACCGACTTCCTGCTATGGGAGGACGGCGTCCTACGCCTCTTCAAGCGTCCCACCACACCGGGCGATCCCTCGGAGGGGGTGCTCCTGGGCCTGGACGAGATGGGCTGCCGGCCCGAGGCCGTCGTCCACGGCTCCACCATCGCCACCAACGCCCTCATCGAGAGAAAGGGGGCGCCTACCGTCCTGGTGACGACCCAGGGCTTCGCCGACGTCCTGGTCATCGGCCGCCAGACCAGACCCAGGCTCTACGAGCTGGAGCCGTGGCGACCCCCGCCACTGGTCCCCGATGGCTGGCGGCTGGAGGCCCACGAGCGCCTGGATGCCTGGGGACGCGTCCTATGGCCCTTGGACCCGGAGGAGGCGGAGTCGCTGGCCCAGCGGGCGGCGGAGCTGGGCGCCCGTTCCCTGGCCGTCTGCTTTCTCTTCTCCTTTTTGGACCCGCGCCATGAGGCCATGGTGGCCGAGGCGGCACGGCGCCGGGGACTGTTCGTCTCCGCGTCTCATGAGGTGCTGCCCGAGCACCGCGAATATGAGCGGACGGTAGTTACCGTGGTCAACGCCTACGTGTCTCCGGTCATGAGCACCTATCTGGACCATCTGGAAGAGGGGCTGCGGGCCCGGGGGGTGGGCCGGCTGAGCGTCCTCTCCTCCTCGGGCGGGGCCATGTCCCCCCGCGCGGCTGGCCGCCTGGCGGTGCGCACTGTGCTGTCGGGGCCGGCGGGCGGGGTGGTGGGGGCCCTCTGGGCCGCCGCCCAGTCGGGCATCGAGCGCGTCCTCACGCTGGACATGGGCGGCACCTCGGCCGATGTGGCCCTCTGCCCGGGCCATCTACCCGAGCGGGACGAGACGCTGGTGGGCGACCTGCCACTGCGGGGCAGCGCCGTGGACGTGGTCAGCGTGGGTGCTGGCGGCGGTTCCATCGCTCGCCTGGACGAGGGGGGTGCCCTGCGGGTGGGGCCCGAGAGCGCCGGTGCCGACCCCGGACCAGCCTGCTACGGTCGTTCCCTGCTGCCGACCGTCACCGACGCCCATCTGCTCCTGGGGCGCATCCTTCCCGAACACTTCTTGGGAGGCCGCATGGCCCTGCACCCTGCTCGCTCTCGGCGTGCCCTCTCCGGCCTGGCCCCAGCCTTCGGCGGCGACCTGAGGCGGACGGCCGCCGCCATCCTGCGGGTGGCCAACGCCAGCATGGAGCGGGCGCTGCGGGTGGTGTCGGTGGAGCGCGGGCACGACCCCAGGCTCTTCACCCTGGTGGCCTTCGGCGGCGCCGGCCCCCTTCACGCCTGCGAGCTGGCCGAAGCCCTGCGCATACCGCGAGTGCTGGTCCCCCGTTATCCGGGCGTCCTCTCGGCCCTGGGGATGGCGGTGGCCCGCCCCACTAAGGAACTGCGGGCGGCCGTGATGCTGGCCGTGCCCTCTGAGGAGGGGGCGGCCTGGGACGATGCCGCCCAACGGCTACACGCGCGCCTGCGCGAAATGGAGGAGCAGGGCCGAAGGGAACTGCTGGACGAGGGGTTCCCGCTGGCGGGGCTAGAGCGGAACGTGCTCCTGGACCTGCGATATGTCGGCCAGTCCTATGAGCTGGCGGTCCCGGTGGAGGAGCTGCACCCCCGTCACTTCCTGCCCCGCTTCCATGCCCTGCACCGGGAACGCTACGCCCATGCCGACCCCGGGCGGCCGGTGGAGGTGGTGAACCTGCGCCTGCGGCTGCTCTTGCCGGGCATGCGGCTGTCGCTGCCGCCCCTGCCCGAGGGCGGCCCCGACCCGTCCCGCGCCCTGCTGGGCCGGCGCCCCCTCTGGTTCGGACGCCGCCACGAGGCGCCCGTCTACGCCCGCCACGCCCTGCAGGCGGGCAACCGCATCGTCGGGCCGGCCCTGGTGGTCCAGGACGACTCCACGACGGCTGTGCCGCCAGGGTGGCAGGGGTCGGTGGACGCCAGCGGCAACCTGCTCTTGGAGCCTTCGCCCTGAGGGGTCGCCAGCGGGCACCGTCGCGTCCGAAGCTGCTCCCCAGGGCTGCGTCGGGGCCGTCAGCGGCATATGGGGCGGGTCGAAGGGCCTGAGCGCGACCCGTTCACGCGACGGGCCCCGTGCGCTGGGCCGCGTCAGCCCTTCGCAGAGATGCAGCCGCTGCCGGTGATGGTGCCACGGTAGAGGAAGTGGACCTGCCGCAGGGCCAACTCCAGGTCGAACTCCGTCAGCGCCGAGATGGCGTCCCTGGGGACGATTACCTTGAACCAGCGCAGGGCGGCGCTGCCGGCCGTGTGCAGCACGCAGATGTTGGCCACCGTGCCGCCGATGATGAGGGTGTCGATGCCCCTGACCCTCAAGTCGTGCTCCAGGGAGGTGCCGTAGAAGCCGTCGTAGCGGCGCTTCTGGTAGACCAGCTCTCCCGCCTGGGGCGATAGCTCCTCGATGACCTCCCAGCCTGCGGTGCCCACCAGGCAGTGCTCGCCGAACAGCTCGAACTCGGGGTCACCGGGCAGGTGCGAGTCCTGGGTATAGGCCACCGTCATGCCCGACTGGCGGGCCACCTCCAGCAGGTGCCGCAGGGGCGGGACGGTGAGCTTGGCGCTGGGCACCACCAGCTTGCCCCCCTCTTTGACGAAGTCGTTCTGCATGTCAACGATGACGAGGGCAGTCCGCCGGGGGTCTACCTGGACCCGCTCGGCCACCTCGTATTCGGGCACCTCCACGACGCGCTCTGCCATCTTCCCTCACCCCCGCAGATGGCCTTCCTTCCCCTATTCTGGCATCGGCGAGGCCGGCCTCGCTACTGCCGACATGGGCTGTCCTGGCGTCTCACCTGCCCCTAAGATAACGGGTGATCATGTCCCGCGGACCTGACCCAGCCGAGCTGGCCATCGCCGCCGCCCTCTTCTCCTCGGTGGCCGAGGAGATGGGGATGGCCCTGGGACGGAGCGCCCTGTCGCCCAACATCAAAGAGCGACGGGACTATTCCTGCGCCGTCTTCGACCCCCAGGGGCGACTGGTGGCCCAGGCCGCACACATCCCGGTGCACCTGGGGGCCATGCCAGAGGCCGTGCGGGCGGCCTTGCCCTTGGCCCCCTTCTCGCCTGGCGACGTCGTGGCCCTCAACGACCCGTACCTGGGGGGGACCCACTTGCCGGACATCACCATGGTGTCGCCGGTCTTCGTGGGGCGGCGCCTGGCGGGCTTCGTAGCCTGCCGCGCCCACCACGCCGACGTGGGGGGAATGTCCCCCGGGTCCATGCCGCTGGCCCAGGAGCTGTGGCAAGAGGGCATCGTCATCCCGCCCATCAAGCTGTATGAGGGTGGCCGGCTGAACCGGGCCGCCTACGAGCTGATCCTGCGCAACGTCCGAACCCCCGAGGAGCGTCGCGGCGACCTGGATGCCCAGATGGCGGCCCAGCGCATTGGCCAGGACCGGCTGAGGGAGCTCTGCCAGCGCTATGGCCTCCGCCGCGCCTTCTCCCTGATGGCCGCCCTCCAGGACTATGCGGAGCGCATGACCAGGGCGGCCATCGCCCGCATACCCGACGGCGACTACCGTTTCGAGGACTGCCTGGACGACGACGGGAACGACGATGCCCCCTTGCCCATCCGCGTGCGGGTCTCGGTGCGGGGCGAGACCATGGTGGTGGACTTCACCGGCAGCGCCCCCGAGCGCCCTTCGTCTATCAACGCCGTGGCCGCCGTCACCCGCTCCGCCGTCTACTACGTGGTCCGTTGCCTGGTGGAGGAGACGGTGCCGGCCAACGAGGGCTGCTTCCGCCCGGTGACTGTCCTGCTGCCCGAGGGGAGCATCGTCAACGCCCGGCCGCCGCGGGCGGTGTCGGCGGGCAACGTGGAGACTTCCCAGCGCATCGTGGACGCGGTGCTGGGGGCGCTGGCCCAGGCCCTGCCCGGAGTGGTGCCGGCTGCCAGCCAAGGGACCATGAACAACGTGGCCATAGGCGGCTGGGACCCCTTCCGTGGGCAGCCCTTCGCCTACTACGAGACGGTGGGCGGGGGCGCGGGCGGCGGCCCCCAGCGCCCCGGCCTCTCGGCCGTCCACACCCACATGACCAACACCATGAACACGCCGGTGGAGGCCCTGGAGATGGCCTATCCCTTCCGCATCGTGGAGTACCGGGTGCGGCGCGGCTCCGGCGGCCAGGGGCAGCACCCTGGCGGGGACGGCATCGTCCGCACGTGGGAGTTCCTGGCCCCCGCCACCGTCACCATCGTGGGCGAGCGCAGGCGCTTCGCCCCCTGGGGGCTTTGGGGTGGTGGTCCGGGGGCCAGGGGCCGGGACCTGCTGACGCGGGCCGACGGGCAGGTGCTGCCCCTGCCCGGCAAATGTCAGCTCCAGGTCCGGGCCGGCGACCGCCTCACCCTGGAGACGCCGGGGGGCGGCGGCTGGGGCACCCCTTAGTCCCGTCTGACGGTGGCGTAGGCGCGGCGGGCTGGCTCCACCCGCAGGTCGGGCAGCCAGGAGAGCCAGCGCGGGAGCCACCAGTTCCAGCGCCCCAGCAGGGCCATGCTGGATGGTACCAGCACCGAGCGCACCAGGGTGGCGTCCAGCAGCACCGCCACCGCTGCCGAGAAGCCCACCTGCTGGAACATCACTAGCTCCCCGGAGGCGAACCCCGCAAAAACCACCGCCATGATGAGGGCGGCGCCGGTAATGAGCTTGCCGGTGGTCCGGAGCCCGAAGGAGACGGCCTCGCTGTTGTCCCCCGTCTCGTCGTAGCGCTCGCGGATGCGGCTCAGCAGGAAGACGTGGTAGTCCATGGACAGGCCGAACAGGACCGCGAACAGGAAGACGGGGATCCAGGCCTCGATGGCCTCCACCTGCCGGAAGCCCAGCAGGTCAGCCCCCCACCCCCGCTGGAATACCAGGACCGTCAGGCCGTAGGCCGCCCCCACCGAGAGCAGGTTCATGAGGACCGCCTTGGCTGGCACCACCAAGGAGCGGAAGGCCAGCGTCAGCAGCACGAAGCTGAGGCCCAGCACGAAGGCGAAGACGATGGGGGTGTAGTCCTCTGCCAGGGCCAGGAAGTCGCGGGCCAGGGCCGGCTCACCACCCACCAGCACGCGGGCGTCCACCCCTGCGAAGGCCTCCGGAACGTAGCGTTGCCGCAGGGCGTCCACGGCCTGCACGGCCTCCCTGCTGCCCGACTCGGCGGCGATGGGCACCGATAGCACTCCCAGGTCGCCGGCGGGGTTGGCGGTGAAGCTCGGGGGGCCGAAGGTGGGGTCGGCCGCCAGCAGCGTCTGCAGCTTCTGGACCGCTGCCTGGACCTCGGGCGCTGTCACGTCGCCGTCGATGACCACCTCCGCCGGCCCCACCAGGCCCGAGGGGAAGTCGCGGGCCAGGGCCGAGAAGCCCTGCTTGGAGGGCAAGTCGTCGGGCAGGGTCTCGGCGCCGTTCAGGCCCGTCTCCATCTGGAAATAGGGCACCGTCAGGGCCAGCAGGAGCCCCCCCACCAGGACCAGCCCCAGGGCGGGACGCCGCATCACCGTGCGGGCCACCCGGTCCCAGAAGCCGCTGCGGCCGTCCTCGGCGGCGAAGCGGGCCAGGAAGGGCACCCGCAGGGAGTTCACCCGGTCGCCCAGGAGCCCTAACAGGGCCGGCACCAGCGTCAGCGATGCCAGCACAGCCACTGCCACCACCAGGACCGAGCCGATGGCCAGACTGCGGAAGGTGGAAGTGGGGACGATGAGAAGACCTGACATGGCGATGATGACCGTCAGGCCGCTGAAGAGGACGGCGCGGCTGGCGCTGTCGCCCGTGGCGGCGATGGCCTCCACCCGGTCCAGCCCCCGTGCCCGCTCCTCCCGGTAGCGGGAGATAATGAACAGGCAGTAATCGATGCCCACCGCCAGGCCCATCATGGTGATCATGTTGGTGACGAAGAAGGTGAGGGGGAAGGCCTGCCCCACCAGCACGGCCAGGCCCACGGCGATGACTATGGCCACCACCGCGAACACGATGGGCATGACGGCGGCCACCACCGCCCCGAACACCAGCAGCAGGACTGCCAGCGCGGCTGGAATGCCTATGCCCTCGCCCTTGCGCAGGTCCCGCTCGGCCACGTGACCCGAGTCCAGGGACACGCTGGCCTGGCCGGTGTGCAGGACCTGGAAGCCCTCCTGGCCGTCGAACGCGCGGACCACGGTGCGGACGCGTTCGGCCCTCTCTCGGGCGCCGTCCATCTCTCCGGCGAGGGTCAGGACTATGAGGGCCGTATGGCGGTCGGCCGAGACCAGCCCCTCGCCGCCGGGCTGGTAGTAGGCCAGGCCCCGGGACACCACGTCAGGCCCTAGGGCCATCAGGCCGGCGTAGAGGCCCTCCACGAAGGAGCGGTAGGCCGGATCGTCGACGGCCAGGGACTCGGAGCGGACGATGACGATCTCGCGCAGGGGCTCAGGCCCCCGCAGCCGCTGCTCCAGCAGCTCCTCGGCCTGTTGGGACTCAGTGCGGGTGTCGAAGCCCTGCTCGTGGGTCAGGCCGCTGCCCATGAGGGCAAAGGCGAGGGCGGCGGCCGCCACCAGGGCAGCGGCCCAGATGGCCACCACCGTCCAGCGGTGGGTGGCGCACCAGCGGGCCAGTCGGCCAGGCGAGAGGGCCTCGCGCACGGGGCCGTCTCCTTGTGGCGGCGGGCGTCAGGGGGCCGCGGTGGCCTGCAGGGACGACCGGGCGGCCTCGTCGGTCAGCTCGCGGCGCAGCCCTGGGTCCAGGGCCAGCCCCAGGTGCACCAGCAGTCGTGCCAGGGGGGCCGTTAGCGGCCGCGGGCGGTCTATGCCGTCGGGAGCCAGGCTACGGGCCTCGGCCTCCCTCTCGGCCATGACGGCCCTGGCCAAGTCTTGGAGTATGGGCTCGACCATCATTTCCCCTTCCCCCTCCTCTGGTCGGTGGTGGCTTGCGAAGGGCTTCCCAGGCCCAGGAGGGCGGCCTCCAGGAAGCCGCTGATGGCCTCTATATAGCGGTCCACCTCCCGGCCGCCCCCCAGGACGAAGCACTCGTAGGTGGCCTCCCGCATCATCCAGATGATTATGCGGGCCAACATCTCGGGGTCGAGGGCCAGGCCCTCGCGGGCGGCGTGCTGACCGATGATGCCCTCCATCCAGGCCTGGAACTCGCGGTGGGCCGGCGCGGCCTCCATCTCGCGGCAGGCCTCTAGGTCCCGGGCCACGTCCAGGTCCAGGAGCCGTATCAGGTCGACGTTGTCGGCACAGACTCGGAAGGCGGCCTCCACGGTGGGCCGCACCGACTCCACCAGGGGGCGATCGGGCCTATATGCGGACATCACCGCTTCGGCCAGCCGACGGTGGAACTCGTCGGCCAGCTGGACGACGGCTGCCCGCTTGGAGGGGAAGTAGAGGTAGAAGGTGCCATGGGCCACCCCGGCCTCGGCCACGATCTCGGAGACGGTAGCCGCCTCGTAGCCCTTGCTGGCGAACACGCGGCGGGCGGCCGCCAGCAGGCTCTGCCGGCGGTCGGCGGGCAGCCGTACCCTCGCCATGGTTCCGCCTCCCGTTGGTCTACTGACTGACTGTCAGTCATTATCTTAGCGGCCGGTGGGCCGCTTGTCAACGGGTTGGCAAGGCGCCGTGCGCGGTCCGGCGACGTAGGGCCTGCCTAAGGCTGGGCCGTGCTACAAACGGCTAAAGGGCGCCCCCCGCCCTCCGGTCCCCAGGGCAGGGGGCGCCCCCGTTGCTAGGGCTGGCCGCCTTTACCAGCGGTCGATGATGTTGAAGCCGACGGTGCCGAACTCGGTCATGGCGTTCAGCACGTCGTTGACGCCCTCGACGGGGATGGTCTGGCCTACCAGCCGCCGCGGGTCCAGCTTGCCCGAGGCCACCAGCGACAGCAGCCCCGGGTAGGAGGTCACGGGGCAGCCTAGGCTGGTGAGGAAGTCTATCTCCTGGACCACCATGGCATCGGCCGGGACGGGGATCATGCCCTGTTCCTGCTGGCTGGTGAGGCCCACCTGCACGTGTCGCCCGCCCTTGCGGATGGACAGGATGGAGGCCTGGGCGGTGGAGAGGGACCCCAGGGCGTCGATGCCCACGTCGGCGCCGCCCTCGGTGAGTTGGCGGACCTGCATGAAGGGGTTGCCCTGGCTGGCGTTGACCACCGCCACCGCCCCCTCCTGGCGGGCCCGCTCCAGCTTCTCGTCGCTGATGTCCACGGCGATGACCCGCCCACCCAGGGCGGCGGCTATCTGGACCGCCGACAGGCCCACGCCGCCCACGCCGAAGACTGCCACCCACTCGCCCGGCCGCACGCGGGCACGGTCGGCCACGGCGTGGTAGGCGGTCATGTAGCGACAGCCGAGGGCGGCGGCCGTCAGGAAGTCCACCCCGTCGGGCAGGCGGATGAGGTTCACGTCGGCGTTGGGCACCAGGGCCAGGCGGCCGTAGCCGCCATCGATGCTGAAACCCAGCATGCCCATGCCGCACAGGTTGGAGCGCCCGGAGTAGCAGTACTGGCAGCGGCCACAGGCGAGGTGGAAGGGCACCGTCACCCGGTCGCCGGGCCGGAAGTTGCGCACCTGGTCGCCCACGGCCTCCACCACGCCACCGAACTCGTGCCCCATGATGCGTGGCAGGGGTGGCTGCAGCCCCAGCCACGACCAGTCCCCCTGCCAGAAGTGCCAGTCGCTACGGCAGATGCCACAGGCCTCCACCCTCACTACGGCGTCGGTGGGGCCTGGCTTGGGGTCGGGCACCTCCTTGACCTCCAGGGGGGCCTTGAGCTGGGTCATGACAGCAGCTTTCACGGTTCCTCCTCCTTAGGTCTGGACTGAGGATGGGACGGCTCCATGATACCCCTAGCTAGCGCCCTGTCAATGCCACCGGGCTAGTGACCCGGTGGCACGCCCCCGGGGCGCAGCCGTTGCCCGTCCCAGTAGTAGGGGATGGGCACGGGCTGCCCGCTGGGGCAGCAGTCGGGGTCGCCGGGGGCATGGTTGGCGTAGACCACTACCACCTCCCCTGGCCTCTCGCCGGGGGTCACGTCCAGGATCAGGCGAGAGGGCCGTTGGGTGTCGGCACCTAGGTAGTTGGTGCCCAGGAAGAAGAGGACCTTCTGGCAGTAGCTGTCGGGCGAGTCCAGGCAGATGCCGTGCAGACCATAGAACCTTTGGCCGGCGGCGTCCACGGCGGCGTAGCGGCCACTGGGCAAGTACCCCTCGCGCAGGGCGGTGGCCATGTTGGTGGCGATGGCCGACTCCTCAGGCCCCAGGGCGTGAGTGGGGACGGCGGCCAGCCGCTCCAGGACGGGCCGGGCGCTGGTCAGAGACAGGGCCAGGGCTGTCTCGCCGCCATCGCCTAGCCGGGCCAGCACCAGGCCCACCAGTCGGCCGCACAGGTCCACCACCGGACCGCCCGAGTAGCCCTCATTGAGGCTGGCGCTGAGGGGGATGTATCGCTGGCCCGCCGCCTCTAGCGGACGTCCTGCGGAGGTGGATGCCACCGTGGGCTGTCCTCCCAGACCGCGCTGGCTGGGGAGAGGGTAGCCCAGGGCCAGGAGTTGGCTACCGGGAGGCGGCTCGGCAGGGGCCCAGGCGATGGCGGGCAGCCCGTCCAGCATGGCGGCTATCAGGGCCAGGTCGCTGGCCTCGTCCCAGGCCACCACCTGCCCCACGCCCCGGCGACCGTCGGGCAGTAGCAGGGACACCAGGGCATGGTCGCGCACGACGTGATAGGCGGTGAGGACGCGCCCGTGGGGGGCCACCACCACGCCTGAGCCGGCGGTGGTCCCGGCCACCACCTGCACGGTGGCCGGGGCGGCCGTGGCGCGGCCCACGGCGGCGTCGGTACAGGCCGGAGTGGGAGTGGGCGGCGGGCTGGCGGTGGGCGAGGGTACGGGCACGGTGGGGGTCACGTCCAGCCCGATCAGCAGGGTCGAGTCCCGCTGCATGCAGGCCGTGGCCAGGGCCAGGAGGGAGGCCAGGGCCAGGCCCATCCCCTTGGCGGCCAATGTCCCCGTCCCCTCCTTGGGCGACAGCCCTCGGCCCGTCTTAGGTAGTGCCGCCGGGGCGGCCGAGGGCCGTGCAGGTGCCGAGAAGCCCCTTCAGCGGCCGCATCACAGGATCACGGGCAGGCTGGTCACGCGGCGGACGATGAGGTTGCTCTCGATGTGGGGCTCGCCAGCCAGTCGCAGGCCGGGGAAGCGGCGGGCGAGGGTGGCTATGGCCACCTCTCCCTCCGCCCGGGCCAGCAGGGCCCCCAGGCAGGTGTGGACCCCCGTCCCGAAGGCCAGGTGGTCACCCTGGCCCCGGCCGATGTCGAAGCGGTCGGGGTCGGGGAAGACCTCCGGGTCGCGATTGGCCGCCGCCAACAGGCAGAGCACTTTGTCGCCGCGGCGAATGGTGCGGCCGCCCACCTCCACGTCGGCCAGGGCACGGCGGCTGACGGCGTGGACGGGCGGGTCGTAGCGGAGGGCCTCCTCCACCGCCTGGCGGGCCAGGCCCGGGTCCCGCCAAAGCCGCTCCCACTGCTCGGGGTGGCGCAGAAGGGCGAGCAGGCCGTTGCCGATGAGGCCTATGGTCGTCTCCATGCCGGCCACGTAGAGGAGGACCAGCGTGTCTATCAGCTCCTCATCGTCCTGGAGCAGGCCCTGCTGGCGGGCGGCGATAAGCTGACAGACCAGGTCTTCGCCGGGGGCGGCGCGGTGCTCCTCCACCACTGAGCGCCAGTAGGAGTCGTCAGGGCCGGGCGGAGAGGCCTCGCCCATCATGGCTGCCCGGCGCCGCCCCGCGCCGGGGGCGAAGGCCACCAGCTCCCGCATGAGGACGTCCCGCGCCCTCTCCGACAGGCCCAGGATGCGGCCGATGACCAGCAGCGGCAACGGAGTGGCCAGCCGCTGCGCCAGGTCCACCTGGCCCCCGAGGCCCTCCAGCAGGGAGTCCACGGCCTCCTGGATAACGGGGCGCATCCCTTCCACCGTGTGGTGGTTGAAGGGGGCGGCCGCGACGCGGCGTAGGCGGGCGTGCTCCGGAGGGTCGGCATTGACCATGGTGGTGGGCCGACCCCAGCGCCGCTGGGGCGGGCGGTTGGCAGCCGAGAAGCGCCGGTCCCTCAAGACAAAGACCACGTCCCGGTAGCGGGTCAACAGCCAGTGCCCCAGCTCCTCGCTCCAGTGGACGGGGTCTTCCTCTCGCAGGCGGCGGTAGATGGGGTATGGGTCGCGGAGCCAGTCCTGGCTGCCGAGGTCGAGAGAGGGCCCCCTCATGTTGCCCTGCCGCACGCCCCTAGGTGCCTCGATGTTAGCACAGAGGCTGCCCAGGGGGAACCGGCTCAGGCGTCCAGGGGACGCTGACATAGGACGCCTGCCTGTTCCAACCGCTCCAGCTCCCCCTGCGATAGCCCCAGCAGTCGGGAGAGGACGAGGCGGTTATGCTGGCCCAGGGTCGGGGCCGGGCGGCGGCTGGGGGTGCCGTCGCCCAGGCGCCAGGGCGGCCCCGGGTAGAGCCGACGGCCTGCCGACGGGTGGTGGGCCGCCACCCAGAAGCCACGTCGGCGCAGATGGGGGTCGGCGAAGAGGGCAGGCCCCTCGTAGGCAGGACCCGAGGGCACGCCCGCCTCCCGCAGCCTTCGCCACGCCTCCGCCCGTGGCAGCGCCCGCGTCCACCCCGCGAGCAGGTCATCTATCTCGCGGCGGCGGGCGAGGCGCTCCGTCTGCGACAGCCCGGACAGGGCAGCCAGGGACGGGACCACCCGGCACAGGGACTGCCACTCGCCATCGTCCCGCACGGCGATGGCCAGCCAGGAGTCCTCCCCGGCACAGGGGTAGAGGCCATGGGGCACCCAATGGGGGTGAGCGTTGCCCGTGGGCCGGGCCACCCGACCGTTCCAGAGGTAGTCCAGCAGGTAGGGGGCCATGAAGTAGGCGGTGGACTCCCGCTGGGACAGGTCGATGTGCAGGCCACGGCCGCTGCGCTGGCGCAGGTGCAGGGCGGCCGCCACCGCCACAAAGCCGTGAAAGGCCGCCACCGGGTCGCTGACGTTGATGCCGGCGTTCTGGGGGGTGCCGTCCTCGTAGCCGGTGACGCTGATGAGGCCGCTGGTCAGGTCATTGGTGGCGCCGTAGCCCACGTATCCCCGCTCCGGCCCCGTTAGGCCCTGGGCGGGCATGGACAGATAGATGATGTCCCGGCGCAGGCGACTGAGGGTGGCGTAGTCCAGGCCGAAGCGGGCCAACGCGCCCGGCGACAGGTTCTCGACCACGACGTCGCAACGGGCGGCGATGGCGCGGGCCAGCTCTCGTCCCTCCGGGCGGTCCAGGTCCAGGCAGATGCCGAGCTTGCCGCGGTTGCGGTCGTTGAAGTAGGCGTGGCGGTTCCAGGGGTCCTGCCCGGGGACGCCCCGCGGGTAGACGCCATCGGCCGGGTGCAGGGGTCGTGCCGGCCCGCGGATGAGGTCTGGGCGGCGGGCCGTCTCCAGCTTGATGACCTCGGCCCCCGCCTCGGCCAGCAGGCGTCCGCACAGGGGCCCTGCCCAGACGACGGCCATCTCCAGCACCCGCACTCCGGCCAGCGGCAGGTCCCTGTCCAGCCCCTTGGGCCCCTGGGGCCGGGGGGATAGGTGGCGTGCCAGGGCGCGGTGACGGTTCAGGGCAGGGGCGGGGGCCAGGCGCCAGCGCACCCCGCGGGCGCGGAAAGGGGCATAGGGCACCGTTGTCTCGCCCAGGCCCGGCTGGCGGACCACACGGAAGAAACGCCGTGCCCGCAGTTGGGGGGAGCGCAGCAGGTCCTCCACCGTGTGCAGGTAGCCGAAGGGAAGGCCGCGTGCCTGGGCCTCCCTGACCACCTCCTCGCGGCCTCTGCCTGCCAGCCAGGTCAGGATGGCGGCGTGCATCTCGTCGGCCAGGCGGGTGCGGGCCGATATGGCGGCGAAGCGGGGCTCCGTCAAAGGAGGCCCGACCATCGCCAAAAAGCGGCGGTAGGCGTCCCCCAGGCCGGAGATGACGCCCACATACCCGTCACGGCAGGGGTAGAGGCCCCACCCGGCCAGCGCCCGCAGGTTGCCGCGCCTCTGCCAGGCCCGACGCTGATAGGACCAGGCCATGGGGGCGTGTTCCATGGCCGTGAGGGCCGCCTCCCAGCAGGAGAGGTCCACTAGGACGCCGCGTCCGCCCTGGCGCCTCCGCCACAGGCAGCTGAGGGCGATCCCCGCCGCCAGCTGGCCAGCCATCAGCTCGGCCACGGGCAGCCCCACCTGCAGGGGTGGCCGGTCGGGCTCGCCGGTGATGTAGGCGAGCCCCATCATGGCCTGCAGCACCAGGTCGCAGGCGGGCAGGTGGCGGTAGGGTCCCGTAAGGCCGAACGGGGTCACCACCACGGCCACAGCGCCGCGGCGGGCCTGGCTGCGGGCGCCTATGGCCCGGGCCCAGCCTGCGTCCACCAGCAGGACGTCGGCGGCACGGGCGAGCCTCCTCATCAGGGCGCGGTCGCCGGGACGGCCCGGGTCGATGGCGAGGCTGCGCTTGCCGCCGTCGTAGAAGAGGTGGTGAGCGCCCCGCTCGGGGTCGGGCCTGTCGTCCGGGAAGGGGCCCAGGAAGCGCAGGGGGTCGCCCTGGGGCGGTTCCACCTTCCAAACGGTGGCCCCCAGGCGGGCCAGCAGGTGGCCGGCGTAGGCGATGGCCAGCCCGTCGCCCGCCTCCAGGGCGTGGACTCCCTCCAGCCAGAGCGGTGGCCGGGGCACGGCCCGGCCTCCTCAGATGGCGATGCCGTAGAGGCGTTGGGCCTCTTTCTTCAGCTCGGCGCGGAAGTCTGGGTGGGCCACAGCGATGAGCTCACCGATGCGCTCCCGCACCGTCTTGCCCCGCAGGGTGGCGATGCCGTGCTCCGTCACCACGTAGTCCACGAACGTCCTGGGGACCGTGACCACGGACCCTTCGGGCAGGGCGGGCACGATGCGGGTCCGCCTTTCCCCCTGCACCAGGTGGCTGGAGGGCAGCACCACCACGGAGCGGCCGCCAGGCGCATACTGGGCGGCGATCATGAAGGCCGTCTGGCCGCCCACCCCCGTCCAGACGCGGGGGCCGATGGTCTCCGAGGCCACCTGCCCCGTCAGGTCCACCATCAGGGCGTTGTTGACGCAGACCAGGTTCTGGTGGCGCACGAGCATGCGCACGTCGTCCACGTAGCCGAACTCGTAAAGCTCGAAGACAGGGTTGCCGTCCATGATGGCCAGCTCCTCGGGCGGCAGGGCCACGCAGGCGCTGCCCACCACCTTGCCCCGGTGCAGCGTCTTGTATTTGCCCGTCACCACCCCCGCCTCCACCAGGCGGGCGATGCCACCGGTGATGATCTCCGTCTGGATGCCCAGGTCGTGCTTGTCTCCCAGGTACATGCCCAGGGCGGCCGAGACAGTACCGATGCCGATCTGCACCGTGTCCCTGTCCTTGATGATCTCGCTGGCCACCAGGGTGCAGATGACCTCGGTGACGGCCACCTCCTCCTCGCTGCGGGGAGGGATGGGTGGCGGGGGCGGCGGCCTCCCCTCCACAAAGGTGTCAATGCGTGAGATGTGGATGTAGTTCTCGCCCCCGGTGCGGATGAAGCTCTCATGCACCTCAGCGATGACCCTCTTGGCCTGGCGACACCAGGTGGGGGCGAACCAGACGCCTGTCCCGAAGCTGCAGTAGCCGTGCTTGTCAGGGGGAGATACGGGCACCAGGTAGAAGTCGGGATCGGGGATGGCCCCCGGCGGGATCTCCGCCTCCTTCCACACGCCGATGGGCAGGTAGTCCACCAGCCCGCGGTTCACCACGTCCCGGTCGGCGGGGGTGGCGTAGTTGTTGATGACGCGGAAGGACTGCAGGTCCGCCTCCTCCCGTATCCAGGGAAAGAGGCCCGCTGGGTGGACGATGGTCACGTTCTGCAGCTCCCGCCGGCGGTCGTAGAGGGCCTGGCACAGGGTGAAGGGCGTCGTGGTGAAGGGGTGGACCACCACCCGATCGCCGGAGCGGATGGCCCGCACCGCCTCCTCGGGAGTGGTGAGCTTGTCGGCGATCATCTGGCGCCAGCTCATGCCGCCTCCTCCTGGCTCAGCCTAACGCTCGCTTGGCTCTATCTAGTGCGGACAGGAGGACGCTGTCAATAGCCCCCTCAGCGGGGCGGCATGTAGAGGACCTCGACGGTGGCCGAAGACCCCACCCGCTGGCGAAAGGCCTGCCCCTCGGCCTCGGTGGCGAACCAGACCACCACATACCAGCCCTGCAGGTAGGGGTGGATGTCCTCACAGGTCAGCTCCTGCTCCCAGCCACGGATGCGCAGGCGCGTGCCGAAGGGGGCCAGGGACGGGTTGCAGGCGGCGGCCCCAGCGTGGACCCGCCGGCCGCTGGCCATAAGCCCGCAGGCGCCGTCGCCCTCGCAGGTGGTGTAGAGGACGCGCACCGATTCGACGACCCTGACGGGGACCGTGGGGCTGGGGCCGCGGGCGGGCGTGGCCGTAGGCGATGGGGTGGGGGAAGCTGTGGGGGTGGGCACGGCGGTCGTCGGGGCAGTCGTCGGTGCGGTGGCGACGACGGAGGGCGAGGTGCCCACCAGGCCCGGGGAGGTCGCCGGCTGGCCCTCGCTGCGGCTGGCCAAGGCCCAGGCCAGGCCCGCTACCCCCGCCAGCGTTGCCAGCACCAGCAGCTTGCCGCTGAGGGTCAGGTTCCACCACCAGCGCAGGCCCGCTCACCCGCCCCTCTCAAGGGAGCTCCCGCAGGGGCACCGTCCGGACGCCATTAGTATAGCGCTCTGGGTCAGGCCGAGGGGCGATCCGCAGCGCCCATCGTCCCTAGGGGGAGAGGAGCGCCTCCAGTTCCTCTTGCTGCCCTTCCCGAGGCAGGTGGACCGCTATCCCGCTGTCGGCGAGCCGCTCCTGGAACCACTGGGGGTTGCGGGTGTGGAGGGGCACCACCAGCGCCGGCTGCACTCTGCGGACCATCTCCAGCAGCTCGCGGGCGGGGGCATGGCCCGAAGCGTGGAGTCCCATTTCCTCCTCGGGCACCCGCCACTGCAGCTCCTCCCGCGGCAGGCCCACGTAGCGCATCTGGAAGTGGTCGAGCCAGTTCCGTAGGCGACGGAAGTCCATCTGGACCTCCTCGTCGAAGGCCTCGTGGCTGGAGTAGAGGTAGAGGCTGCCGGGCCGAGGGCGGATGCTGGGCAGGTCCTTCAGGTCGTAATAGCTGAAGCAGAGCACCAGCTCGTCCTGCCGCCTGCCCACCTCGTCGGGGGTGATGAGGCAGGAGCGGTAGCGCTCGTAAATGCTCCGCTCCCAACGGTAGTAGGTGCCCTTGGGCTGGAGGTAGACCAGCACGTCCAGCTCGGGGCCGATCTGGGGCAGGGAGGGGTCAGCCAGCCGCGCAGCGTCCAGCAGGTAAGCGTCCTTGGCCATGATCACCAGGCGGCGGCCTATCATCCTGGCCAGGCGGTGGAAGATGCTCAGCCGCTCCAGGTTGCGGGGGCCGAAGTCGGCGATGATGAGGCCGCGGGCGTCGCGCATAAACTCCAGCGCCCGCTGGGCTACCTGGTCCTCGCTGACGGGGCCGTGGTCGTCGTCGCCGGCGCGGGTCCCCTCGCACAGCAGCACCAGGGGCTGGCGACTGGCGGCCTGGGCCAGGGCGTCCACGAAGGCCTGGCTGTGGTCGGCACGGCTGCCGTGGAAGCGGAGGTCGCCGGTGTAGCCGATGGCTAGCCCCCCTGTCTCGATCAGGAAGCCCGCCGCCCCGGGAATGGAGTGGTCCACGGGGAAGCAGCGCACGGCGAAGGGTCCCAGGTGCAGCACCTGGGGCGCTAGCTGGAAGGGGCGGGACTCCAGAGGGCGGCTGCCCGGCGTCTCTCGCCAGAAGGCATCGGCCTCCGGTGCGGGCGTGGGGCCGAAGACGCAGAAGCGGCGCTGGCGGGCGGCCACCTTGTTGTAGTCGCCGGCCTCCAGGACGCCCAAGTCCTTCTTGGGCAGCCGCGGCACGGCATAGACCACTTCCCCCTCGATGTCGGAGGGGGCGCAGTCCTGGACGGCCTTCATCACCAGGGCCGATAGCAGGGTGGAGACCACCGCCACCTCCTCCCGCAGCACGGAGATGTACCCGGCGTGGTCCAGGTGGCCATGGGAGCAGAGGACGCCTACCACCTGGACGTCCCGCAGGTCCCGATAGTCGCGGCGGTGGCGGTAGGCGTCCCAGAGGCTGTCGGGGTCGTCGGGCCGGGGGTGAAGGTCGGGGCGGTAGAGGCCCTCCAGGGGCGGCAGCAGGCCCATCTCCAACAGGTCCAGGATGCCGAAGCCGGGGCGGGGCTTCAGGAACTCCTCGTAGTAGCGGCCGCGGCGCGAATAGGACGTGCCGAAGTCCAAGAAGAGGACGGAGCCGTCCTCCTCCAGCATCACCTTGTTGCCGCCCACCTCCCCCACCCCGCCCAGCAGGGTCAGTCGTGGCACCGTGGGGGCCTCCTCCGCCTTTTGGCCCCCATTATAGACGGGAGTGCTCCCCCGCGACCGCCAGCTTATGTTCAGCGCAGGACCAGGGCCTCGTTGAGGGCGCTGGGAGAGCCGCCTCCGGGCGTCAGGCCTCCGGCCAGGACGTAGATGACGCCTCCGACGGCGGCCGCTCCCAGGCCGTGGCGAGCGGTGGGCAGGGGCGGGCCGACCGTCCAGGTATCGGTGGCGGGGTCGTAGGCCTCGTTCTCGGCGAAGGTGCCCCCTGCGCCCTCTCCGCCGAATACGTGGATGCGCCCTCCTGCCACGGCAGCGGCCACGCCGCTGCGGGCCGTGGGCAGCGGGGCGCGAAGGCGCCAGGCATCGGTGGCCGGGTCATACTCCTCGTTGACGTCCAGGTTCTGACGAAAGTCCAGGCGCAGCCGTCCGCCGATGGCGTAGAGGCGTTCGCCTACAGCCGCCACGGCCATATGGTCACGGGGCACCTGCATGGGTGCCCGTCGCTCCCAGCGGTCGCTCGCCGGGTCGTAGACCTCGTTGGCGCCCGTGTTGGCCCCGGCTACGGTGACGCCCCCCACGGCGTAGATGCGCCCACCGATGACGGCCGCTCCCAGGGCACCCCGTGGAGTGGGCAGGGGCGCCTTGCGGGTCCAGGCGTTGGCCCGAGGGTCGTATTCGTAAACGCTGCCCACCGGGGAGAAGCCGTCGCGGAAGCCGCCGATGACGTATATCTTGCCGCCCAGGGCCACGGCAGCCGGGTGGTGCAGTGGTTCGGGCAGGGGGGCGGCCATCGACCAGGAGCCGGTGGCCGGGTCGTATACCTCCACTCGACGGCCGGCATCGGGCGCTCCCAGGCCGCCGATGACGTAGACGCGGCCGTCCAGGGCCACAGCGGCCACCTCGCTGCGGGGGGTGGGCATGGGGGCCAGGCTGCGCCAGGCCGGTGCCACGGTGGGCGTGGGGATGGCACCGGTAGGGGAGGGGGCGGGTGCCTCGGCCGGTGTGGACGCTGGGGCCGGCGCAAGCGTCGGCGACCGCTCGCCACCGCAGGCGAGGGCCGCCCAGGCCAGGGCCAGGCCGACCGCCAGCGGCAGCGGCCGACCGATGCCGGCCAGCAATGACGGGCGCCTTCCTGGCAAGGCCATCGTGGGGGCAATGGTAGCAGGGGCAGGGCGAGGGGCACAACCTCTAGCGTCGGCCCAGGCGGTGCAGGCTGAGGGAGTTCTCCCATCCGCGCACCTCGGGCGCCCAGCGGACCAGCACCACCAGGTCTCCCTGGTGGAGGAGGCCGCGACCGACCAAGACCTGTTCCATGGCCATCACCATCTGGCGCAGGCTGGCCGGCCTAGGGGCCAGCAGGGGCACCACTCCCCACCAGAGGGCCAGCCGACGCCAGGTGCTCTCCCGTGGAGTGATGGCGAAGATGGGCACCGGCGGCCTCTCCTTGGAGATGGACATGGCCATGCGGCCCCCACGGGTGAAGACGACGATGGCCTTGGCCCCCACGTCCTGGGCCAGGTGACAGGCCGACCGGGCCAGCGCCCGTCGGCGGCCGACGCGCGCCCCCTCATGGTGGGGTGCCCTCACCTCCGGGTCCACCCTGAGGGCGATGGAGGCGATGGTGCGGACGGAGTCCACCGGGTGGCGTCCCACCGCCGTCTCGGCCGACAGCATGAGGGCATCGGAGCCGTCCAGGATGGCGTTGGCCACGTCGGACACCTCGGCCCGGGTGGGCTGGTCCCGCTCCACCATGCTCTCCAGCATCTGGGTGGCGGTGATGGCCAGTATGCCCCGCTGGTTGGCCCGCCGCAGGATGCGCTTCTGGGCCAGCGGGACCTCCTCCAGGGACACCTCCAGCCCCAGGTCGCCCCGGGCCACCATCACTCCGTCGGCGGTGGCCAGGACCTCGTCCAGGTGGGACAACGCCTCCCGCCGCTCCAGCTTGGCGATGACCAGGGGACGGTCGGCCACCGTCAGGCGGGCCTTGAGGTCGCGCAGGTCGGCCGCCCGCCGCACGAAGGACATGGCCACATAGTCCACCCCCAGCTCCAGCCCCAGGCGCAGGTCGGCCTCGTCCTTGGGCGTGACGTGGCCCGACACCACGACGCCGCTGGGGAGGTGGATACCCAGGCCAGTGCGGACCCAGCCGCCGCGAATGACCCTCGCCCGGGTGCCATGGGCCAGGACCTCCTCGACGATGAGCTCTACCTCGCCGTCCCCTAGCAGCAGCCTTTCCCCCGGCCGGACGGAGAGCTGCAGTCCGGGATGCTCCACCGGCAGGCCCTCGCTCCTGTCCCAGGAGAGGACCACCGTCTCGCCCCGCTCCAGCAGCCTGGGGCCGTTCAGTGGGCCCAGGCGCGCCTTCGCCCCCTGCAGGTCCTGGACGACGGCCACCGGCCTGCCCATCTCCTGGGAGAGCCGTCGGACCAGCCTGGCCAGGCGGGCGTGCTCCTCGGGGGTCCCGTAGGAGAAGTTAAGGCGGACTCCGTCCAGCCCGGCGGCCAGCATGGCCCGCAGGACTGGCTCCGACGACGAGGCCGGCCCCAGGGTCGCCAGGACCTTCGTCCGCCTCACCACCGCCCTCGCCCCTCCTGGGAGCCCTCAGGGGGCATCGCTCATGGCGGCGGCTGTCGCCCGTCGCCCTAGGCGGTAGAGGAGGGCCAGGGCAACGCCCAGCCCGCACAGGGCTGCGAAGGAGAGGACGGCCCCCTGCACCCCTACTGTGTCGGCCACCAGGCCCAGCGTCATGCTGCCGATGGGCGTGGTGCCGGCGAACAGCAGGGTGTAAAGGCTCATGATGCGCCCCCGCATCTCGGGCGGCGAGAGGAGCTGCAAGCGGGCGTTGGCGCTGGTGGTGAAGGTGATGCCTGCCAGCCCCATGCCGGCCAGGATGAGCAATGAGATGCCATACCAGTAGGACAGGCCCAACAGGGCCAGCATGGCGCTGAAGGCAGCCGCCCCCAGCAGCATCTGCCCCTCGCTGGCCCGCTGACGGTAGGCCACCACCAGGGCGGCGGCTATGGCACCGAGCCCCACGGCGGTGTCCATCAGGCCGAACTCCTGGGACCCCACGTGCAGGACCTGACGGGCCAGCAGCGGCAGCATGGTCCGATAGTTGTAGCCGAAGGTGCCGATGAAGGCCATCAGTATTACTACCTGAAAGACGGCTGGGGTGCGGAAGGCATAGACTAGCCCTTCCCAGACCTCGGCCAGCATGGGCGCCGGTGCCTTTCGCGGGGCGGCATACATCTCTTGGTCACGCATCAACAGCAGCCCCGCCAGCACCGGCACGAAGGAGGCGGCGTTGAGGAGGAAGGCGCTCTCCAGCCCAATGGTGGCGATGGACAGGCCCGCCACGGCCGGTCCCAGCACCCGTGCCAGGTTGAACACGGCGCTGTAGAGGGCCACCGCGTTGGGGACCTTCTCGCCGGGGACCAGCTCGGGGATCAGCGCCTGTCGCGTGGGGTTGGAGAAGGCGTTGACGGTGCCCAGGACGAAGGCCAGCAGGTAGACGTGCCACAGCCGCACCGTATCGGTGGCCACCAGCACGCCGATGGCGGTGGCCTGGGCCATGGCTATCGTCTGCAGGGCGAGCAGCAACTGCTTCTTGGGCAGCCGGTCGGCCAGTACCCCCGCCGGCAGCGACAGGAGGCCGATGGGCAGGAACTGCAACATCACCGCGGTGCCCAAGGCCACCGGCGAGGGGGTGAGGGTGGTCACCAGCCAGCCCTGGGCGGTGTTCTGCATCCAGGTCCCGGTGAGGGATATGGCCTGCCCGCCCCAGTAGAGGCGGTAGTTGTGCACCCTCAGGGCGGAGAAGGTGCCGGCAAGGGCCAGCCCTTCCCCGCGGCGCAGAGGGAAGACAGTCCTGCCAGTGTTGCGGCGTTCCCCGTCCATCTGCCCGCTGGGGCGGCGCGCATCCCCATTATACGGACGCGGGTGCCTGGCGGACGTACCTGTGCCGGGCCCCTGGGGTCAGGGCCGGCAAGTGGGGCACAGGGCGTAGATGGCCACCTGCTGCGAGAGGGGCTGGAAGCCGGTGTAGCGGGAGGCCAGCTCCGCCAGCCCTTGCAGGTGGCCCCCATCGTCGTGAAGGTCTCGAACCTGGCCGCAGCGGATGCAGACCACGTTCACGTGGGGCCTGGGGTCCGTGTCATAGCGGGTGCCGCTGGGAAAGGGAAGGGGGTGGACGAGGCCACCGGCCACCAGCACCTCCAGCGTGTTGTAGATGGTGCCCATGGTGATGTGGGGCAGGTGTTGTCGGACCCGTTGGTAGATCTCCTGCACCGTGAGGTGCTCGGCCGTGCCCAGGATGGCCTCGGCCACGGCTACCCGCTGGGCGGTGACCCTGATGCCGCGCCGCCGCAGCTCCTGGACGAGGGCCTCGCGCTGCAGCTTCGTCGTCATATCTATCCCAGCCCTTTGTATCATGTTAGGTAAACCAGGGTCAACTTCCTGCCCCGCCCCCTGGGTGAGGGGTAGGGGAGCGCCTGGCCGCCCCGCTTGCCCCGTTCTATGCTAGGCGGTGGTGCGCAGGCTGACCGTCTTCGTCCTAGCCCTGCTCCTGGACGTCCTGCTGGGCGAGCCGCCGGAGCGGGTCCACCCCACCGCCTGGACGGGGCGGGCCGCTCAGGCCTTGGAGGCGCTGGGGCGACGGCTCAGCCCCCGTTGGCAGCTGCTCTTCGGCGGGGCTGTGGCCCTGCTGTTGCCCCTGGCGGCGGCCGCCGCTGGCCGGCGGGCGCTGCGGCGGGCAGCCCTTACGGGCTGGGCGGGTGTCCTGGCCGAGGCCGCCCTCCTCAAGAGCACCTTCGCCGTTCGTGCCCTGCTGGCGGAGGCTCTGGCGCTGCGAAGGCTGCTGGAGGACGGGGACCTGGAGGGCGCCCGACGGCGGGCACGGGCCCTGGTAGGCCGCGACACCTCCCGGCTGGGGAGCGCCCAGCTAGTTTCGGCCGGTCTCGAGTCCCTGGCTGAGAACAGCACCGATGCGTTCGTGGCGCCTTGGCTTTACTATGTGGTGGCAGGGACGGAGGGCGCCCTGGCCTACCGGGCCATCAATACCCTGGACGCCATGTGGGGCTATCACGGGGAATACGAGCACCTGGGGAAGGCGGCCGCCCGTCTGGACGACCTGGCGAACCTGTTGCCTGCCCGTCTCTCGGCGCTGCTGCTGGCGCTGGCCTCGGGCAGGCCCAGGCCTGCCCTGACCGTGGCCCTGGCCCACCATTCCCGCACCGAGAGCCCCAACGCCGGCTGGACCATGTCGGCCCTGGCCGGCGCCCTGGGGGTAGAGCTGGAGAAGGTGGGCCACTACCGTTTGGGGGAGGCCCGTCGCCCCTTGGCGCCGCCCCTGTTGCGAGAGGGGGTGGGGGTGGTGACCCGCACGGCCGCCCTGGGGGCTGCCCTGGTGTCCCTGCTGCTCCTGCTGGAGGCCAGAGGGTGGCGCCGCTAGTGGAGCACGGCGGCCTGGACGCCGACGAGGCCCGCTCTCTGGGCCTGGACCCCTCCCGCATCATCGACCTCAGCCAGAACCTGGCGCCCTTGCCGCCGCCGGAGGCGGTGCAGCAGGCCATCGCTGGCTGCGACTATCGGCCCTACCCGGCCACCACCTACCGCCGGCTGCGGGAGGCGCTGGCCCGGCGCCACGGGGTGGGGGCTGAGTGGTGCCTGCCCACCAACGGGGCTGCCGAGGCCATCTTCCTGGCCTGCCGCGCCCTGCTGTCTCCGGGAGATCGCGTCCTGGTCATGGCTCCCACCTTCGGCGAGTATGAGAGGGCGGCACGCCTGAGCGGGGCGCAGGTGACCTTCGCCGTTGCCCGCGCCGAGGACGGCTTCCTATGGGACGTGGGGGCGGTGTGCCGCCAAGCGAGAGCGCTGCGGCCCCAGGTCCTCTTCCTGTGCTGCCCCAATAACCCTACCGGCGTATACCTGGGGCGGCAGGAGGTGGAGGCCCTGGCCGAGGCTGTGGGCGGGGGGGTGCTGGTGCTGGACGAGGCCTTCGTGGACTTCGTGCAAGACCCCTGGGACTCGCTGGAGCTGGCCCGTGGTGGCCGAGTGCTGGCCCTGCGCTCCCTCACCAAGGCCTTCGCCCTGGCCGGCCTGCGCCTGGGATACGCCCTGGGGCGGCCTGAGCTGCTGGAGAGGCTCCGGGCCCACCAGCCGCCCTGGAGCGTCAACGCCTTCGCGGTGGCCGCCGGCATCGCCTGCGCCGCGGCCTCGGACCACCTGGCGCAGGTCCGCTGTGCAGTGGCGCGGGCCAGGGCAGACCTGGCCGAGGGCCTGCGGGGGCTGGGGCTGTCCGTGTTGGAAGGGGCGGCCAACTTCGTGCTGGTGCGAGTGGGAGAGGCGACGGCCTTCCGTCACCGGCTGCTGCTGCGGGGCGTCTGCGTGCGGGACTGCACGTCCTTCGGCCTGCCTGCCCATGTGCGGGTGGCCGTGCCACCCCAGGAGCAGGTGCGGCGAGTGGTGGAGGCCTTCGCCGCCGTGCTCCAAGAGTCAGGGAGGGTGCCATGAGTATGTCCCTTGCCGAGGTGATGGAGCGCATCGGGCTGCCCGACGAAGGGGCCATGGCGGCGGCCCGCCAGCGGCTGGACCGCCTCACTAAGCCCCCTGGCAGCCTGGGCCGCCTGGAGGAGCTGGCCGTATGGCTGGCGGGAGTAACGGGCCGCGTGCGTCAGCGTCTCGACAAGCGAACGGTGGTTCTGATGGCCGCCGACCACGGTGTGGTGGCTGAGGGCGTGTCGGCCTATCCGCCGACGGTCACCGCCCAGATGGTGGCCAACTTCCTGCGGGGCGGGGCGGCCATCAACGTCCTGGCACGGCAGGCGCGGGCCCGCGTGCTGGTGGTGGATGTGGGCGTCGCTGCCGATCTGGCCCCTAGCGAGGGACTGCTGGTGCGCAAGGTGGCCAAGGGCACCCGCAACCTGGCCCGGGGCCCGGCCATGACCCGCGAGGAGGCGCTGCAGGCTATAGAGGTGGGCATCGAGGTGGCCGGCGAGGAGATCGCCCGGGGTGCCCAGGTCCTGGCCACCGGCGATATGGGCATCGGCAACACCACCCCCTCGGCGGCCATCATCGCCGTCCTGACGGGCCGGCCCGTGGCCCAGGTGACGGGACGGGGCACCGGCCTCGACGACGAGGGGCTGCGCCGCAAGGTGGCCGTCATCGAGGCTGCCCTGGCCCTGCACCGTCCGGACCCGTCGGACCCCCTGGACGTGCTGACCAAGGTGGGGGGTTACGAGATAGCGGCGTTGGCCGGGCTCTGCCTAAGGGGGGCCGCCGAGCGGGTGCCGGTGGTACTGGACGGCCTCATCGCCGGGGCGGCGGCCCTGGTGGCCGTGCGGCTCTGCCCGCGGGCCCGGCACTTCCTGCTGGCCTCCCATTGTTCGGCCGAGCCAGGCCACCGCTATGCCCTGGAGGCCATGGGCCTGCGCCCCCTTCTGGACCTGGACATGCGATTGGGCGAGGGCACCGGTGCCTGCCTGGCCCTACACCTGGCGGATGCTGCCCTGGCCATCGTCGACGAGATGGCCACCTTCGAGGAGGCGGGGGTGGATGACCGGGCCTAGGCTGGTGGCCCCGGTGCTGGACTCCCTGGCCCTGCTGACGGTGCTCCCCGTGGGCCGCAGGCCCCTGGGCCTGCCCACCGGGGAGGCCGCCGTCGCCTTTCCCCTCGTGGGCGGCCTGCTGGGGGGGCTGCTGCTGGGGGTGGACTGGCTCTTGGGGCGGGTCATGCCCGATGCCCCCCGTGCTGCCCTGACGGTGGCGGCCTGGGCTGCCATCACGGGTGCTCTCCACCTGGACGGTCTGGCTGACACCGCCGACGGACTGATGGTGCCCGGCGACCGCACCCGTCGCCTGCAGGCCATGGCCGACCCCCGCCTGGGGGCCTTTGGTGCAGTAGCTGTGGCCTCGCTCTTGCTCCTCAAGTGGTCGTCGCTGCTGTCGCTGGATGGTCGCCTGCGGGTAGGGGCGCTGCTTTTAGCGCCGGCCATGGCGCGGGCTGCGGTTCTGTTGCCCATGGCCCTCTTGCCGCCGGCCCGCCCGGAGGGGATGGGTGCGGCTGCATCCCACGGACTGGGGCGGGCGGCGGCGCTGGCGGCCAACCTGGCCCTAGCAGCGTTGGCCCTGGCGGCCTTCCTGCCCGCTGGGCCGGCCCTGTCCCTGGGAGCGGCGGTTGCCTGTCTGGCAGTGGGGCTGCTGGCCCTGCGAAGGCTGGGGGGCATCACCGGCGACGTGCTGGGGGCCGGCATCGAGCTGGCCGAGGCGGCGGTGCTGGCCCTGTGCGCCACTTCCGTGAGGAGGGGCTGGCTGGCCTGATGCTGGTCCTCATCACCGGCGGCACCCGCAGCGGCCGGTCGTCCCAGGCGGTGGCCCTGGCCCAGACCATGCCAGGCCCTGTCTTCTTCCTGGCGACCGCCCAGCCTGTGGACGAGGAGATGGCGGACCGTATCCGCCGCCACCAGCAGGTGCGGCCGCCGGCCTGGGTCACCATTGAGGAGCCCCTTAACCTGGCCAGGGCCCTCACTGCCCACGCCTCCCGCGGGGCGGTGGTGGTGCTGGACTGCATGGCCGTCTGGCTGGGGAACCTGCTGCACCGCCACCTGGGGGCAAGCGGCCCCCGCGACCACCAGCAGGCGGAGGCCCTGCGCCAGCGGGCGCTGGCCGAGGCCGATGCCCTCTGCCGTCTGCCCGACACCCTGGGCCTGCGCCTTATCGTCGTCACCAGCGAGGTGGGTATGGGGCTGGTGCCCGAGACGCCGCTGGGGCGCCTCTACCGCGACCTGCTGGGGGAGGTGAACCAGATGCTGGCCCGCCGGGCCGACCGGGTGGTGTGGATGGTGGCCGGCATCCCCGTGACCATCAAGGGCTAGGCGGGGCTGGGACGCTCGGGCGCCGGCCGCGGCTGGGCCCTGGGTTCCACCAGCCAGGCCAGGAACACCCCCAGGAAGTAGAGCACCACGATGGGCCCCGCCACCAGGCTCTGGGTCACGGGATCGATGGTGGGGGTCACGATGGCTGCCAGAGTGAAGGCCACCACCACGGCCTCCCGCCAGCGCCGCAACAGCGTCCGCCAGCTCAGGATGCGAAAGCGGGAGAGGTACATCACCACCAGGGGCGTCTCGAAGCTGACCCCCGTCCAGAAGATGAGCCGCGTCACGAAGTCGATGTAGCTGCCGATGCGGATCTGGGGCGTGGCCACGTCGGAGCCGAAGTTGAGGAGGAAGCGCAGGGCTGGCGGCAGGGCCACCCAGTAGGCGAAGGCGCAGCCCAGGCCGAACAGGGCCGAGGCCCCGGCTGCCGTCCCCCACACCCAGCGCCGCTCCTGCCGGGTCAGCCCTGGCGAGACGAACATCAGCAGCTGGTAGACCAGCATGGGCATGCCTATGACGGCCCCCGCCAGCAACGAGACGCGGAAGTAGGTCATCAGGAACTCCATTGGCTCTATGAAGGTGGGGTGGAAGCCGGGCACCATCCGCTCGGCAGGGTCGGTGAGGAAGCCCATCAGCCGCTTGCCGAAGACAGCCCCCGCCACCAGGCCTGCCACCACGAATATGGCCCCGTAGAAGATGCGCCGCCTGAGCTCCTCCAGGTGTTCGAGGATGGTCATGTATTTGCCCTCGCCCTCCTCGGGCGGGGGCCTCTCCTGGGTGGTGGCGCCGTGCTGGCTCATTTCCTGTGCGGGGGCCGCCTCAGACCGTCGGGCGCCCCTCGGCGGGTGCATCGGGGGCCGGCTCGGCGGTGGTCTCCACCACGGCAGGGGTTGGGGGCGGCGACCCCTCTAGGGCGCCCAGGGCTGCCTCGCTGCTCTCCCGGAGGGGCTGGTAGGCGGTCTCGGCCTCCTGCTGGACCTGCTGGGCCTGCTCGCGCAGGGCCTGGCGCAGGCCCTGGACCTCGGCCCGCACCTCCTCCAGCTCGGCCAGGACCTCCTGGAACTCCTGTCGGAACTCGGCCGTCATGGAGGCGGCGTAGCGACGGAGGGTGCGGATGAAGCGGGCGAGCTGGACCGCGGCCTCCGGCAGCCGCTGGGGGCCCAACACCAGCAGGGCGACGACCGCCACCAGGAGCAGCTCTAGAGGGCCGATGCCGAAGAACTGCAAGCCGACCGCCCCTTTAGCCCGCCGCTTCCGCTCACCGCCATTATAGACGATGGCGGGCCGGAGGGCGCCGGGGGCCTATGGCTCGTCCTCGGCGATGCCGTGCTCGATGATGTAATTGACAGCGTCCTGGACGGTGACGATCTTCTCGGCGTCCTCGTCGGAGATCTCGAAGTTCTTGCCCTCCTGGCTGAACTCCTCCTCCAGGGCCATGATGAGCTCCACCAGGTCCAGGGAGTCGGCGTTCAGGTCTTCCACGAAGGAGGTCTGGGGCGTGATCTGGCTCTCGTCCACGCCCAGCTGCTGGGCTATCACCTTTCGCACTCGCTCGAAAACGGTAGCCACGGCGCACCTCCTGTAGGGGGTCTCGGCTTCGTTCAGCGGGCCACCATCAGGCTCACAGAGCCCAGGACACCGTTGACGAAGCGGGGAGAGCTGTCACTCCCGAACTTCTTGGCCAGCTCCACGGCCTCGTTGATGGCCGCCCTGACTGGCACCCTATTATCGAATAACACCTCGTAGATAGCAAGGCGCAAGAGGTTGCGGTCCACCGGCGAGAGCTGGTCCAGGGGCCAGGCGGGGGCCTTGCGCTGGATGAGGCGGTCTATGTCGGCGCGGTGGGCCATCACACCCGCCACCAGGTCACGGGCGAACTGGGCGTTCTCCTCGTCCAGGGGGGTCTCGGCCAACAGCCTCTCCAGCACGCCAAGGGGGTCGTGGCCGGCCATGTCAGCCTCGTAAAGGGCCATGAAGGCCAGGGTGCGGGCCCTGCGTCGCCTGCCAGCCATGGTCACATGCCCAGTCCCCCGTCCACTACTATAACCTGGCCGGTGATGTAGGACGCCTCCTCCGAGGCCAGGAAGGCCACCAGCCCGGCCACGTCCTCGGGCTGTCCCAGCCGCCCCAAAGCGGTGCGGCGCAGGGCCTCCTGCCGCAGGTGGTCGGGAAGGTCGCGGATGAGCTCCGTCTCGATGAGGCCCGGGGCCACCACGTTGGCCGTGATGTTGCGGGGCCCCATCTCCCGGGCCACCGCCTTGGTGAAGCCGATGAGGCCGGCCTTGGCGGCGGCGTAGTTGGCCTGCCCGGCGTTGCCCGTCACCCCTGTCAGGCTGGCGATGTTGATGATACGCCCCCAGCGCTGGCGCATCATGCTGCGCAGGACCTCCTTGGTCACCAGGAAGGCGCCCTTCAGGTTGACGTCCAGCACCTCGTCCCAGTCGCGGACGCTCATGCGCAGCAGCAGCATGTCGCGGTGGAAGCCGGCGTTGTTGACCAGGATGTCGATGTGGCCGAAGGCGTCCAGGGCCTCCTGGACCAGCCCCTTCACGTCCTCCGGGCGGCTGACATCGCCGGGCACCAGCACGCAGCGGCCCCCCAGGGCCTCCACCTCCTGCTGGCAGGCCCGGGCCGCCTCGTGGTTGGACAGGTAATTGATGGCCACATCGGCCCCGGCCCGCGCCAGCCGCAGGGAGATGGCGCGGCCGATCCCCCGGGAGCCGCCCGTCACCAGGGCCACCTTGCCTTTCAGGTCCACCATCGCTTGAGGGCCTCCAGGCTCTCGGGGCCGTCGACGCTCAGGGCCTGGGCGTGGGGCAGGGTGCGGCGCACTAGGCCCGTCAGCACACCCCCCGGCCCCACCTCCAGGAAGCGTGCGACGCCGGCGCAGGCCATCGCCTGCAGGGACTGGTGCCACAGCACGGCGCGGGTGAGCTGGGCCTTCAGCTCCTCCCTCAGCTCCTGGGCCGAGACGAGGGGACGGGCGCAGGCGTTGCCCACCACCGGCACCAGGGCGTCCCTGACGGGTGCGCCGTCAATGGCCCGGGCCAGGGCCTCCGCCGCTGGCGCCATGAGGGAGGTGTGGAAGGCGGCCGAGACGCGCAGGGGCACCACCTTCGCGCCCAGGGACTTGGCACGGGCCGTCGCCTCCGCCACTGCCTCCACCGCCCCGCCGATGACCGTCTGCCCCGGGGAGTTATAGTTGCATACCTCTACTCCCGTGTCCCGGCAGAGGTCCTCCAGGGCCCCGTCGTCCAGCCCTATGATAGCGGCCATGGTGCCCGGGCGCGCCCTGCCGGCCTGGGCCATCAGCTCCCCGCGCCGTCGGACCAGGGCCAGGCCGTCGGCGAAGGTCAGGGCGCCGGCGGCCACCAGGGCCGTATACTCCCCCAGGCTGTGGCCGGCCACGAAGGCCGGTCGCGCCGGCAGCGCCCCAGCCTCCACGGCAGCTGCCAGACAGGCCAAGGAGGCCACAAAGATGGCCGGTTGGGCGTTGGCCGTGTCCGTCAGCTCCTCGGCTGGCCCCTCGAACATGAGGCGTAGCAGGGGGATTCCCAGCAGGTCCTGGGCGGCGTCCAGCAGGCGGCGGGCGGCGGGTGACGCCTCGTATAGGGCGCGGGCCATGCCCACCTGCTGGGAGCCCTGGCCTGGGAAGAGGAGGGCGAGCGCCGGGTCGGCCGGGGCCTGCCACAGGTCAGCGAAGGCCGGTTCGCCCACCGTCATGGCGCGATGGCAGCCTCGGGCCCCGCCTCGGCGGTGAGGCGCCCCAAGCTGCAGCGGGGATTGGGGCAGCGGCCAAAGGGGTCCAGGCGTGACCGGCAGAGGACGCAGTGGGTGGCGTCCCACCAGATGAAATAGGTCACTGCCCCAGCGGCCCCCACGATCATGGCCAGGGGCACCAGGGCCAACAGCAGCCGACGGCTGTAAGGGCTTGCCATGGGCGCCTCCGCTCGGGCCACGGGAAGTATAGCATGCCCCCCGACTACGAGGAAGGACGCCTAAGGGGGCCGTCCTTGACCGCCCTTGGTGCCCGTGCTAGGGTGCAAGGTGGTGGAGAAGATGGGGCGCATCTATCTGGACCACGCCGCCACCACGCCCTTGGACCCCCGCGTGCTGGAAGCCATGCTGCCCTACCTGTCCCAGCACTGGGGCAACCCCTCCAGCGTCTACCTGGAGGCCCAGGAGGCGCGCAAGGGCCTGGAGTGGGCGCGGCGCACCGTGGCCCAGGCCCTGGGCTGCCGCCCTCAGGAGGTCATCTTCACCTCCGGGGCCACCGAGGCCGACAACCTGGCGCTGCGAGGGGTGGCCCAGGCCATGCGCGAGCGGGGCGACCACATCGTCGTCTCGGCCATTGAGCACCACGCCGTCCTCCACCCGGCCGAGCGGCTGGAGAAGGAGGGCTTCCGCGTCACCTATCTGCCGGTGGACGGCGAGGGCTTCGTGGACCTGACAGCCCTGGAGGAAGCGGTGGGGCCGCAGACGGTGCTGGTCTCCATCATGTATGTCAACAACGAGGTGGGCACCGTCCAGCCCCTCGCCGAGGCGGCCCGCATCGTCAAGGAGCGCAACCCCCGCACCGTCTTCCACACCGATGCCGTGCAGGCGGTGGGGATGCTGGACCTGGACGTGGACCGCCTGGGCGTGGACATGCTGACCATCGGCGCCCACAAGTTCTACGGCCCCAAGGGGGTGGGGGCCCTCTACGTGCGCTCCCGCACGCCCCTCTTGCCCCAGCAGTTGGGCGGCTCCCAGGAGCGGAACCGCCGCGCCGGCACCGAGAACGTGGCCGGCATCGTGGGGATGGCCAAGGCCCTAGAGCTGGCCCTGGCCGAGGCGCCCCAGCGCGTCGCCCACTGCCGCGCCCTGCGCGACCGCCTGCTGACGGAGCTGCCGCGGCGCGTGTCCGGCGTCCACGTCACCGGGCCGAGGGACCCTCAGCGGCGTGCCCCCCACATCGCCTCCTTCTGTATCGAGGGCGTAGAGGGGGAGGCGGTGCTGATGGCCCTGGACCTAGAGGGGGTGGCCGCCTCCAGCGGCTCCGCCTGCACGTCTGGCTCCCTGGAGCCCTCCCACGTGCTGAAGGCTATGGGCGTCCCCGATGAGCTGGCCCGTGGCTCCCTACGTCTGTCGGTGGGCAAGGACAACACGGAGCAGGAGATCGAACGCGTGCTGGAGGTCCTGCCTGGCATCGTGGAGCGGCTGCGCTCCCTCTCGCCCCTGCGGCGGGAGCGGCGGGCGGCAGCGGTGCCCGGCGAAGGCTAGGAGGAGAGGCATGGTGAGGCCCACGGTCCGTCCCGATGACGCGGTGGAGGAGTCGCTGCGTCGCAACCTCCTGCTGACCAAGGTGGACGAGATCCTGGCCTGGGCCCGCAGCTCCTCCCTCTGGCCCCTCATGTTCGGCCTGGCCTGCTGCGCCATCGAGATGATCGCCACCGCCACCTCCCGCTACGACATCGCCCGCTTCGGGGCGGAGGTGTTCCGTCCCTCGCCCCGCCAGGCCGACCTGATGATCGTGGCCGGCACCGTCACCTGGAAGATGGCGGTGCCGCTGCGCCGCATCTACCTGCAGATGGCCGAGCCCAAGTGGGTCATCTCCATGGGCTCCTGCGCCAACATCGGCGGACCCTTCGCCTACGGCTACTCGGTGCTGCCGGGGGTTAACCTCATCGTGCCGGTGGACGTCTACGTGCCCGGCTGCCCGCCCCGACCTGAGAGCCTCCTTCAGGGCCTCATCCTCCTACAAGAGAAGGTGAAGCGCTACCGGGCCACGGGGGAGCGGGACCGTAAGGAGCCGACGGGCGACTTCTCTAAGTACCTGCCCGATGGCGACCCCCTGCGCCAGGAGCTGGAGTCCCTATTCCCGCCCCACGTGTGAGGGCGACCACCAAGACCGTCCCCCCGGTGGCCTCTACGCCACGGACTGTCGCCCCGGACCGCCCTCAGCGGATCCTCGATTTTGGGACTATAGTCACCACCTCTTGACAGGCGCGGGGGGGGCATATCATTAGTGCATGACTCGGTTGGACCCAGGGCAGACTGTGCTGGTGGGAGGTGAGCAGAATGGCTGGGGCCCAGCGCTTGCCCGCCCTATTGGCATTAGCCGTCGGCGCGCTGGCGGGAGCTGCCTTCGTACTGTTGGTGAACAGATTGCCACTCCCAGCTGAGGCACACTTGGATCCTTGGGGCGACACACTCCCTTACTCATACCGGGATCCGAACTGCACCATCCCGGCCGACCCGATCACCGTTGTGTTCTACTACAATGCCACGATACCCAACATGCACACTCATGCCCACCACCACGGAGGCTGGAGTTACCATGACGGTGACACCCAGTACTTCTTTGATCATTACTGTGGCCCCCATGATGGCCAAGACGCGAGCAACCCTGGCTGGGACCCGGGCGGGCGATACCACATGCGGTACTGGTGGTGGACTGACCCCTACTGGGGAACATACACCTTGGCCACCCCACATCACGAGGATGTAGTCTGGTGTGGACACGCCGTCGACTCCAATTGGGACGAATGGCCCGGTGGGTTTGTGCGCGCGAGGCAAGATATAGCTAAAAACTGGCATCGCTATAACAACGGCGGATCTCATTACTTCGCCGGTAGCCAGTACTGGGGTAACACCGCTGCCATGTGGCAATGCGATGGGCAGCCAGCGTGGAGCGATGGGAACGTTGACTTTGTTCGAGTGCCGTGAGGCGGTGTGCGTCCATGGCCTGTCTACCCAGAGGGATAAGGCGCCTAGCGGCGATCGGCCTTTTGGGACTTGTGGTAGGGGCCGCCACTGCTGGCGGTGTCGGCTTGGCTTTGGGTGACCGTCCAAATAAGGGGACTGCGCCCGGCTCGGTAACTGCCCCCACGCTCCCGCCTGAGGAACGTGGCCGATATTACCATCCTGGGCCTCCATGGGACGGGAAAGGCAAGGGGCCCATGACCCAGGCCCAACTGGAGGCTTTTAGTGACTACGAGCTGCTGTGGCTTGGGGAGAGCTTCGCTGGTTACAATCTGCAGTGGGTAGGCCACCTCCGAGGAGGGCCTGGGGACGATGGTGCCCCCGCCTGGGACGTAGTGACGTTTATATATGGCACGTGCACCCCTTACAGCGCGGAAGAGCCGAGCTGCCCCGCACCCATTACCATCCACGTGCGCCCACTTTGCGCGCTAACCCCTGAGCGCGTGGGCCAGGGGGTGCGTGCGTCCGGCGTCGAGGTGGTGCGCGGCGGTGCCCGCTTACTACGATTCCGAGACGGCCACGTTATACTGTGGACGGGCAACGTGTCCGTTGAAGTATATCTCATAGGTGCGCCGGAACGGATAGACGAGGCAGTGCAGGCCCTGAGAGGCCTGGGCCCTCCTACCACTAGCAGGGAGGGCCAGCCCCTACCAGCGCCCGCATTTGCCAGCTGTAAAGAAGGCTAGCAGGACCGGATGAGGAGACAGCCCATCAAGTGGGCCCGTCTGGCTGCTGCAGGCCTGCTCGCCGGGGCGGTGGGCTACGGCACTACGGGGTCTAGCGAGGGCTACTGGGCCCTGGCATTGGCAGGGCTAGTGGGCATCGTGGCAGGGATACTGGCAGGCTCCTGGGTGGTAGTTCTGCTGGCGCCAGCGGCCCTGTGGGGCGGCATCGAGCTGTGGCATCGGCTGGAGGCCCCCCACGCACCCCGCTGGGACCCCGATGATACCCTTGAGAGCCTGGTCGTCATGCAGCTTATCCTATATGGGGCTGCTGTGTTGGGCAGCACCGCGGGCGTCCTGCTCTCGTCGCTGGCGGCTAGGGCGATGGATGACCCCGGCTCTCACCGTCGGGCGAGCTAGGGCAGGAGGAGCGGGGGCCAGAGGCGGAGGCAGGCCCGCCCCAGCAGCCCGCCCCGCTCCACCGCCCCCCGCTGGCGGCTGTCCACCCCCACGTCCGCGGCCAGACTGAGCAGGAAGTAGTGGTCGGGCGGCAAGGGTTCGCCGGGTGGCCCCTCCCCCTGGGCGCCCGTCAGCTCCAGGGGGGCCCCGTTGACCCAGACCCGTCCCCCGTCCACGGCCACCCTGTCGCCCGGTAGGGCGGCCAGCAGCTTCAACACCTCCCTTCCCCCCAGACGGGCCAACACCACCTCCCCTCGCCTCGGGCTACGCAGCCGGTAACTCAACCGCTCCACCAGCACCAGTTGGCCATGGCGCAGGAGGGGATACATGCTCCAGCCCACCACCCGCACCGGCCGCAGCCAGAGGGCGGCCAGGACCAGGAGCAGTGCGCCCAGGACCAGCAGGGCCACGGCTGTCGGTCTAGCCCCGCCTAGGGGGCCTGTAGTAAATTTGTAGCCGGAGAACCTGCGCTACAAGGAGGGGGAGCCATGTCCTGGCGCGATTTCCTGGTTCACCTGCGGCCACGGGAGGCCCATGCCCACTGCGACATCCCTTGCGGCATTTACGACCCGCTGCCAGCCCAAATAGCGGCCATGACGGTGCTGCGCATGCACCAGCTTATCGAGGGCCTGCAGAAGCCTGGCCCCAACGCCAGCAAGGAGGAATTGGACCGCTACGAGAACTCCCTCTCCCGCTACGTGGCTGTCAAGGAGCAGCACGCCGAGCTGTGCAAGCGGGAGCTGGACATCCTCTGGCACGACTACTTCAAGCCCGAGCACCTGGAGAAGTACCCCGACCTACACAACCTGTTCTGGAACACCATCAAGCTGGCCTCCAAGACCAAGCAGGAGATCAACAAGCAGGCGGCCGAGGAGCTGGTCCAGTCCGTCCAGCGCATCGCCGAGATCTTCTGGGAGACCAAGGGCGTCAGGACGCACCGGGTCGAGACCCACATGCCTGTGGGGGGGCAATACGTCCTGCCGGCCGCCTAGCGGCCCACATGTGAAAGCCTTCACGTCCCCCTTGAAGGCCGTCTGGGGGGCGATTACAATGACGGCGTAGGGAGGGGGAGATTTGTTCGGAACCGGCATCGCCAAGGGGATGCTCCTGACCTTTCGCCATCTCTTCCGTCCCCCCTTCACGGTCCAGTACCCTGAGCAGCGTCGCTACATCCCCGAAAACGCTCGCACCAACCTCCTCTGGTTCGAGGAGCGCTGCACCGGCTGCTCCACCTGCGCCCAGGCCTGCCCCGACGGCTGTATCCTGGTGGAGACGTCGCCCAACCCCGACGGCACCCTGAACGTCCTGCGCTACGAGATCGACTTCCGCCTCTGCATGTATTGCGGCCTGTGTGTGGAGGCCTGCCCTTACGAGGCCATACAGGCCGGCGGGCCCTACGACGATGCCGCCTACAACTTCGATGACCTCTACCGCGACAAGCACAAGCTGACGGAGATGGCCCAGGAGTACCTGCGGACCCACGACTGGACCTATCCCAATGGCGACAAGGCCCCCCGCCCGGAGGAGCGTCCCCTGCACCTGGGCAAGCCGGCCCGGGGCCAGGGTGCCTTTGACCCCGAGGTGGGCCTGGGTGGCGGCCCCATACCCCTGGCCCTGAGGCGGGGGTCTGCGGGAGGGGCGGCCGTGTCTGCCCGCGAGCAGCAGTAGCATGGCCAGGCTCACCATCAATGGCCGCCAGGTGGAGGCCCCCGACGGGGCTCCCCTGGTGGAGGTCATCAAGAACGCCGGCATCTTCATTTCCAACCTCTGCTACGTGGACGGGCTGCCGCCCTATGCGGGCTGCCGGACCTGCGTGGTGGAGATCGAGGGCATGCGGGGGGTCCAGTTGGCCTGCACCACCCGCGTGGCCGACGGCATGGTGGTCCGCACCGACGGGGAGGAGGCCAAGCGCATGCGTCAGGCCGCCCTCTCCCTCATCATGTCCTACCACTCGGACCGCTGCCTCACCTGCCACCGCATCGTAAAGTGTAAGCCCGGCGACACCTGCCTCCGCGACGGCGTGGTGACCCACCGCTGCCTCACCTGCTCCAAGAACTACCGCTGCGAGCTGCAGACCACCTGCGAGATGCTGGAGATGGCCGGCTACGAGCCGTGGGAGGGTGAGGAGCGGACCTACTACACCACCCCCCAGCCGGAGCCCGACCGCGCCAACCCCTTCCTGGAGTTCGACCCTCAGATGTGCATCGTGTGCACCCGCTGCGTGCGGGTGTGCGACGAGGTCAGGCACACGGGGGCCATCACCCTGGCCGGGCGCTTCAACCCCCGCATCGAGTTCGGGGCGGGAGGGCCGGTGCACGAGTCCAACTGCGACTTCTGCGGCTCCTGCATCGACGTCTGCCCCACCGCCACCCTCATGGAGCACCCCAACAAGTGGGCGGCCATGCAGACGGAGCGCTGGATGCCCACCACCTGCACTTGGTGCTCCGTAGGGTGCTCCATCTTCGTGGGGGTCAAAGGGGGACGGGGCGTCATCGTCAAGCCCGACAGCCAAGGCAACCCCTTCAGCCGCGACCAGCTCTGCGTGCGCGGCCGCTTCCACTACGACTTCGTGCGGCCCCAGCAGAGGCTGCAGCGTCCCCTGCTACTGCGGGACGGCACCCGGCAGGAGGTCTCCTGGGAGGAGGCCCTGGACTACGCCGCCCGCCGCCTGGGCGAGATCCGCGAGGCCCACGGCCCGGAGGCCATCGGTTTCCTGGGCTCGCCCCTCATGACCAACGAGGAGAACTACCTGCTGGCGAAGCTGGCGCGGGCGGTGGTGGGCAGCCCCAATCTGGACTCCAGCGCCGGGCCGGTGGCGCGGGCGGCCCTGGAGGTCCTGAGAGAGGCCTTCGGCTCCCCCGTGCTTGCCTCCGACCTCACCCAGTTGCCCAAGGCCCGCACCCTGCTGGTGGTGGCCGACGACCTGGAGTCGACCCACAACGTGGCCTCCGTGCGGGTCAAGGACGCCGTCATCCGTGGCGGGGCCAGGCTGGTGGTGGTCTCCTGCAGGTACGGCGAGCTGTGCGACTTTGCCACCGTCTGGCTCCGCCCCGCCCCCGGCCAGGAGGCGGCTACCATCGCGGCGTTGCTGCGGTCCTTGTCCCCGGGCAGCGACCTTCCGGCGGTCGAGCCGCAGGGTGTGGGTGCGGACGAGCTGTCGCGCGCCGCCGACATATTGCGGGAGGCGGTGGCCGACGAGGCATGGCGCCCGTTGGCCTTCGTGTATGCCTTGCCCCACCTGGCGCCACAGCACGTGCGGGCCACCACCGCCGCCCTCTCGGCCCTGGCCGTGGCCTGCCTGGGGGAGGGCGCAGCCGCTGCGCTTCACGTCCTGCCCCAGGAGGCCAACGTCTGGGGGATGCTGGACGTGGGCGTGGCCCCTGACCTGCTGCCGGGCTACCGGCCGGCAGGCGAGCCTGCCCCGCAAGGGGACCTGGAGCGGTTGTGGGGCACCTCCGTGGCTGGCGGCCGTGGCCGCGACCTGGCGCGGATGCTGCAGGAGGCGGGTGGCCGGCTGCGGGCACTGGTGGTCATGGGGGACAACCCCCTCCTCTTCCTCCCCGACAGGCAGCGGGTGGCCGAGGCCCTGGCGAGGTTGGAGTTCCTGTGCGTCATCGACAGCCTGGACACGGCTACCGCCCGTCTGGCCCACCTGGTGCTGCCCGACACGGGCCCCTACAGCAAGGAGGGGACCATCACCAACGCCGACCGTCGCGTGCTGAGGCTGCACTTGGCGGCCACCCCCGCTGGTGAGGCCCGGCCGGCCTGGGCCATTCTGCGGGACCTGTCGCTCCGCCTGGCGGCACGCCTGGGCCTGGGAGAGGTGCGGCTCAACTACTCTCGGCCAGCCGAGGTAATGGAGGAGATGGCCCAGGTGGTGCCCCTCTACCGCCGCTGCCGCTACGACGAGATGGAGAACGGGGCCCAGCAGACATGGGACGGCCTGGCGCCGACGACGGCCCGCCTGCCGGCCCTCTCGCTTCCGGCCAACGGGCACCGCGACGGGCACCTGCTGGTCACCGGTCGTGGCCTGTATACCAGCTACGAGGCTGCCGCCCTGGGCCTGGAAGATGCCGACCGCCTCCACCGCGAGGAGGCCCTCGAGATCCACCCCGAGGACGCTGCTGCCCTGGGCATCGGCCCCGGTCAGTCGGTGCGGGTGAGCAACGGCCGTGGCGAGCTGGTGTTGGCGGCCAAGCTCACCCACGGCGTGGCGCCGGGCACAGTGTTCCTCCCCCTCCTTTACCGCGGCGGCGCTGTGCTGGACCTCTTCGGTCCGGACGAGCCCGCCGCCGCCGTCCGTCTCTCCCGCCCCTGATCTCCTGCCCGGACCCCTCTCACGGCTGAGGCCCTCCGCCCGCAGAAATGGCCGGAGGCTGGCTGGCGTCCCACCTGGGGGCGCTTGACAGCCGAAGAGGCAGAGGACATCATGCCTGATATCGGAGGCACCAGTAAGGGGTTGAGAGCCGTGACCACGGCCTTCGCCCAGCGGGTGGAGGAGCTGAAGCTCCACATTCGCCGGCACGACGGCCGCAACGTGGCCGACTACGCCTTCCGCCGCCAGGTAGACGACCTCATCAGCGCCTTCTATGACGACATCGGCATCGTTCTACAGGTGCCCCTGCGCAGCGTCTTTGACCTCTTGGTCATCAAGGTGCTGTATGTGGAGCGGGGCAGCCAGGACGCCGCCATCCTGGACTACCTGGGGGAAATGCTCACACGCTACCTCTACACCAGCGAGCTGTTCCCCTTCGTGGGTCCTGGGGGGCGGCGACAGCCCTTCTACTTCTCCAGCCTCCTGGAGGAGATGCAGAGAGGCTTCGTGCGCTTCCAGAACCTGTTCGAGGCCTGCCGGCGCTACGGCGACAACGCCCTGTTCCTGACGGGCCTCTTCCCGCAGAGCCTGCGCCGTCGTCGGGGTGGAGGGCGCCTGGGGCTGCCACGACCGGTGGACACCTCCTACTTCGTCAGCACCGGCAAGGCCTGCTATCGGATGGCGGCTGAGCATGAGCTGGCCGAGGCGACCCAGATGCGCCCCGTCCTTTACCGCCTGTCGCGCCACTTCGAGCTCTACATGGACGCCCTCAACGAGCTGTCGGAGCGTTACATCACCGGCCTCGACCTGGACCTCATCGCCGACAAGATGCTGGACAACTTCAACCGTTACCGGGAGACGGGGGACGAGCGCTACCTGGAGAACGCCCGTCGCTACGCCGCCCTGCTGAAGCTGGATGAGTCCCGCTTCCCCTCCCTCTTTCGGCGGCAGCGGGGCTACATCATAGGGCAGATGGGGCCTGGTGGCGGCATCTGGTGAGGACGAGGACGAGGGCAGCCTCTTTCCGTCCGCCAGAGGCCAAAACGGCCTCCATCTGCCCTCTTCCCCCTCTTGCCAGCCGACGCGAAAGGCGTTAAATATAGAGCTAGGTTTAGCAGTCGCGCCTCTCGAGTGCTAAGCGAGCCCAAGACCCTAGGGTAAGGAGGGAGGAGTATGGCCAAGCAGCTCCTGTTCGATGAGGCAGCGCGCTTCGCCCTCAAGAACGGCATCGACGCCCTGGCCGATGCCGTAAAGATAACCCTGGGCCCCAAGGGCCGCAACGTGGTGCTGGAGAAGAAGTTCGGCTCCCCCGTCATCACCAACGACGGCGTCACCATCGCCAAGGAGGTCGAGCTGGAGGACCCCTTCGAGAACATCGGCGCCCAGCTCGCCAAGGAGGTGGCCTCCAAGACCAACGACGTGGCTGGTGACGGGACCACCACCGCCACCGTCCTGGCCCAGGCCATCGTCCATGAGGGACTCAAGAACGTGGCTGCCGGCGCCAACCCCATGGCCCTCAAGCGGGGCATCGAGAAGGGCGCCCAGGTCGTGGTGGAGGAGCTGAAGAAGCAGGCCATCCCCGTCACCACTCGCCAGCAGATGGCCCAGGTGGCGGCCATCTCCGCCAACAACGACCCCGAGATCGGCGAGCTCATCGGCGAAGTGATGGAGAAGGTGGGTAAGGACGGGGTCATAACCGTCGAGGAGTCCAAGGGCATCAAGACCGAGGTCGAATACGTCCAGGGCTTCCAGTTCGACCGCGGCTACATCAGCCCCTACTTCATCACCAACCCCGAGCGGATGGAGTGCGTCATCGAGGACCCCTACATCTTCATCACCGACAAGAAGCTGTCCTCGGTGAACGACATCCTGCCCGCCCTGGAGAAGGTCCTGCAGACGGGCTCCAAGAACGTCCTCATCATCTGCGACGACCTGGAGGGGGAGGCCCTGGCCACGCTGGTGGTCAACAAGCTGCGGGGCACCCTCAACGCCTGCGCCGTCAAGGCCCCTGGCTTCGGTGACCGGCGCAAGGACAACCTGGGCGACATCGCCACCGTCACCGGCGGCCAGGTCATCAGCGAGGAGCTGGGCCGCCGCCTCGACTCGGTTCAGGTGTCGGACCTGGGCCGCGCCCGCAAGGTGGTGGTGACCAAGGAGGAGACCACCATCATCGAGGGCAAGGGCGAGCCCGAGAAGATCCAGGAGCGCATCCGCTCCGTCAAGGCGGCCCTGGAGGAGGCCACCTCCGACTGGGACCGGGAGAAGTTGCAGGAGCGGTTGGGCAAGCTGTCGGGCAGCGTGGCCGTCATCAAGGTGGGGGCCGCCACCGAGGTGGAGATGAAGGAGAAGAAGCACCGGGTGGAGGACGCCGTGCAGGCCACCCGCGCCGCCGTGGAGGAGGGCATCCTGCCCGGCGGGGGTGTCGCCCTCATCGCCGCCCAGGCTGCCCTGGACGGCCTCAAGCTGGAGGACCCCGACGAGCAGACCGGCGTGAGCATCCTGCGTCGCGCCCTGGAGGAGCCCCTGCGCCGCATAGCCATCAATGCCGGACAGGACGGCTCCGTCATCGTCGAGAAGGTGCGTGGCCTGCCCAAGGGCCACGGCTACGACGCCGCCAAGGACGAGTTCGGCGACATGGTGGAGCGGGGCATCATCGACCCCCTGAAGGTGACCCGCTCCGCCCTCGAGAATGCCGTCAGCATCGCCGCCATGGTCCTGACCACCAACTGCCTGGTGGCGGAGCTGCCGGAGAAGAAGGAGAAAGAGCGCGTCCCCGAGTACTAGGCGGCGAAGGGGCGGGCCCGGCTCCGAGCCGGGCCC